>NZ_UFSM01000001.1:4627500-4995958 GCF_900445235.1 Aminobacter aminovorans | reverse complement strand
TTCATTGCCCTCGATCAGTTCGCCGGTAAAAAGAAAGCCCGCATTTGCTTCCCTTTCGATGCCGCTTTGCATTGTTTGCAATCCCTAACCTTCGGTCCTCGTTGCCGAGTGGGGACGCGCCGCTCGCGTCTCCATCGGTATATGTTCATTCGGGATGCTTGCCGTTTCCGGCGGAGCCCCAGTCACCTTCCTCTAGCGCCATGCAGCGCTTTCGGAAGGCCAGTGCCGCGGGGGCGGCAGCACCAGGCAAATGCGTAGCCATCCGGCGAAATCGCCGGTGCGATGCAAAGTCACCATGCCGTGTATCCCCACACGCCCCAAGTATACTTCGAAGTGGACATACCTCCCCCGGACGCGGATTCCATCCACGCCGAGAACGCCGCCGATTTTGTGGCTTTGCAGAGGGCTTGCTGCCCGTCCCTTCGATAAAAAGACCTTACAAAAATCGCTGTGGACAGGGCAAGGCCGAGTCTAACCCGTTTTTAATGAATCTGCTTACCTCGGCTCCGGATTCAAAGCTTGTCGGTACCCCTCAAAGGGGCAAAGCCGTTGTGATTCAAACCCTTTTCCGGGGATCGAAAAAAAGCGCAGGCGGTCCGAAATATTTTTAAAAGAATCCGCTTGACACCAACTTGTCCCCCGAGCCCTGCGGGCAGCTTGAACAAGCTGTGGATGACCGTTCATAAGTCTATGAAATTAAAGGGTAATTTCTGCCAGGCTGAGTCTGGTTGTAGAGCTGCTTCCGACAGTTGTAGTTATCAGAATAGCCGCATATGCCGGCAAAATTTCGACCCCCTGGAGACCCTGCTCGGACGGCCCTTCAGACGGGTTTTTCGGCCCCATGCCGGCAAAAGAAAAACCCGGCTGGTTAGGCCGGGTTGGTCAGAAATCCAATTGCTTGCAGGGCTTAGGCGGAAAGCGCCTTGAGCCGCTGTGCCAGACGCGAAACCTTGCGCGAGGCGGTGTTCTTGTGCAGGACGCCCTTGGTGGCGGCGCGCATCAGTTCCGGCTGGGCGGCGTTGAACGCGGCTTCTGCCTTTGCCTTGTCGCCCGAGGCCAGTGCCTCTTCGACCTGGCGGACATAAGTCCGTACGCGCGAGCGGCGGTTCTTGTTGACCGCTGCGCGGCGGGCGATCTTACGCGTTGCCTTCTTGGCCGAGGAGGTATTGGCCATGGTGCCTCTCTTTGATCTCTAGGTGGGCGCTCGCGGGTACCCGCAGAACGCAAAAATAAATCGGGCGTCCCTGGGGGGCGCCTCAGTTGGTGCGGCTTATAGTTCAGCTTGGTGCCAACGTCAACGCGATTCAGGTCAGCGGTTGCGGAAATTCGCAGTCCTTTTCTCAGCAAAGGCCGCCATGCCTTCCTTCTGGTCGTCGAGCGAAAACATCGAATGGAACACGCGGCGCTCGAAGCGCAGCCCTTCCGCCAGCGTTACTTCATAAGAACGATTGACCGCTTCCTTGCACATCATCACCGCCGGGAGCGAGAAGTCCGCGATCTTTGCCGCTGCCTTCATCGCCTCTTCCATCAGGTCGGCCGCAGGCACGACTCGCGAGACGAGACCGGAGCGCTCGGCTTCGGCGGCATCCATCATCCGGCCGGTCAGGCACATGTCCATCGCCTTCGACTTGCCGACGAAGCGTGTCAGGCGCTGCGAGCCGCCCATGCCGGGCATGACGCCCAGCGTGATCTCAGGCTGGCCGAACTTGGCCGAGTCGGCGGCGATGATGAAGTCGCACATCATGGCGAGTTCGCAGCCGCCGCCCAGCGCGTAGCCGGCGACCGCCGCGATCATAGGCTTGCGGTTGGCCGCAAAAGTCTCCCAACCGGAGAAGAAGTCCTCCATATAGGCGTCGACATAGGTCTTGCCCTGCATCTCCTTGATGTCGGCGCCAGCCGCGAAGGCCTTGTCCGAGCCGGTGATGACGATGGCGCCGATGCCCTGGTCGGCTTCGAAGGTACCGGTGGCGGCAAGCAGCTCGGCCAGCACAAGAGAATTGAGCGCATTGAGCGCCTTTGGACGGTTGAGCGTGATCAGCCCAACCTTGCCGCGTGTTTCCACGATGATCGTTTCATAGGCCATCTTGCGGCTCTCCCTCTCTCGCTGCGTCAACGATGAGACGTTGCTCTATCTCAGCGCTGGCACTGGCGGCAATAGAAGGTTGAGCGCCCGCTCTGCACGATGCGCTCGATATGGCCCGCACAGCCGCTGTGCGCGCAAGGTTCGCCCGCGCGGTCATAGACGGAGAAGGAGTGCTGGAAGTAGCCGAGCGAGCCGTCGGTGTGGACGTAGTCGCGCAGCGAGGAACCGCCGGCGGCGATGGCGTCGGCGATCACCTCCCGCACCGAAATTGCCAGAAGCGTCGCTCGCTCCTTCGCCACCTTGCCGTTGCCGGCAATCGTCCCGGCGGCCCGCGTCGGCGAAAGTCCGGCGCGCCACAGCGCCTCGGAGACATAGATGTTGCCCAGCCCAGCGATCAGCCGCTGGTCGAGCAGGGCGGCCTTGAGCGGGGTCTTCTTGCCCTCGAACAGCTGGGCGAGGAGGCTACCGTCGAGCGTGTTGCCCGTCGGCTCGACGCCAAGTCCCTGCAGCATCGGATGCTCGGTGCCGTTGCGCTCGGCAAACAGCATGAAGCCGAACCGCCTGGGGTCGTTGAAGACGACGCGTGCGGGAACACCTTTCGGATCCGCGACGTGGAAGACGACGTGATCGTGCGTCTCCGACTTCGAGCGTTCGTGATGGAAATTACCCGGTGTAGCTTCGTCCTCGTCGGTTTCGACGCGGAACGAGCCGGACATGCCGAGATGGCAGATCAGCAGCGGAGCATCCTCGACATCGGCGATGAGATATTTGGCGCGGCGGCCGAGCGAGGTGATCTTCCGGCCAGCGAGGCGCTCGCCGAACTTGTCGGGGAAGGGGTAACGCAGATTGGGGCGGCGGGTCTCGACGCGCTCGATGCGCGCGCCTTCCAGCACCGGCTGCAGTCCGCGCCGCACTGTCTCGACTTCGGGCAATTCAGGCATGGCTGGCGATCGTCTCCAGGAAGGAGTTGCCGTGGCGGCCGGGCGCCAGGCTGAGATGTTCGGCCACCGTTTCGCCGATGTCGGCAAAGGTCGGCCTCAACCCGATATCGCCGCCGGAACGGCCCTCGGCTATGCCAATCACCGGGATGCACTCACGCGTGTGGTCGGTGCCGGGCCAGGTCGGATCGTTGCCGTGGTCGGCGGTGAGGATGAGCAGGTCGTCCGGCTTCAGCCGCGCGAAGGCCTCGGGCAGGCGCCTGTCGAAGGCTTCGAGTGCAGCGGCATAACCCGGCACGTCGCGGCGATGACCGAATTCGGTGTCGAAGTCGACGAAATTGGCGAACACCAGGTCGCCGTCCTGGGCATCGTCCATGGCGCCAAGTGCCTTGTCGAACATCGCCATGTTGCCGACACCCTTGCGGATTTCGCTGATGCCGCGATGGGCAAAGATATCGCCGATCTTGCCGATGCCGATGACTTTGCTGCCGCGCGCGGTAAGCCGGTCGAGCAGCGTGGCTGCCGGCGGCGGGGTGGCATAGTCACGGCGGTTGGGCGTGCGCTGGAACGTCTCCTTGCTCTCGCCCAGGAACGGACGGGCGATGACCCTGCCGATCTTCAGCGGGTCGACGAGGCGGCGGACGAGCTGGCACAGTTGGTAGAGCCGCTCCAGCCCGAAATGGGTTTCGTGTGCTGCTATCTGCAGCACCGAATCCACTGATGTGTAGCAGATCGGCTTGCCTGTCCTGACATGCTCCTCGCCGAAGCGTTCGATGATTTCGACGCCGCCGGCATGGCAGTCGCCCAGAATGCCCGGGATCTTGCCTTCCCTGATGATCGCTTCGGTCAGCGAGGCAGGGAATGTCGGAATGGTCTGCGGAAAATAGCCCCAGTCGAAGGTAACGGGCAGGGCGGCGATTTCCCAATGGCCTGATGGCGTGTCCTTGCCGCTCGAGATCTCCTGGGCAGCGCCATGAAAGGCGCCTGTGCGGAGCGGCGCGTTGCTTGCAAACTCGAAGCCGGTCGCCCGCTTGGCCGCCAAACCGAGCCCGAGTGATGTCATGTTGGGCACCAAGAGCGGGCCGCTGCGCAGGCCTTCGCGATCGCCACGGCCGTCGGCGCAGGCGCGCGCAATATGTCCAAAGGTGTCCGAACCGACGTCGCCGAAGCGCGCGGCGTCGGCCGCGCCGCCAATGCCAAAGGAATCGAGGACGAACAGGAATGCACGCGCCATCTGATAAGGGCTCTCGGTTGCCAGTCCGCCAGACATAAGATCAGTTGCCGGCAATGGCAATTATCCCGCCGGACGGCAGCTGACAGGCTAGCTTGCTGGATCGAAGCCGCTCAGCAGTCGGAACAGGGGATCGACGCGCTCATGCGCGGGCGCAGATAATAGGTCTCGGACATAGCGATGCCGTCGAAAGCCGCTGCCAGGCCGAGGGTAGGCTTGCTCGTGGCCGCCCAAACGATGACGGGCTTGTAGTCAAGGTCGCTTTGGACGCGGATCAGGAACGTGCCTTTGACCTTGAGCGCCGTTGGAACAGTCGTAGGAGCGTCTTTTGGCGCATCCACCGAGGCCGTGCCGTTCACGAGTTTGCGCGACCACACAACCCTTACCTTGGGTGTCGCTTCATCGGTGACCTCGATCTGCGTGATCACGATCTTGCCAACGCTGCGATTGTAAGGCTGCAGGATTGCTTCGCCGATCTTCATGATCGCATCGATTTCGCTTTTGGTGATGGTCTGCTGCTGGGTGATGAGATCGGCGACCATCGAGCCGACACGGCTGACCTTCTTGTTGGTCTCGATCCCTTGCGAAACCTCCATGGTCACGAAATAGAGTGACAACAGCAACGGCGCGATGATGGCGAATTCGATGGCGGCAACGCCACGCCTGTCGCCGACCAGAGCGTGTGCGCAAGACCGCCAACGCCCCAGCATGGATCGTGCTCCCGCGCAGAAAGACATGCTGCCCCTTTTCCCAACCCCGGCTGTTGAAAGCCGATCAGTCCACTCAGTCGTTAAATGGCTCGTTCTGCCAGGTGACGGTCGCATATTGCAAAGTCTTGCCGCCCTTGAGGTTCGACATCGACGCGCGCATGAAGTCCGTGATGACTGGCCACTTGTAGATGACCTGCAACATGTTCTTGGACATTGATGGACCTGGCGTCACGGCGAAGCCTGTCGTGTCGATATCCCGGTCACCGGTCAATTTCAGCTTGACCTTCGCCGCGTCGGCAAAGGTCGGATAGCTGCGCAGATCGACGAGAAGCTGGTCCTTGCAGTCCTTAGACACCAAGATTTCCATCTTGGCGCAAATCTTGTCCTTCAACGTTTCTTCCGTGAAACCGGCGGCCTTGACCTGACCTGTACGCAACTGCCGGGCGACTTCGTCAGCGGCGTTGGCCAATACCTGCTGGCCGGCGAAGGCAATGCAGCTTTCCAGAATGGCAAACACCAGCAAGGAGAATGGAATCGCCAGTACGGCGAACTCGATCGCCGTACTGCCGCTCTGGTTCCACATGAACCGGGCAAGGAAGCCTGGCCTGGGTCCGTTCATGTCATTGCTTTCTGCACTCATGTCCCGACCGCTTCTGTGGTTCGCGTCGACCTATAGAGGAAAGCTGTTGAAGTCCGGTTTGAATGATCCGGAAAATTGCGCAGACCCGATTTGCCGGTCGCTAACCATGCCGCCGCGGCTGAGGGGCCAACTCATTGGCTGGCGTTCATTTCGCTCTCGGACATCCGCTCGGCATCGCTCTTATAGGAACTCTCGCAATAGGGCGTGCATGAGAGCGTCTGCACCTCCGAGCGCCGGTAGATCCGGACGGACGAGGCGTCGTGGCGGATGACGGTCACCTGCTCGTCGACGATCGGGCTGCCATCGGCATCGAGTACGACAAGGTTGGTGACGCCAAAGCCCTTGCCGGTGAGCACGATGGTCGAGGCGTCCTGAATCGCCGCGTCGGCGATGGCCGAGTTGCCGACAACGATGGTGTCGGCGGCGCGAGAAAGCCGCACGATCTTGGCCTGGTTCATCGTCACCTCTATGCCCGCGCCGGCATATGCATGCGTCGCAGCGGCGAACGATGCCAGCCAGATGCAGGTTCCCAGGAAATAAAGGTTCGGCTTAGCCATGATCGGCGCCCCCTCGGCGGCTGTCGGTGTCGGTCCACTGTTCAATGGAAGATGAACGACTTTGGTGAACCAACGGTTAAGCGCAGGGTAGGGACAACCATAGGACGAACGCTCCTTTCTGTCGGCGCGTTCGAAAATATCCATATTGCGGCTGCAAAACGTCGTAGCCCTGAGACGGCTGCATTTCCGACAATTGTCAGGTTCTGCTTAGGTTGGGATTAACCAAAGGGAGCCAAGTCGCAGGGAAAGGATTCGGTAAGGCTATTTCTTAAGTCGATCGAAAGAGCTCCCCGCTAGGTTGCAATCATCCGATCGACGACAAAGAAATGTTGGCGGAAGTGCTGTAACACGGAGCAAGGAGCTTACAATGTCTAACCTCATCGCACGTTTTGTTAAGGACGAATCCGGCGCGACCGCTATCGAATACGGTCTGATCGCCACCCTGATCGCGCTTGCCATCATCACCGCTGCTACCAGCGTCGGCACGCAGCTCAGCAGCCGCTTCTCGGCAGTGGCGACGGCGCTGACGCCTGCCCCGTGATATGGGCTTAATGCCTTTCGGCGCCTTGCCGGTAAGGTCTGCGAAAAGGCTGCTCGCACGAGCAGCCTTTTTTGCTTTTTCAGGCGCTGATGCTTCACCTGGCTTTAACGCCACGGTCCTAGTGTCGCTCAGGCTCTGGATGACGGATGGAAAACCATGCTGGAAGCGTTGATTTTTGTCGTTTTTCCTTTCTGCATGATGTTCGCGGCCATCTCGGACATGTTGTCGATGACGATTGCCAATCGCGTGCCGTTGTTGCTGCTCGCTGTGTTTGTTGTCGTTGCGCCGCTGACAGGGATGGCGTGGTCTGACATGGGCATGCATATAGCCGCCGGCGCCTTGTTGCTGACTGTCACTTTTGGACTGTTTGCTCTGGGTGGCATGGGTGGCGGCGATGCCAAGCTCATTGCTGCCACCGGCGTCTGGATGGGCTTTGGCATGCCGCTGATGGAGTACCTTCTCACGGCGACGATCCTTGGTGGCGTGTTGACGCTTGCGATCCTTGTGTTCCGCAGTTCGCCGCTGTCGCATGTCGTTGGCCGCAACATGCTTCTCAAGAACTTTTCCGAAGATGCCAAGGGCGTACCCTATGGCATCGCGCTCGGTTTGGGTGGCCTCTTGGCCTATCCCTCGTCACCATTGGTGGTCTGGGCGGTGGACCGTTTGGCCGCGCAATAGCTGCGGCCCCACCCTGCGTAAGAAACAATTAATCACGCTCGTAAGGATTGCATTAACCATAAGTTGACGATTGCCTATGCAAAGTCCGGCTTGGCTTGATGGGGTGCCAGGGCGAGGTTTCGGACAAATGGCTGCATCGCGACTGATGATATTGGGCGTGGCGGTCGCTGCCGCAGGCGGCGCCGGTTTTGTCGCCAAAAACATGGCGGCCCCGCCGCCGCCGGAGGTCATCGTTGAATCCGGCCCGCAGCAGCCGCAGATAGCGCTCACCGATGTGCTGGTTCTGACTGGCGACGTGCCCATGGGCGCCACTGTCGAAAACAACATCGGTTGGCAGCCCTGGCCGAGCGACGGCGTCAATCCCAACTTCATTACCCGGAATGCCGAGCCCGAGGCGCTTGAGAAGTTCAAGGCCTCGGTGGCGCGCCTTGCCATGTACAGCGGCGAACCGCTGCGCAAGTCCAAGCTGATCGGCGAAGGCCAGAGCTTCATGTCGGCCGTGCTGCCGTCCGGCATGCGCGCGGTTGCCACGACGATTTCCGCCGACACGTCGGCTGGCGGCTTCATTCTGCCCAACGATTATGTCGACGTCATCATGACACGCCGCGCCGACGCATCGAAGTCCGGCGGTGGCTTCACAACCGAGACCATCCTCAGCAACATCCGTGTGCTGGCCATCGATCAGGCCATCCAGGAGGACGAAGAGGGCAAGAAGGTCAAGGTCGGCGAGACGGCGACGCTGGAGCTTACCCCGCAACAGGCCGAAATCATCACGGTGGCGCAGCAGATGGCTGACCGGTTGACGCTGGCGCTGCGCTCGGTTGCCGACACACAGCAGAAGAACCTTGCCGAGGCCGACTACCTGGTTTCGGGTTCCGGCAAGCGCGGCACCGTGCGGCTCATCAAATCCGGCGAGATTTCTGAATCGGGAGCAAGGAAATGAGATCCTGCATCAGATTCCTGGCGACTGCCACCGCTGCACTTGGCATTTTTGCCGCAGGTGCTATCGCTACCGATTTCTCGTCGGCATCGGCGGCCCAGGCCAAGGTCGGCTCGAACAACGTCACCAGCCAGCGCGTCAAACTGGGGCTCAACAAGTCGGTGGTCATCGATCTGCCGAACGACGCCTATGACATCCTTGTCGCCAATCCGACCGTTGCGGACGCCGTCACCCGTACGGCCCGCCGCATCTATCTGTTCGGCAAGGCTGTGGGTGAAACCAATATCTTCGTCTTCGGTCCCAATGGCGAGCAGATCGTCAGCCTCGATCTCGCCGTCGAGCGCGACGTCGCCGGCCTCGAGGACTACATCAAGCGCTTCATTCCCGGCGCCGACATCAAGGTCGAGTTGCTGAACGACAACGTCGTGCTGACCGGCACCGTCGATACGCCCCTCGATGCCAAGCGCGCCGTCGACCTGGCGACTATCTTCGTTACTGGCGGTGAGGCCACGACCGGCCAGTATTCGCAGACCGCCACCGGTGGGTCCGAAAACGGCGGCGTCGACATCAACAACCCCGACCAGACACGCCAGAAGAGCAAGATCGTCAACCTGCTCCAGATCGTCGGCGACGATCAGGTCATGCTGAAGGTTACCGTCGCCGAAGTCAGCCGCAACATAATGAAGCAGCTTGGCGTCAACATGCTGGGTGGTGGGGTGAGCGACGGCATAAGATGGGGCGTAGGATCCGCCATACCAGGTGGCCTTGGCGCACCTTTGGCAATGGGCGGAGAGGGCACCTTCAGTCTGTCAAAAGATGGGCTCGGTGCCTCGATCAACGCGATGGAACAGGCCGGCGTGATGAAGACGCTGGCGGAGCCGACATTGACAGCGGTCTCGGGCGAGCAGGCGACTTTTCGCGTCGGCGGCGAATTCAACATGCTGCAGGAAGTTCAAGGCGAGAAGCGCAACAACGAGGGCGACGTAACCGACCCGGGCGGCCTCCGTTACGAGCGCGTCGAATACGGCATCAGTCTTGATTTCAAGCCAGTCGTCCTTTCCGCAGGACGTATCAGTCTAAAGATTCGTACGGCTGTATCCGAACCAACCAACGAATCGCCGGGTCTCGCTGGCGGAGGCCCAATGTTGCCGTCCCTGCGCAAGCGTCTCGCCGACACGACCGTTGAACTTCCTTCGGGCGGGTCGATGATGATTGCCGGACTTGTTCGCGACGACGTCAAGCAGGTGATGGGCGGCGTGCCCGGTCTGTCAAAAGTGCCGATCCTCGGTACCTTGTTCCGCAGCCGCGACTTCATACGCAACGAGACCGAGCTGGTCATCATCGTGACGCCATATCTTGCTCGCCCGACCCCGCGTAACGAACTCGCCAAGCCCGACGACAATTTCAACGCCGCCAGCGATGGTGCCGGCATGTTCCTCGGCCGCGTTAACCGGGTCTACGGCACCATGAAAACCGACAAGCCCATGGGCCGCTACCACGGCGTCGTCGGCTTCATCTACAAATGAGTGGGGATAGGGGCATGTCTCAGGCAATCTTCACACGCACCGCCGGTCGCGACAGATCGGCCAAAGCGCGCTCGTTTTGTTCACTCCTTGCAGTTGCGACGGTGGCGTTGCTGGCCGGCTGCGCCAATCGCGACAGCGTCGTCGTCGGCTCGATCCCGGATGACTATCGCACCAATCATCCGATCGTCATCGCCGAGAAGAACCAGACGATCGACATCCCGGTCGGTGCTGGCGATCGCGGCATCACCAGGGGCCAGAAGGTCACCTTTGAAGGATATCTGCAGAATTATGATCGTCAGGCAGCGCCCACACTGACGATCATGACGCCATCAGGTGGAGCCAACGACGTCGCCGCGTCGCATGCGGCGCGCGGATTGATGAACATCGCGATGAAGGCGGGCGTTCCCAGGAACCGGATCGCCGTCACCAGCTATCAGACCGAATACCCAGAGGCGTCTTCGCCGATCCGCGTCGTCTATCCGGCGATGCGGGCACAGACGGGACGCTGTGGAAGATGGCCAGCGGACATCGCCGACACCACCGAAAACAAGCTCCACGCCAATTTCGGTTGTTCCTATCAGAACAATCTCGCTGCGCAGATTGCCAACCCGGCGGACCTGCTCGGGCCGCGCAAGCAGAGCGAGATTGATGCCGAGAATCGCAACGTTGTGATTGATCAGTATCGAAAGCCGCCGGCCGCTTGGGATCCGGAAACGTTCTATTGATATGGCTAGGGGCAGTCTGACATGAGCAATCTCGCCTACGATTCCCCGCCCGAGGGTGCCGAGCTGTCGCAGCATGACCTCGATGTCATGCAGACATTGCGGCCGGTGCCGCGTATCTCGATCCAGGCATTCTGCGAGACAGACAGCGTCGCCGGGCCGATTGGCCGCGCCGGCGAGGACCGTCGGATGGCCAAGGCCCATCTTCAGGTCCATATGGGTGGCATCGAAACTGCCATCGAAGTCTATAGTGGTGCGCCGACGCCGAACCTCATCATCCTGGAATCGCGCAGCGAACCCAAGAGCCTGCTTGAGGCGCTGCACCGGCTGTCGGAATACTGCGACCCCAGCTCCAAGGTCGTGGTCATCGGCCACTACAACGACGTAGCACTCTATCGCGAGCTGATCCGCTCGGGCATTTCGGAATATGTCGTGGCGCCGGTTTCCACGGCGGATGTCGTCAGTGTCATCTCCTCGATCTTCGTCGACCCCGATGCCGAACCGATCGGGCGCTCGATCGCCTTCGTCGGCGCCAAGGGCGGCGTTGGCTCGTCCACCATCGCCCACAATATCGCCTGGGCGATGTCGAGCCTGTTCAAGTCCGAGGTCGTTGTGGCCGACCTCGATCTGGCCTTCGGCACAGCCAACATCAATTTCGACCAGGATCCCGCCCAAGGTATCGCTGAAGCGGTGTTTGCGCCCGAACGTGTCGACGAGGTCTATCTCGATCGCTTGCTCGCGCAGTGCGCCGAGCATCTGTCACTGCTTGCCGCACCGTCTACGCTTGAGCGCGTCTATGATTTCGACGCCGAGGCCTTCACCTCGATCATCGACACGGCCCAGCGCAGCTCGCCGATGCTCGTGCTCGACGTGCCCCATATCTGGAGCGGCTGGAGCAAGAACACGCTGCTCCGCGCCGACGAGGTGGTCATCACGGCGACGCCGGAGCTGGCCAATCTGCGCAACACCAAGAACATGGTCGACATGTTGAAGCGGCTGCGGCCCAACGATCCACCGCCCAGGCTGATCCTCAACCAGGCAGGCGTGCCGAAACGGCCGGAAATATCCGCCAAGGATTTCACGGAGCCACTCGGCATCACGCCGTTGGCGGTCATCCCGTTCGATCCGCTGCTGTTCGGCAATGCGGCCAACAATGGACGCATGCTGGGCGAGATGGATGCCAAGAATGCGATCGTCCAGACGATCAACGAGATCGCTCATGTGCTGACCGGAAGGTCAGAGGCCAAGGCCAAGAAGGCGTCTGCGCTTGGTGGAATTCTCAATCGGCTGAAGGCTCGCAAGAAGTAATGCCATTGCGGCGGAGGTGTTAGTCGATCATGTTTGGCAGGAGAGGCAACGACGACGGTAATCGCCCCACGCCGGGCTTCCGTCCGCTCGCAACGACGACGCCCCCCGCGGCGCCACAAGCCGGCGATACGCTGGTTGCCCCGCGCCCGGCGACGGCCGCGCCGGCAGCCGCATCGCGGCGCAACTTCGAGCCGACGCCCTCTTTTGCGCCCGAGCCTCGCAAGGCACAGCGCGAGCGCAGCGAGAGCTACTACGACACCAAGAGCCAGGTGTTTTCGGCGCTGATCGACACCATCGATCTGTCACAGCTTGCCAAGCTCGATTCCGACAGTGCCCGCGAGGAAATTCGCGACATCGTCAACGACATCATCGCGATCAAGAACTTCGCGATGTCGATTTCCGAGCAGGAAGAGCTGCTCGAGGACATCTGCAACGACGTGCTTGGCTATGGCCCGCTCGAACCGCTGCTGGCGCGCGACGAAATCGCCGACATCATGGTCAACGGCGCCAAGAACGTCTACATTGAGGTCAATGGCAAGGTCGAGCAGACCTCCATCCGCTTCAGAGACAACCAGCAACTGCTCAACATCTGCCAGCGCATCGTCAGCCAGGTCGGTCGCCGCGTCGATGAATCCTCGCCGATCTGCGATGCGCGCCTGCCCGATGGCTCCCGCGTCAACGTCATTGCGCCGCCGCTGTCGATCGATGGCGCCGCCCTCACCATCCGCAAGTTCAAGAAGGACAAGCTGACGCTCGATCAGCTCGTCAAGTTCGGTGCGATTTCGCAGCACGGCGCCGAAGTGCTCAAGATCATCGGTCGCGTCCGCTGCAACATCATCATTTCTGGCGGTACCGGCTCCGGCAAGACGACGCTGCTCAACTGCCTGACCAACTATATCGACCGCGACGAACGCGTCATCACCTGCGAGGACTCGGCGGAACTGCAACTGCAGCAGCCGCATGTCGTCCGTCTCGAAACGCGTCCGCCCAACCTGGAAGGCGAGGGCGAAGTGACGATGCGCGACCTCGTCAAAAACTGCCTCCGCATGCGTCCGGAGCGCATCATCGTCGGCGAAGTGCGCGGACCGGAGGTGTTTGATCTGCTGCAGGCGATGAATACCGGCCATGACGGTTCGATGGGCACGATCCACTCCAACAGCCCGCGCGAATGCCTGAACCGTATCGAGGCGATGATTGCCATGGGCGGCTATTCGCTGCCGCAGAAGACCGTGCGCGAGATCGTCGTCGGCTCGGTCGACATCATCATCCAGGCCGCCCGCCTGCGCGACGGTTCGCGCCGCATCACCCACATCACCGAGGTGATCGGCATGGAAGGCGATGTGATCATCACCCAGGACCTTGTGCTCTACAACATCAAGGGCGAGGACCAGAACGGCAGGCTGATCGGCAGCCACGTCTCCACCGGCATCGGCCGGCCGCATTTCTGGGACCGTGCTCGCTACTATGGCGAGGAAGCCCGCCTTGCGACGGCCCTCGAGGCCATGGAAAAGGCGGCGGACTGACATGCTCGAGATGAGGATCTGACGCGCCATGTTCGGCCTCGACCCCATGATGCTGATCTTCATTGCTCTCGCCGGTCTCAGCGCCGGCGCGGTCGCTTATGCCTTTCTGTTCAATCGCATCGAGACCCAGGCCAATACGGATCGTCGCATGGCCTTGGTCAGGCAGACGGAGTCGGACAAGTCGGTGGTCAAGGCTTCCCGCGACCGGGTCGCCGAAGTCGCCAAGCGGCGCAAGTCGGTGCAGGACACGCTCAAAGAGCTCGAGGAAAAGCAGAAGGCAAAGGACCGCAACATCAAGAAGCCGCCGCTGCGTGTCCAGATTCGCCAGGCCGGGATGTTGGTCACGATCGAGCGCTTCTACGTCTATTCGGCGATATGCGGTGTCGTCGTCACGCTTCTGATCTATCTGGCGGGTGCGCCTCTGATCCTGTTGCCCGGTGCGCTGCTTGCCGGCGGTATCGGCTTGCCCAGATGGTTCGTCGCCTTCCGGCGCGGCCGCCGCGTCAAGCAGTTCCTGGAAGAATTCCCCAATGCGCTCGACATCATCGTGCGGGCCGTGAAATCAGGTCTTCCGCTCAATGATGGCATCCGCCTCATCGCCTCGGAATCGCCCGAACCCGTTCGTGGTGAATTCCGTCGCCTCGTCGAAGCTCAGCAGGTCGGAGTTTCAATTCCGGACGCCGCTTTGCGAATGACCGAAACCATGCCGTGCCCCGAGGCCGGCTTCTTCGGCATCGTCATCCAGATCCAGAGCCAGGCAGGCGGCAACCTCTCCGAAGCGTTGGGAAACCTGTCGCGGGTGCTGCGCGACCGCAAGAAGATGAAAGCCAAGATCCAGGCCCTGTCGATGGAAGCCAAGGCCTCGGCTGCGATCATCGGCTCGCTGCCGGTCGTCGTCGCCGTGCTCGTCTTCTTCTCCAGTCCCAATTACATCATGCCGCTGTTTGTCACCAGCACTGGCCACCTCATCCTCGGCATCTCAGGTGTTTGGATGGCGATCGGCATTTTCGTGATGCGCAAGATGATGAACTTCGAGGTCTAGGCCGATGACGGACCAGGTTGTCAAGACGCTTACCGATCCCTCGTTCCTCATCGCGTTGCTCGTTGCAATCGCGGTGTTCGCCACCGTTTTCACCGTCATGCCCTCGTTGAGCGGCAATCCGCTCAAGGGTCGCATGAAGGCCGTGGCTCTGGAACGCGACGAGTTGCGCGCCAAGCAGCGCATGCGCCTTGCCGCGGAAGCCGACCGTCGCCACAAAGGTCTGCGCGAACAGCAGTCCATCGGCATGCGCAACATCGTCGAGCGGCTCGATCTGCGCCGCGCACTTGTCGACGAAGCTACGCTCAACAAGCTGAAGGTCGCCGGTTTTCGCGGCCAGAACCCGCTGACACGCTTCCTGTTCTTTCGCCTGGTCTTGCCGTTCGCCGGCCTGGTGCTGGGCATCTTCTATGTCTTCGTGCTAGGCGTGTTTGCCGACAAGCCGTTTGTGATGAAGATCTTTGTCTGCATTGCATTGGCATATGCCGGTTTTTACGCGCCTGTGCTTTACGTCACCAATCGCGCCACCAAGCGCAAGCAATCGATCCAGGCAGCCTGGCCCGATGCGCTCGACCTGATGCTGATCTGCGTCGAGTCGGGCATGTCGGTCGAAGCGGCCCTGCGAAAGGTTGCCGACGAGATCGGCGCACAGTCGGTCGATCTGGCCGAGGAGTTCGTGCTCACCAATGCCGAGTTGTCTTATCTGACCGAGCGCCGCCAGGCCTATGAAAACCTGGCCGGCCGCACCGGTCTCGAATCGGTCAAGTCGGTTACCCAGGCGCTGATCCAGGCTGAACGTTATGGCACGCCCGTCGCACATGCGTTGCGCGTGCTGGCAGCCGAAAGCCGTGACATGCGCATGAACGCTGCCGAAAAGAAGGCGGCTGCCCTGCCACCCAAGCTCACCGTGCCGATGATCCTGTTCTTCCTGCCGGTTCTTTTTGCCGTCATCCTCGGCCCCGCCGGCATGCAGATCAGCGAGCGCGGCATTATGGGCGACAAGCAACAGTCGAGCAGCGAGTAAGCGCGGCATCCTTCACGAAGCATAAAAAAAGCCGCGTCGTGACGCGGCTTTTTCATTTCAGGCAGACGGGTTCGTCAGTTCTTCTTCGACTTGTCGTCGGCCTTGATCTGGTTCCACGCGTTCTGCTGGGCCAGCATGCTCCTGAGATAGCTGACATTGGCCTGTGCCTGCTCGGGCGAGAGCTCCTGACTCGCAATCTTCTCGGCTTCGTCGAAGCGGCCCTGGAGTCCGACGGCGAGCGCGAGATTCTGGCGCACGCGGCTATCGGCGCCGGGTTGCGAAGCGGCCGAGCGGAGATAGGTCTCGGCCGATTTCAGGTCGCCTTCGAGCACATAGGACATTCCGAGATTGGACAGCACCGACGGTTCGTTCGGCTTGAGGTCGAGCGCCTTGCGATACAGGCCGCGTGCGTCCTGGGTCTGGCCGAGCTGGTCGAGGATCGCAGCCTCCGCCGACACCAGCTTCCAGTCGGGATATTCGGGCGTCTGCGCACGGCGCACGGCGTCAAGCGCCGGCTGGAATTGTCCCGAGGCGGCGAGTGCCTTGCCATAGGCCGCGAGCACGTCGCGGTCCTTTGGGTAGCCGATCGCGAGCTTGCGCATCACAGCCAGCGACTGGTCGGTCTGACCCTTTATCTGCAGTGCGGAGGCATATTGCAGCGCTACCGGCTTGTTGTTGGGATCGCTGGCATAGACCCGGCCAATCTGGTCGACGGAGCCGCCGATCGCGCCGGTCGACATGGTGTCGACCGATTTGCCGCGTCCGATCGAGCCGGTGGTCATCCTGGAGGCGCCGCAGCCGGCGACACTCGCCATCAGCAGCGTCAGCAAAGCCATTCTGGCGAGGCGTTTTCCCGTTGCGTTCATCGAGCGATTGGTCAACATCGGCGACGGGTCTCCATTCGTTCGCGTGGCCGTTCACAGGCCATTTCCCCGCTTTGGAGAAATATTCTGTTAACCCTAACGGATGGTTAAGAACGCCTGAAGGCATAGCCATCCGAGACTGAAGGAAGCCGAAATGCCGGTCGAACTGTTCGAGCAAAAGCCCTCCGACGCACTGCCGATCCACCTCGTTGCCAAGGGCGGTCTCGAAAATGCCGGGCTTGCTACAGATGTCCTGGCCTGGGCCCATGCCAACGGCTTCGCCGGCGAGGCCGGCAAGGTGCTGGCAATCCCCGGCACGAACGGCAGGCTTGCAGGCGCATTGTTCGGCATCGGCAACGGTGACAGCGGGCTTGCCTTCGGCGCTCTCGCGCGCAACCTGCCGGAGGGCAACTGGCATTTCCAGGGTGCCCCGGCGCAGGCCGAACTGGCGACCCTGGGCGTTGTGCTCGGCAGCTATGCTTTCACCCGCTACGGCAAGAAGCCGGGCAGGGCGCTCGGCCTCGAGGTGCCCGTGGGCGTCGATGCCGCAAGGCTGAACCGCAGCGTCGATGCAGTGTTCCTCGTCCGCGACCTCGTCAACACGCCGACCAACGACATGGGGCCGTCGTCGCTCGAGGCTGCAGCAAGGAAGCTGGCCGGCATCCATGGCGCCGAGGTCAGGGTCACGCTTGGCGACGACCTGCTCAAGCACAATTTTCCCATGATCCATGCCGTCGGCCGCGCCTCGGACGATGCGCCGCGCCTGATCGACCTGAACTGGGGTTCCCAAGATGCGCCAAAGGTCACGCTCGTCGGCAAGGGCGTCTGCTTTGACACCGGCGGCCTCGACATCAAGCCGGCATCGAGCATGCTGTTGATGAAGAAGGACATGGGCGGTGCGGCCAACGTTCTCGGTCTGGCTTCGATGATCATGGCGGCGAGGCTCAACGTCAGGCTGCGCGTGCTGATCCCGGCGGTCGAGAACTCGATCTCGGCCAATGCCTTCCGCCCCGGCGACGTGTTGCAGAGCCGCAAGGGCATATCAGTCGAGATCGGCAATACCGACGCCGAGGGCCGGCTGGTGCTGGCCGATGCACTGGCGCTTGCCGACGACGAACAGCCGGAACTGCTGATCGACATGGCAACGCTGACCGGTGCGGCGCGCGTGGCGCTCGGCCCCGACCTGCCGCCTTTCTACACCGACGACGAGACGCTCGCCGCAGACCTTGCTGCTGCGTCGCTGGCAGCAGAGGATCCAATCTGGCGCATGCCATTGTGGAAACCCTATGATTCGAAACTGTCGTCGAAGATCGCCGACATGAACAATGTCACGACGGACGGTTTCGCCGGCTCGATCACCGCCGCCCTGTTCCTCAAGCGCTTCGTTGAAAAGACATCAGGCTGGGCGCATTTCGATATCTTCGCCTGGAACCCGAGCGATCGTCCGCATGGTCCGACCGGCGGCGAGGCGCAAGCCATCCGCGCGCTGGAAAAGGTCATTTCTTCCCGGTTCGGGTAACGGCCGCTTCCCGTCTCCCCGTTTACGGGGAGACGGCGCGGCAGGCGGATGGGTGGGTGGCGCGCCCAATGCTGCGTCCTGCCTTACCCGTGCCGCAAAATTCCCTTTTGAATGAAACGGAACCGAAACAAATATAGTGGATGCTGGCGTCATGCCGATCGCATTGCGTCCGAGCCAATCGCTGAGACTGCTGCAGCAGTTTTCCCTCTCCGAGGTGCGCGACGACGCGCCAGATCTGACCTTGCGGCAGATGGCGATCCTGCTCACCATTTATCTCGACCCGCCGCCGCATACGGTGCGCGGGCTTGCCGCTCGCCTCGGCGTCAGCAAGCCCGTCATCACACGAGCGCTCGACACCATGGGCGCGCTCAAACTCGTGTCGCGCCACCGCGACGAGAGCGACAAGCGCAACGTGCTCATCCGGCGCACCGTTGAAGGCGCGCTCTATGTCGAGCGATTGGGCGATGCTATCATTGCCAAAGCCATGGAGCTTCCGATTTGACCGCCCGCGACAGCCGCCTTCACGCCTTCCGTCCCGATCTTGCCGACGCTCGCCTGCAAGGCGAGGTTACGGCCGAGCGCTTCGTCGCCGGTCGTCCGGCGCGCATTTCCGCAGCGGTCGCCGACGTCCGCAAGGCGCCGCGCCCTGATGCCGCCCTCAACACCCAGCTGCTTTACGGCGACGAGGTCGTTGTCTTCGACGAAACAGAAGGTTTTGCCTGGCTCCAGGCCGAGCGCGACGGCTATGTCGGTTATGTCTCGTCGGGCGACCTGGCACCGCGTGGCACGGAACCGACCCATGTCGTCGCTGCCTCGCGCACTTTCATCTATCCTGGCCCTGACATGAAGTTCCCGCGCAGCGGCCAGCTGTCCATCGGCTCGCAGGTCACGGTCACCGGCTTTGCCGAAACGCGCGGCACCCGCTACGGGCTCCTGCCATCGGGCGAGGCGTTGGTACTGCAGCACCTGGCGCCGCTCGGCACCACATCGGACGATTTCGTCGCCGTTGCTGAAAGGCTGAACGATACGCCCTATCTCTGGGGCGGCTTCAGTGCCTTCGGCATCGATTGTTCGGGCCTCGTCCAGCTGTCGATGCGCATGACCGGCCGCAACGTCCTGCGCGACTCCGACATGCAGGAAGCCTCGCTCGGCACCCCGGTCGATGCCGGCGCCGATTTTTCGCGGCTCAGGCGTGGCGACCTCGTTTTCTGGAAAGGCCATGTCGCGATCATGACCGATGCCGAGAACATGATCCACGCCAACGGCCATACCATGACCGTTGCCCACGAAGGCCTGCGCCAGGCCATTGACCGCATCGGTTACCTCTATGGTGGGCCGACAAGCTTCCGGCGGCCTTAGCGCGTTGCTTCAAGCGATATCGAGCACCACGAGGCGGGGAAATTCCCCACGCTCATTGTCTTTTCTCGCCGCCTCTATTTGGGGGCAATTCGGGCGCGCGGTGATCCTTCCCGCCCCCCTCTGGCATGCCGGCCATCTCCCACACAACCGGCGAGATCACGCCTTCATCAGTGGCCCGGCTGATCCCGAAAGCCGCAAGGCTTGTTTCTGCAGCCTCGCGGGATAGGCGCGGCCGTGGGCGAGACCAATCTCCCTCCTTGTGGGGGGAGATGGCCGGGCAGGCCAGAGGGGAGCGAAGAAACGGGGCGTTGTAGATTTGCCTGACGAGCGCCGCCGCGCGTCACCAACCCCGCATGGCGGGAGCAGTCTCTAGAATGTCTCTCAATATCCCGCATTGCGGTCGACGATATTCTCCAGCGGCGCGCCGCGTTCGAAGGCGTCCATCTGGCTGAGCATAGGGGCCACCAGGTGCGCGGGGTCGGAGGTCGCTGCCGCGTGCGGGGTGACGAACACCTTGGGGTGGTTCCACAGCGGGCTGGTCTTGGGCAGCGGCTCGACCTCGAAGACGTCGAGGCTCGCTTCCTTCAGCGTGCCGTCGTCGAGCGCGCGCAAAATGTCGGCGTCGCGCTGCAGCTTGCCGCGCCCGGCATTGATCAGCACGGCCCCGCCGAGGCCGTTGCGCCGGCGCAGTTCCTTGAGCAGGCCGTAATTGATGATGCCCTTGGTCGTCTCCGTCAGCGGCAGCAGCACGACGAGGATGTCGGTGGCGTTGAGGAAAGGCACCAGCCCGGCATCGCCGCTGAAGGTGGTGACGCCCGCAAGCTCCTGCGGCCGGCGGCTCCAACCGTTGATGCGGAAGCCGACCGCCTTGAGCAGGTCGGCCGCGGCGCGGCCGAGATTGCCCATGCCCATGATGCCGACGGAAATGTCCTCGGCCGGCCGCTGCGGCGGCTCGTGCCAGGCCTTCTTGGTCTGCTGGGCGCGGTAGAGCTGACCTTGGCGATGATGGTCGAGCACCCGCCACAGCACATACTCGCTCATATGCTGGCTGAGATTGTCGGCGACGACGCGTACGATCGGAACGTCGGGCAGGCCGGGATCGGCAAAGACATGGTCGACGCCGGCGCCGATCGAGAAGATCGCCTTGAGATTTGGCAGCTTGGCCAGCGTGCCCGGCTTCTGCTTCCACACCACAGCGTAGTCGATCGAAGGGTCGGCTGCGCCATTGGGTTCGAGCACCACCTCGCGATCAGCCGACAGCAGCTCGTACCAGCGCTGCGGGTTGAACCCGGTGATCGAAAGAAGGATCTTGCCCTTGGCCTTGGTCGACATGCTCTTCCCTTGCGCCTGCTATTCGCTGACCACTCCGGTCGGCGCCGTCTCGATCCGGAATGCCGCCGATATAAGCGCCCGAGTGTAGTCGGTTTGCGGGCGCTCGAAAATCTGTTCGGACGGCCCAGCCTCCACCACCTTGCCATTGCGCATGACGATGACCTCGTTGGCCAGCGCCCGCACCACCTTGAGATCGTGGCTGATGAACAGATAGGCAAGATCGTGCCTGGCCTGCAGGTTGCGCAACAGGTCGACGACCTGGGCCTGCACGCTCATGTCGAGCGCCGAGGTCGGTTCGTCGAGCATGACGAAGCGTGGCTTGAGCACCATGGCGCGCGCAATGGCGATGCGCTGGCGCTGGCCTCCGGAAAACTCGTGCGGATAGCGGAAGCGCGTTTCGGGGTCGAGACCGACCTCGCGCAGCACTTCGACGACCTTCTGGTCGCGTTCGGCCACCTTCAACTGGGGCTCGTGGATCTTGAGCCCTTCTTCGATGATGTCGGCGACCGACATGCGCGGGCTGAGCGAGCCGAACGGGTCCTGGAACACGATCTGCATCTCGCGGCGTAGCGGGCGCATGGCGCTGAAGCTGAACTTGTCGATCTCGCGGCCGTCGAAGTCGATCCGGCCTTGCGACGAGATCATGCGGGTCAGCGCCAGCCCGAGCGTCGTCTTGCCGGAGCCCGATTCGCCGACGACGCCGACCGTCTGGCCGGCACGCACCGATACATCGATGCCGTCGACCGCCTTCACGTGATCGACAGTCTTGCGGAAGAAACCCTGCTTGATCGGGAACCAGACCTTGACGTCCGAGCCCTGCATCACGGTCTTCGCCGACGAATCCACCACCGGCGGCTTGCCCTTTGGCTCGGCGGCCAGGAGGTGGCGCGTGTAGCTGTGCTGCGGATTGTCGAAGATTTCCTTGGTCGGCCCGGTCTCGACGATCTGGCCGTTTGTCATCACGCAAACCCGGTCGGCGATGCGCCGGACGATGCCGAGGTCGTGGGTGATGAACAGCATCGACATGCCCTTGCGGGCCTTGAGCTTGGCAAGCAACTCCAGGATCTGCGCCTGGACCGTCACGTCGAGCGCGGTCGTCGGCTCGTCGGCAATCAGAAGCTCCGGCTCGTTGGCCAGCGCCATGGCGATCATCACGCGCTGGCGCTGGCCGCCGGAAAGCTGGTGCGGATAGGCGTCGAGGCGCTTCTGGGGGTCGCGGATGCCAACCTCTTCGAGCAGTTCGAGCGTGCGCGCCTTGGCCTGCCGCTCGCCCATGCCCTGGTGCAGCGACAGCACTTCGACGACCTGCTGCTCGATCGTGTGCAGCGGGTTGAGCGAGGTCATCGGCTCCTGGAAGATCATGGTGATCTTGTTGCCGCGCACCTTGCGCAATGCGTTCTCGTTCAGGGAGAGCAGGTCCTGGCCGCCGAACATCATCTTGCCCGAGGGGTGGCTTGCCGGCGGATAGGGCAGGAGCTTGAGCACCGACAAGGCCGATACGGACTTGCCGGAACCCGATTCGCCGACCAGCGCTACCGTCTCGCCCTTGGCGATGTCGAAGGAGATGTGGTCGACGGCTATCGTCGTTTTGCCGCCCTGGCTAAAGGCGACCGACAGGTCCTGGACCGAAAGGAGAGGGGTCTCGCTCACTTGAACGTCTTCCTTGGGTCGAAGGCGTCGCGGGTCGCCTCACCGATGAAGATCAGCAGCGACAGCATCACCGAGATGACGACGAAGCCGGAGAGCCCGAGCCACGGCGCGTTGAGGTTGCGCTGGCCCTGCTTGAGCAGTTCGCCGAGCGAGGCCGAACCGGGCGGCAGGCCGAAGCCGAGGAAGTCGAGCGACGTCAGCGTCGAGATCGAACTGTTGAGGATGAACGGCAGGAAGGTCAGCGTCGCCACCATGGCGTTGGGCAAGAGGTGGCGGTAGATGATGGTGCGGTTGGGCACACCGAGCGCGCGGGCGGCATTGACGTATTCGAAGTTGCGGGCGCGCAGGAACTCTGCTCGCACCACGCCGACGAGAGCGACCCAGGAAAACAGCAGCATCAGCCCGAGCAGGATGAAGAAGCCCGGTGGCAGGATGGCGGCGACGATCAGCAGCAGATAGAGCACCGGGATCGCCGACCAGATTTCGATGAAGCGCTGGAACAGAAGGTCGGTCCAGCCGCCGAAATAGCCTTGCATCGCGCCGGCAGTCACGCCGATCAGCGCCGAGCCGGCCGTCAGGATCAAGCCGAACAGCACCGAGATGCGGAAGCCGTAGATGACCCGGGCCAGCACGTCGCGGGCCTGATCGTCGGTGCCGAGCCAGTTCCAGTTGCCGATCGTGCAGTTGGGATCGTCGACGCCAAGCGGATAGCGCTGGCATCGCACGTCCTTGGCATACATCCAGGATGGCTTGGCGGGTGCCGCTTCGGGAATCTCATTATTGGTGGTGCGGTAGGAATAGCGGACCGGCGGCCAGATCGCCCAGCCATTGGCCGCGATCGCCTCCTGCACCACCGAGATGCGGTAGTCCGTAACCGGCAGGAAACCCTCGTCGCCGAGGAACGTCTCCTCGGCATAGTCGCTGACGATCGGCGAGTAGAACTCGCCCTTGAAGCGGATCAGAAGCGGCCTGTCGTTGGCGATAAGTTCGGAAAACAGCGACAGCACGAACAGCACGAGGAAGATCCACAGCGACCAGTAGCCGCGGCGGTTTGCCTTGAAGCTCAGCCAGCGCCGCTTGTTGATCGGCGAGAGCCAGGGTCGCTTGACCGGCACGGATACGGTGTCGACGGCCGACATCAGACATCCCTCCGTTCGAAATCGATGCGAGGGTCTATCCAGGTGTAGATCAGATCGGAGATCAGGCTGACGAACAGGCCCAACAGCGAAAAGATGTAGAGATTGGCGAACACGACAGGGTAGTCGCGGTCGAGCACCGAGCGGAAGCCCAGCAGGCCTAGCCCGTCGAGCGAGAAGATGTTCTCGATCAGCAGCGAGCCGGTGAAGAAGGCCGAGATGAACGCGCCGGGGAAGCCGGCGACGACGATCAGCATGGCATTGCGGAAGACATGGCCGTAGAGCACGCGGTGCTCGGACAGGCCCTTGGCGCGGGCAGTGACGACGTACTGCTTGCGGATCTCGTCCAGGAACGAGTTCTTGGTGAGAAGCGTGGTGGTGGCGAAGGCCGACAGCACCAGTGCAGTCAGCGGCAGCGCCAGGTGCCAGAGATAGTCGAGCACCTTGCCGCCGAGCGAGAGCTGGTCGAAATTTTCCGAGGTCAGGCCGCGCAGCGGGAACCAGTCGAAGAACGAACCGCCGGCGAACACCACCATCAAAAGGATGGCGAACAGGAACGCCGGAATTGCGTAGCCGATGATGATGATGCCGCTGGTCCAGATGTCGAAGCTGGAGCCGTCCTTCACGGCCTTGCGGATGCCGAGCGGGATCGAGATCATGTAGGACAGCAGTGTGATCCAGATGCCGAGCGAGATCGACACGGGCATCTTTTCAAGAATCAGGTCTAGCACCGAGACATCGCGAAAGTAGCTCTCGCCGAAGTCGAAGCGGATGTAGTTCCACAGCATCATGAAAAAGCGCTCGAGCGGCGGCTTGTCGAAGCCGAACTGCTTTTCGAGCTTGGCAATGAACTCCGGGTCGAGGCCTTGCGCGCCGCGGTATTTGGAAGAGCCTTCGCCGCCCGCCGGGTCGAAATTGTTGTTGCCGCCGAGATCGCCGCTGCTGCCCGACAGCCTGTCTGCAGCGTCACCGCCCTGGCCGGTCAGCTTGGCGATGACCTGCTCCACCGGGCCACCGGGCGCGAACTGGATGACGGCGAACGAGATCGCCATGATGCCGAACAGGGTCGGGATCATCAGCAAGACGCGGCGGAGGATATAGGCGCCCATCAGGCGAGGCCCCTCGAAGTGAGGGCGGGTTCAGTCCTAGAAATCTCAGGTCTTGCCAATACGTGCAGCCTTGTCCTTGTCGAACCACCACATCGCCTCGACGGGAAAGCCGAAGTCCGGCTTCGGCTCCTTGTAGCCGAACATGTCCCAGAAGGCGGCGCGGTGATTCGCCGAAAACCAATTTGGAATCCAGTCTTGCCGGGCGCGCAAGAGCCGGTCGAGCGCGCGCATCGCAACCGTCAGCGATTCGCGATCCTTGGCCGCACCCACGGCGTCGATTAGCGCGTCGACGGCAGGATCGGCGGTGCCGGGCAGGTTGGTCGAGCCCTGCATGGTGGCTGAGCGCGAATGGAACAGCCCGTCGATCTCGTCACGGCTGGGCGTTGCCGAAAATCCGGCCGCCGCCGAAATGGCATCGTAGTCGAAGCTCGTCTGCCGAGCCTGGTACTGGGTCGAATCGACCATTCGCACCGAGGCGTCGATGCCGATCGCCCTCATGTTCTCGACCCAGGGCGAGTAGACGCGGACAAAACTGTCGTCGTCGACCAGCATTTCGAGGGTCAGGGCTTCTCCCTTTTTGTTGCGCAGCTTGCCGTCCTTGCGAGCCCAGCCGGCGTCAGCGAGCAGTTTCGAGGCCCGTCCGAGCAGCTTGCGGTCGCGGCCCGATCCGTCCGAAGGCGGCTGCAGCACGGCTGCGCCGAATGTCTCGTCGGGGATGCGTCCGCGGAACGGCTCAAGCAGCACCAGTTCGGCGGGCGAGGGCAAGCCCTCCGCCTTGTAGGCCGACTTCTCGAACGTCGACTGCGAACGCTCGTAGGAGCCGTAGAACAGGTTGCGTTTGGTCCACTCGAAATCGAAGCAAAGGGCAACGGCCTGGCGCACGCGCGGGTCGCGGAAGCGCGCCCGCCGCTGGTTAAGCGCCAGCGCCTGCATCGACGGTCGCTTCTCGCTGGGAAATTCGCGCTTGATCACTTTGCCCGCGGTGAAGGTTGGGAAATCGTAGCCCGTGGCCCAGATGCGCGCCGTGGCCTCCTGGCGGAAGCGGATGTCGCCCTTCTTGAAGGCTTCGAACGCCGCCTGCCTGTCCTGGTAGAACTCGATGCGGATGCGGTCGAAATTGTAGAGCCCGCGGTTGACCGGCAGGTCGCGGCCCCAATACTCGGCGACGCGCTCATATTCGATGGCCTGGCCGGGGAAGACGCGACCGACCTTGTAGGGGCCTGAGCCAAGCGGCGCCTTGAGCTCCGAAGCATCGAAGGGATGGGCCTCGAAGAAGGCCTTGGCCGGAATGGCGTAGGTCGCGATGTCGAGGAAGGTCCGGTCGGACTGCTTGCCGTTGAAGGTCAGCCGCAGCGTATGCGGGTCGAGGGCTTTCGCCTCCTTGAGGTGGCTGAGCGGCAGAAGCAGGTTGGGATGTCCGTCTTTCTTGAACAGGTCGAAGGCGAAGACGGCGTCGTCCGCGGTAAACGGCGTGCCGTCGTTGAAGCGCGCCTCTGGGCGCAGTGCGAAATCGAAGCTGTTGCGGTCATCGGAAATCGTCACCGACTTGGCCAAAAGGCCGTAGATCGCATCGGGCTCGTCGATCGCCCGCACCATCAAGGAATCATAGCACAGCTCCATGCGCGGCGGCGCATCGCCGCGGGCGACGAAGGTGTTGAGCGTGTTGAAGGTCAACGGGCTCTGGTTGAAGTACCAGTAGTTCGGCGAGAAATTGAAGGTGCCGCCTTTTGGCGCGTCGACGTTGACGAAGTCGAAATGGGTGAAGTCAGGGCCATATTTCAGGTCGCCAAAGGCGGACAGTCCATGCAGGCCGGTGCCGGTCGGGCTCGCCGCGAAGGCGCGCCCCGGGATGAATGGCGCGGCCGCAGCCGCCGCGCCGAGCGCCAGGAAGTCTCTGCGGGGGAGGCGCGAGCTCAATTGACGCCCTTGTACTTGGCGGCCAGCGCCGCTTCCTTGTCCTTGTCGATCCACCAGGAATTGATGTCGGCGCCGATGAAGCCCGGCTGCTTTTCGGGGATGCCGAACTTGTTCCAGTAGGCCAGCCACAGCACCGACCGGTGGTATTGCGGCACGACGTAGTAATTCCACAAAAGGACGCGATCGAGTGCATGGGTGGCTGCCAGGAGGTCGTCGCGGTCGGTGGCGAAGATCACGCGCTCGGCCAGCGCATCGACCACCGGGTCGCTGATGCCCATGACATTGCGCGAGCCGGGCTTGGCGGCGGCCTTCGACCCCCAGAAGTCGCGCTGCTCATTGCCTGGCGAGGACGACTGGTTGAGGGTCGTCGTCGTCACGTCGAAATCGTAGTTGTCGATCCGGTTGACGAACTGGCTGGTGTCGACCATGCGCAGCGTCGCGTCGATGCCCAGCCGGCGCAAGCTGTCGATGAAGGGGCTCGCGATGACCTCGTCGGTGGCATCCTTGCCGAGGAACTCGATCTTGAACTGCTCGCCCTTGTCGTTCATCAGCTTGCCGCCCTTGGCGCGCCAGCCGGCTTCTGCGAACAGGCCGATTGCCTGCCGGAGATACTGCCGCTCAGCCTGGGGCGTGTCGTAGACCGGCAGCTTGAACTCCTCGGTGAAGAGCTCCGGCGGCAGCTTGTCCTTGTACTGCGTCAACAGCTCCAGTTCCTTGCCGGTGGGCAAGCCGCTCGAGGCCAGATCCTGGCCCTGGAAATAGCTGCTGGTGCGGGTGTTGAGCCCGAAGAACAGCGTGCGGTTCATGTATTCGAAATTGTAGGCCAGCGTCAGCGCCTGCCGGACACGGCGATCCTGAAATTGCGGGCGGCGCAGGTTGAGCGCATAGCCTTGGAATGGCTCGCCCGATGTCGTCTTGAATTCCTTCTTGATGACGTCGCCTGCCTGGAGGGCGGGGAAATTATACTGCGTCGACCAGCGCCGCGAACTGTTCTCCGGCTTGATGTCCTCCAGGCCGCCCTTCTTGAAGGCTTCCCATTCGGCGTTGTCGTCGAGGAAGTAGGCGTAGCGGCGCTTGTCGAAATTATTGCGTCCGACATTGACCCCGACATTCGCGCCCCAATAGTCAGGGACGCGCGTCCAGATGATCTCGGTGCCCGGTTTGAAGCTCTCGACCTTATAGGCGCCCGAGCCCATCGGAATCTCAAGCGTCGGCCGGGTGATGTCGCGCTTCTTGCCCGCAGCGTCGGTCCCTTCCCACCAGTGCTTCGGCAGGACCACCAGGTCGCCCATGATTTTGGGCAGTTCCCGGTTACCCTTCTGATTGAAGCGGAAGGTCACCTCGCGTTCGCCCGTCGCCACCGCCTCGGTCACGTTGACGTAGTACTGGCCATATTGCGGGCTGTTGGCCTTCAGGACATTGAAAGACCAGATGACATCATCGGTCGTGATCGGCTGGCCGTCATGCCATTTGGCGCGTGGGTCAAGCCGATAGGTCGCGGAGGAATAGTCAGTCGGAAACTTGTAGGCGTCGGCAACCATCGGATGGCTGGTGCTGGGCTCGTCTATCGACTGCTCCATCAGCGTTTCATAGAGCAGTCCGCCACCGAAGCCGGCAAAGCCGGCCGCGGGCAGACCTTTGACGATGTAGGGATTGAAGCTGTCGAAGGTCCCTGGCGTCGTCGAGTTCAGCGTGCCGCCCTTGGGCGCGTTCGGGTTGACGAAATCGTACTGCTTGAAGTCCTGACCGTATTTGGAGGTGCCGTTCAGGGAAGAACTGGTTTGCCATTCCTGGGCAGTGGCGGGAGCCATGGCGCCGGACAGAACCGCCACGGCGAGACCCGCAATTGCAACAAACCTGGTCAACCCAACCCTCATCGACACTCCCCTTCGCCCGGTACTTCGTGACACTCTAATTCATTCGCGGCGCATGGAAACCGCACGTTAGACGATTGTCGCCCTATGTTTGCGTCGAGCAACAAAAAAGCCGGGCAAAACCCGGCTTTTTCAAGATGCGAAGATTACAAATCGCTTAGTGAGCGGTGGCCGGAGCGGCACCCTCTGCGGGAGCTGCAGGGGCCGCGCCTTCAGCCGGAGCGGCGGCAGGTGTTGCTGCCGGAGCTGCATCGGCCGCAGGCAGAGGTGCAGGGCTGTCCGACTGCGAATTCAGGTAGGCGATCAGGTTGGCGCGCTCGTCATCCTTCTTGATGCCTGCGAAGCCCATCGCGGTGCCCTTGATGTAGCCCTTGGGCGACGTCAGGAAGTGGTTGAGGTGCTCGAAATCCCAGACGACCTTGCCGCCTTCCGAGAATTCCTTCATCGGGCCCGAATAGCCGAAGCCTCCATGCGAGGCGATCGGACGGTTGACCACGCCCCACAGATCCGGACCGACCTTGTTGGGGCCGCCCTTCTCGATCGAGTGGCAGGCGGTGCACTTCTTGAAGACCGCAGCGCCTGCTTCGGCGTTGGCGCTGGCCAGCAGCTGGGCGATCGGTACGGCAGCCGGTGCAGCCTCGCCGCCGCCGGCACCTGCGCCGCCTTCTTCAGCGGCTTCGATGGCAAAGCCGGGCTTCTCGGGAACCGGCGCTGCGAAGATCGCATCCGACACCAGCGAGATGGAGAACACCACAAAGGCAGTACCCAGCAGGCCGCCAAGCACCTTGTTCATTTCGAATGAGTCCATACGCCCCTGGCTCCCTTATCCGGCCGATCGCTGTCCTCTGCGACCGCTGCCGTTCGTCGGTATCGTCTATCGCCCGGCTGGCCGGGTCAAATCGCGCGGAAACTAGGTCTTTTGCTTGCCGGTTGCAACACCTATAAGGGCCCTTCCAGTGAGACCTTTTGACACTTTCCAACACCATTTAGAAACAGTCGCGCAAGCCATGTCCACCCTTGTCCTGATCCCCGCCCGCATGGCTTCGACGCGCTTGCCGGGCAAGCCGCTTGCCGACATCGCCGGCCGCCCGATGATCGTCCATGTAGCTAGCCGCGCTTCGGAATGCGGGCTTGGCCGCGTTGTCGTGGCGACCGACACCGACATCGTTGCGGAAACGGTGAGGGCGCACGGCTTCGAGGCGGTGATGACCCGCGCCGACCACGAGTCAGGTTCGGATCGTATCTTCGAGGCGCTGACGACGCTCGATCCCAAAGGCGAGGTCGACACCATAGTCAACGTCCAGGGCGACTTGCCGACGATCGATCCGGCGATCGTCCAGGCCGCGCTGCGGCCGCTGGAGGACAAGGCAGTCGACATTTCGACGCTCGGCGTCGAAATCACCCGCCACGAGGAAAAGGTCGACCCCAACGTTCCCAAGATCATCGGCTCGCCGCTGTCGGCCGGCCGAATGAGGGCACTCTATTTTACCCGCGCGACCGCACCCTGGGGCGAAGGTCCGCTCTATCACCATGTCGGGCTTTATGTTTACCGCCGTGCAGCGCTTGAGCGCTTCGTCGGGCTCGGCCCGTCGCCGCTGGAAAAGCGCGAGCGTCTCGAGCAGTTGCGGGCGCTGGAAGCCGGCATGCGCATCGACGTCGAGATCGTCGACACGGTGCCGCTGGGCGTCGATACCCCGGAACATCTCGAACGCGCCCGCGAACTTCTGACGAAGTAAGCGAACTTCTCTCGAAATGAGCAAAGACAGGCCAGTCATGCCGACCACGACCAACAAGATTGCCTTCCAGGGCGAGCAGGGTGCCAATTCCGACACCGCTTGCCGCAACGTCTATCCAGACATGGAGCCGATGCCGTGTCCGACCTTTGAGGACGCCTTCAACGCGGTCGAGACGGGCAAGGCCGATCTGGCGATGATTCCGATCGAAAACACCATTGCCGGTCGTGTCGCCGACATCCATCACCTGCTGCCTGAGTCCAAGCTGCACATCGTCGGCGAGTATTTCCTGCCGATCCATTTCCAGCTGATGGTGCTGCCGGGTGTCAAGCGCTCGGAAATCAAGACGGTACACAGCCACATCCACGCGCTCGGCCAGTGCCGCAAATACATCCGCAAGAACAGCTGGAAGCCGGTCGTCGCCGGCGACACCGCAGGTGCCGCAAAACTCGTTTCCGAGGTCAAGGACCGCACGATGGCGGCACTCGCGCCGCGGCTGGCCTCCTCGCTCTACGGCCTCGACATCCTGGAAGAGAATGTCGAGGACACCGAAAACAACATCACCCGTTTCGTCGTGCTGTCGAAGGGCAAGAGTTGGGCCGAGCGCAGCAATCCCGACACCAAGATGATGACGACCTTCGTCTTCCGCGTCCGCAACGTGCCGGCCGCGCTCTACAAGGCGATGGGCGGCTTCGCCACCAACGGCGTCAACATGACCAAGCTGGAGAGCTACCAGCTCGGTGGGGAGTTTACCGCGACCCAGTTCTATTCGGACATCGAAGGCCACCCGGACGATCGTCTGGTGGCGCTGGCTTTGGAGGAACTGCGCTTCTTCACCCGTGAGGTGCGTATTCTCGGCGTCTACGAGGCCAACGAGTTCCGCGGCACGCAGAGCAACGGCGACTAAACCGTTCCTCGTGCCGCCCAGTCGGCAACATGCCCGAGCATCGCAGGCAGATGCTCGGGATCGTCGGCGGAGCCGGCGAGTTCCGATAGCCTGAGCACGCTGCTGAGCAGTTCGATGCGCTGCCGGTCGAGATGCCTGCCGGTCAACACTTCATATTCGCCGACGATCCGGGCCGTCAGGTCGCGCGAGATGAAGTTCGAATAGATGAACTCTTGCTGCAGGTCGCCGAAACCCGAATCGGCAGAGTCATAGACGCCGTTGAGCCGTTGGGCGGCATGATCGAACGCCATGTTCCAGCCATGGCCATCGAAGAAGCCATATGTGGTGCCGTGCGGATCGGCCGCCAGCTCCTGCCATGCAGCGACAGTTCTGTCGGCATAGGCGCACAGCCCTTCCGGCAGCACGGGTCGGATCCGGCGAAGGATTTCTTCAGGCACGATCCAGGCCTCGATCGGCCTGGCGCCGGCAGCTTCCAGCGCCGGACGGTCCAGTCGGTGGATCTCAGCGTAGAAAAGCCCCAACTTCTCGGCCAACTCCTGGCGGGCACGCTCAGGCAGCGCTTCATACTGCCTTGTCAGCAGATGCTCGCCTCTGAGCTTGCCGTGGTGTGAGAACATCGGTGGGCCTGCATGCAGCCTCAGGTCGGGCACCGGCATGGTCACACCAGTGCGGACAAGCCCGAGCAGTCTGGCTTCCCGCGCCAGCGCCTGTTCCGCCGCCTCGTGACGCGGGAACTTGAACACCAGCCTGTCGTCGACGTCGACAGCGTCGCTGTGCCAGCCGGGTGCGAGCAAAGTGAAGCTTGCGCCCTCAAGCTCGGGAAACGACCGGACGATGGCAGCGCGGAATGCGCCGAGCGCCGCATCAGGCGTCACTCTGCGTCGGCCCAAGTGCGGATGAGCTGATGGGCGATGGCGTGTCCTGGTGGCACCCTGAGCTCGTCGGGATGGGTGCCGGCGAGCATCTGCAGAACCTCCGCACGGGGAAACCAGCGGCAGTCCTCGAGCTCGTCGGTATCGGTCGCGATGTCTTCGTTGAGCGCCTCGCCATAACAGCCGATCATCAGCGAATAAGGGAACGGCCAGGGCTGGCTCGAATGATAGACGACGCGGCCGAGCCGGATACCGGCCTCCTCGAGTGTTTCGCGCCGCACCGCCGCCTCGATCGTTTCGCCCGGCTCGATGAAGCCGGCGAGCGCCGAATAGACGCCCGGCGCGAAATGCCGGCCGCGACCCATCAGGCACTTGTCACCCGACACGGTCAGCATGATGGCGACAGGGTCGGTGCGGGGAAAATGTTCTGTACCGCATCTGGTGCAGCGCCGCTTGTAGCCGCCGGCGCGCATCTCGGTTTCAGCGCCGCAGCGACCGCAGAAGCGGTGGCTGGCGTTCCAGGCAAGCAGTGCGGCGCCCTGTGCCAGGGCGCCGAGCCCGGCCTCGTCGGTCAGGCGTTGCGCCAGGATCGAGCGGAAGTCGATGGCCTTCAGGTGCTCCGGCAGGGCTTCCTGTTCGGCAGTGATCGGCAGGGCCAGCATGGCGATGTCATCTGCGCGGCCGAGCAGGATCGCCTCGCCGGTCTGGGCGCCGAGTGCCTCGGCCGCCGCGAGCGTGAAGTAGGGGGTGGGCGAAGTGTCGCTGAAATCGAGCACCAGCCGCCCCGACGCGACCAGAAGCAGCCTTGCGTCGGGTTCGGCGAGCGCTTTCACGGCGGAATCGTCGCTGCGCTTTTCCGACTGGCGGTCGATGATGTTGCCGGCGAAGCCGAGGAAATGGCTGGCTTCACGCCGAGGTGCGTCGAACAGGCTGAAAGGCATCTGAAACTCGGTCTGCGTCGGAGCCGCTTTATAGCGCCGACTTGATGCGCTCGGCAAACCGGTGGAGATCGTCGCGGCGATAGGGCTCGCGCACGCCATGGCCCCAGACCGGGCCGGGCCAGCCGGGATCGCCCTCGCTGCGGGCGACGACGTGGAAATGCAGCTGCCGCACGATGTTACCGAGCGCGCCGCTGTTGATCTTGGCGCAGCCGGTCGCACGCTTGAGCGCATGCGCCACCATGTTGCTCTCGAAGGTCAGCATCGCTTGATCGAGGGGGGTAAGGTCATGAATTTCCTCGATGCCGGGGCGCTGCGGCACCAGCACCAGCCAGGGCCAGCGCTGGTCGTTCATGACGCGCAATTCGCAGAGGCCAAGCCACATCAGCGGTTCGCTGTCGGCATCGAGACGCGAATCCAGCGTAAACCCGGCCTTGAGCCCCGAAATCATTGGCGTTTCCCTTGTTTTGTCGAAGGCTAGAGTGTGGCTGTCGCGGCTGCAAGCGAATCATTGAAAAGGCTGGGCGGGAAACGTCGTAAGGCGCACTGACGCGCCGCGCGTTGCACCGATATGCTATGCGTCGAACGTCATTGGAGATGCGCAATGCTTGCCGGTCAGATCGCCCTGGTTCTCGCGGCCGCCTTTGCCGGTGCGGCATTCTACATCAATTTCGCCGAACAGCCCGCACGGCTTGGCCTCGACGACAAAAATCTGCTTGCGCAGTGGAAACCGAGCTACGCCGCCGGCTTCACCATGCAGGCGAGCCTGGCGGTCGTCTCCGGCGTGCTCGGCCTGCTCGCTGCTTGGCTGAACGGGGACTGGCGCTGGGTGGTCGGCGCCTTGCTGATGCTCGCGAACTGGCCCTACACGATGCTTGGCATCATGCCGACCAACAAGCGTATCGAGGCGATACCGAACGAGGAGGGTGGTGCCGCCTCCCGCAGGCTGATCGTCCATTGGGGGACGCTGCATGCGCTGCGCACCGGCCTCGGCATTGCGGCAACGCTTGCCTATCTCTGGGCGTTGAATTTCGCCGGCGCCTGACTGCCGGGCCGACATGTCGCCGAAGGGCCTTGCAATTGGAGCGGCAATTGCCGATATGGAGGTTGGGAGGTTGGTGGTGGACGATCCACTCGCCAACCGGGTCAGGTCCGGAAGGAAGCAGCCCTAACGAGCCCGGAACGGGTCATTGTTCCAGCCTCCCGCCTCTTCGCCCTTCTCCGCGTCATTGACGGCGTTACGCCGTGCGGGCGAAACTCGTTTCGCGGAATCGGCCCTGCGCGGTCGAGGCAGGGGCGCCAATACGAACGGGCGAGCGAACGGGGCGGATGAGCGAAGCCGGACAAACCGATAACAGCAAGGCCTATCGCGTACTCGCGCGCAAATATCGCCCTGCGGATTTTACGGCACTCGTCGGCCAGGAGCCGATGGTCCAGACGCTGACCAATGCCTTTTCCTCAGGCCGCATCGCGCAGGCCTGGATGCTGACCGGCGTCCGCGGTGTCGGCAAGACCACCACCGCCCGCATCCTGGCGCGCGCACTCAACTACAAGACGCCTGATGTCGACCGCCCGTCGGTCGACCTCACCGTGCTGGGCGAGCATTGCCAGTCGATCATGGAAGGCCGGCATGTCGATGTCATCGAGATGGACGCCGCGTCCCACACCGGCATCGACGACATCAGGGACATCATCGACCGTGTCCGCTACGCGCCCGTTTCAGCTCGCTACAAGGTCTACATCATCGACGAGGTGCACATGCTCTCGACGCAGGCCTTCAACGGTCTGCTGAAGACGCTTGAAGAGCCGCCTCCGCATGTGAAGTTCATCTTCGCCACCACCGAAATCCGAAAAGTCCCGATCACGGTGCTGTCGCGCTGCCAGCGCTTCGACCTGCGCCGAATCGACGCCGGAAAGCTTGTCGGGCATCTCCGCAACATCGCCCGGCAGGAAGGCATTTCGGTCGAGGACGACGCGCTTGCCATGGTTGCGCGCGCGGCCGAGGGCTCGGCGCGCGATTCGCTGTCCATTCTCGACCAGGCCATCGCCCATGGCGGCGGCACGGTGACGTCAGACGCGGTGCGCGCCATGCTCGGCCTTGCCGATCGGGCGCGGGTCGTCGACCTGTTTGAAAACATCATGAAGGGCGATATCGCCGCTGCTCTTGGCGAATTGCGCGCCCAGTATGATACCGGCGCCGATCCGGTCGCCGTGCTGAACGACCTTGCTGAATTCACCCATCTTGTCACGCGCCTGCGCTTCGTGCCGTCGGCGGCCGACGACGCGTCGCTGTCAGAGGATGAGCGCAAGAGGGGCGTGGAGTTCGCCCGGTCACTTTCCATCAGGGTGCTTTCCCGCGCCTGGCAGATGCTGCTCAAGGGCATTCCCGAGGTGCAGTCCTCCAACCGGCCGGTGAGCGCCGCCGAAATGGTGCTGATACGGTTGGCGCATGCCGCCGACCTGCCGACGCTCGACGAAGCCCTGAAATCGCTCGGCGACGCGCCGTCGCAGCCTTCCGGCGCGCCCCGCAATGGCGGGATGCCTGCCGGCGGTGGCAATGGTGGAGCCGGCGCTTCGGCCGTGTCGCAGGCACGCATGCCGGTGAGCAATGGCGGCGGCCAGGCGATGCGCCTGGTGGAAAGCGCGCCCGCGCCCACCGCCTTTGTCGCGCCACCGCCCGCGCCTGAGCCGGTTGTCGATGCGGTGCCGGTGCGCACCATCGCCGATCTTGCCAACCTCGCCGAAGCCAACCGCGAAATGGCCTTCAAGGTGCTGATCCGCCGCGCCGTTCGCCCGGTGCGCATCGAACCCGGCCATATCGAATGCAGCCTGACATCGGACGCGCCGCGCACCTTCCTCAACGACCTGACGGCAAAGCTCAAGCTCTGGACTGGCCGCCATTGGATGGTGTCGCTGTCCAAGGAAGAAGGCGGGCCAACCCTTGCCGAGATCGAGGCTACCAAACGCGAGGTCGCCCTGACCGATGCCAAGGCCGACCCGACGGTGGCGGCGATCCTTGCGCGCTTTCCCGGCGCCAAGATCATAGACGTGCGGCTGCCGACGACGCCGGATGCACCCGATATCGATACCGACACCGAGTTGCCGCCCGACCCCGGCGTGGACAACGACGATGACGACCCGTTCTGAGACGAAAGGACAAACACGATGAAGGATCTCCTCGGCCTGATGGGCAAGGCGAAGGAAATGCAGGCCAAGCTGCAGGCCATGCAGGAAGAGGTCGCCCTGCTCGAAGCCACTGGCCAGTCGGGCGGCGGCCTCGTCACCGTGACCCTGTCCGGCAAGTCGGAAATGAAGGCGCTGAAGATCGATCCGTCGCTGCTTAAGGAAGGCGAGGGCGAGATCCTCGAGGACTTGATCGTCGCCGCGCACAACGACGCCAAGGCCAAGGTCGAGGCGACGATGCAGGAAAAGACCAAGGCGCTGACCGCCGGCCTGCCGATCCCCCCCGGCATGAAGCTGCCGTTCTGAGAAAGACCGGAAACGAACAGGAAATAGTGGGACGGCGCCTGATCTTCAGGCGCCGTTTCTCATCAAGCTACGCGCCTAGAATCGCGTCACCACGCTGATCCCCAGCCCTTCGAACCGGTCCATCGCCATCAGGGCGGCCGGCGCGTCGTCGAGGCTGATGTGCTTGCCAATGAGCAATTGCGGGGCAAGCTTGCCTGCCTCGATCATCTGCATCATCGCTTCGTAGCGGAACGCCTGCATGCCGTGGCTGCCGAGGATTTCGAGTTCGTGGGCGATCACCTTGCCCATCGGGATCTTCGGCTCGGCGTGGTCGCCCAGCATCAGCCCGACCTGGATGTGACGTCCGCGCCGCCTGAGGTTGGCGATCGAGTTGTAGCAGGTGACGGGATGGCCGAGCGCGTCGAGCGACAGATGTGCGCCGCCGCCTGTCAGTTCGCGCACAGCGCCGACGACGTCGGTCTCGCGTGAGGCGTTGATCGTCGCCACCGCGCCCATTTTCCTGGCAAAGTCGAGCTTTTCGTCCGAAAGGTCGATGGCGATTGCGTTGGCGCCCGACGCGGCGGCGATCATGATCGCCGACAGGCCGACGCCGCCGCAACCATGCACCGCCACCCATTCGCCCGGCTTGACGCGGCCCTGATCGACGACAGCGCGGAACGAGGTGACGAAACGGCAGCCGAGGCTGGCTGCGGTGATGAAATCCATGCTGTCGGGCAGCCGCACAAGATTGGTGTCGGCAAAGTCGACGGCCACATATTCGGCGAACGAACCCCAGGCGGTGAAGCCGGGCTGAAACTGGTGTTCGCAGACCTGGTGATTGCCCGACGTGCATTCGAAACAGCGGCCGCAGCCGCCAACGAAGGGCACCGTGACCCGGTCGCCCGCCTGCCAGCGTGTGACCAACCGCCCGGCAGCGACGATGACGCCGGCGAGCTCGTGGCCTGGCACATGCGGCAGGGTGATGTCGGCATCGTGTCCCATCCAGCCATGCCAGTCGCTGCGGCAGAGTCCTGTGGCTTCGACCTTGATCACCACGCCGCCGGGCGCCGGCGCCGGCTCGGCGACGTTCTGGACCTTCGGCGGTTGCCCAAATTGTTCGAACAGCACGGCTTTCACGGTCGCCTCCAACCAATTTCGGCCGCCCCGAAAGCGCGCCTTTTCTTGTCATCGACCGACCATATAGCGACCGCGCGTTGCAGAGGCGAGCCTGGCAAGAAGACGCGATCGGCGGCTCGGCCATCATTTTGCCCGAAACGGGCGCATTCTTGCTGCAATCTGGGGACGTGGCGGGCTTACGAGAGGGGCGCTTTTGATCGCCAAGAATTGGAAGATGCCGATTTTGGTCGGCGTCGTCGCCTCACCGTTTATCGTTTCCGGGTGCACCACCAGCAAGCTCGCTGACGGCATCACTACGAGTTCGGTTCGTTCGGGTTCCTACGCCTATACGGCGAAGGACAAGGAATGCCTGGCGCGCGCGATGTTTTTCGAATCCAACCGCTCGAGCCGCGACGGCCTCGTTGCTGTCGGCAGCGTCGTCATGAACCGGCTCAAGTCGGGCGAGTATGGCGACAGCGTCTGCGGTGTCGTCGGCCAGAAGGGCCAGTTCGCGCCTGGGGTGCTGTCGCGGCCGATGAATTCCCAGGCCTTGCCGGATGTGCAAGCGGCGGCGGAATCCGTGCTCAAGGGCGAGCGCCACCCCAAGGTGAAACCCGAGGTGATGTTCTTCCACACCGCCGGGCTGAAGTTCCCCTATAAGAACATGCACTACACCACGGTTGCCGGCGGCAATGCCTTCTACGAGAAGCGCAGTCGGCGCAAGCTGCCGGCGACTGAGCCGGAAACGATGATTGCTTCCGCCGCACAGCCGACGCTGCCCGGTGTCGTCGAGGCGCAGCCGACCACGGTTGCCTCTGCCGGCTCCGATGCGGCACTGGCCAGCGCGATGTCGTTCCAGGCGATGCCGGAAGATGCCGACGCCATCGGCGCGCTCATCGCCAGCCAGGACCGGCCGATGCAGGAATGAGCGAATAGTCGGTAGTGGATGGAGGAACCAGGCGGCTTCCCGCTTCACTATTCACTACTCACCGTTCCCTACACGTCTTATATCGCTTCCATGTCGAAGCGAATCGCCGGTCCCGAGATCGAACGCCTGATCCAGCTTCTGGCCAAGGTGCCGGGGCTCGGGCCGCGTTCGGCCCGCCGTGCTGCCCTTCACCTGATCAAGAAGAAGGAACAGCTGCTTGCGCCGCTGGCCGCCGCCATGGGCGAAGCGGTCGACAAGGTGCGGGTATGCTCGACCTGCGGCAATGTCGATACCTCGGATCCGTGCATGATCTGCACCGATCCGCGCCGCGACCCCACCACCATCATCGTCGTTGAGGACGTGTCCGATCTCTGGGCGCTGGAGCGGGCCGGTGCGATGAACGCGAAGTTCCATGTGCTCGGCGGCACGTTGTCGCCGCTCGACGGCATTGGCCCCGACCAGCTGACCATCAGGCAACTTGTGACCCGCATCGCCGAGGGCGGGGTGAGCGAGGTCATCCTGGCGGTCAATGCCACCGTCGAGGGCCAGACCACGGCGCATTATCTTACCGACCAGCTCTCCGGCTTCGACATCAAGGTGACAAGACTGGCGCATGGCGTGCCGGTTGGCGGCGAGCTCGACTATCTCGACGAAGGCACGCTGTCGGCGGCCCTCAAGTCGCGGACCGTGTTTTGACGTAATTGGCTTGCAGGGAGGCTGGATGACAAGCGCTCTACGTTGCCCCCCTCTGTCCCGCCGGACATCTCCCCCACAAGAGGGGAGATCAGCCCTTACGCCGATCTTCGCCAGTCTTCATCGCTGGCGGAAGAGCCGCGGCATAGCCGCTGGCAATCTCCGCCCTTGTGGGGGAGATGTCCGGCAGGACAGAGGCGGGCAACCTAGAGCGCTGTTCCTCAAATCAATCCTGCTTGCTGCGTGCTTCGTATTCGCCGTCCCCGCCGCCGCCGCGAAGATCGACGATCAGTTCCAGGCCTGGCTCACCAAGGACCTGTGGCCGGAAGCCAAGGCCAAGGGCATCTCCAGGGCGACCTTTGAAGCGGCCTTCGATGGCGTAAGACCCAATCTCAAGCTGCCCGACCTCGTGCTGCCGGGCGAAAAGCCGAAGACGCCGAAGCAGCAGCACCAGGCCGAGTTCGGCTCGCCTGGCAACTATTTCTCGGAGAAGACGCTCGGTGCGGTCACAGCAGGCGGACGCAGCCGTGCTGGCGCCAACGCCAAGACGCTCGCCTCGATCGAGAAGCGTTTCGGCGTGCCCGGCGGCGTCGTGCTGGCGATCTGGGGCCGGGAGTCCGGCTTCGGTGCGGCCAAGATGCCCTATGATGCCTTCGAGGTGCTGGGCACCAAGGCGTTCCTGGCCACCCGCAAGGAGATGTTCCGCAAGGAACTGCTGGCCGGCCTCGAGATGGTCGAGCGCGGGCTGGTCAGTCGCAAGGCGATGCGCTCGTCCTGGGCCGGCGCGCTTGGTCAGCCGCAGTTCCTGCCGACCTCGTTCCTCCAGCATGCCGTGGATTTCGACGGCGATGGCCGCGCCGACATCTGGAACTCGACACCCGACACCCTGGCCTCGATCGCCAACTATCTCGTCCACTATGGCTGGTTGAAGGGCCGCGACTGGGGTTTCGAGGTGTCGGTGCCGGAGAATGTTACCTGCGCGCTGGAGGGCCCCGACAAGGGTAAGAAGATAGCGGACTGGGCCGCGATGGGCATAACCCGGGTCGGCGGCAAGCCGTTCCCTGAGAATGAGGCACGGGCCGAAGGTTTTCTGATGATGCCGGCCGGGCGGAACGGCCCCGCCTTCATCGTCACGCCGAATTTCTACGTGCTCAAGGAATATAATGAGAGCGATGTCTACGCGCTGTTCATCGGCCATGGCGCCGACCGGATCGCGTCAGGCGACCGGCGTTTTGCCGGTAGCTGGGGCAAGGTCGACGGGCTCTACCGCTCCGATGTGGCCTTGATGCAGCGCGGGCTGGAAAAGCTTGGCTACGACGTCGGCGGAGCCGACGGTCTACCGGGCTTCAAGACGCGCCGGTCGATCGGCGACTGGCAGGCGAAGAATGGCCGTGCGGCCACGTGTTTTCCCGATAAGGGCCTCGTCGAGGCGATGCGGTAACTTCCTCCCCGAGCGGGAGGAAGGCGGTCCAGAGGGTCGGATGAAGGGGGCAGGGCAAAAACCTCCGCGCTCAGCGCTTGCCCCTTCATAGATTCGCTCGCAGCGCGCTGCGCTACCCTCTCACCGTAAACGGGTCCAGGGCGTGCTACGCAGCCTTCGCAAATCCGGCACCGACTTCCGCCAGGATTTCATACGAGCGCTTGCGCGCCTGATGATCAAACACCTGGGCCGTGACCATCAGTTCGTCGGCACCGGTACGCGAGATGAACGCCTCGACGCCGCGCTGCACTGTTTCGGGTGAACCGACGACGGCGCAGGCGAGCGTCTGCGACAGCATCTGGCGGGCGACGGGGTCGAGCTCGCGCTCATAACCATCGAGCGGCGCGGGCAGGCGGCCGGGGCGGCCGCTACGCAGATTGACAAAAGCCTGCTGCACCGAACTGAACAACAACTTTGCCTCTGCGTCAGTGTCGGCGGCAACGATGTTGATGCCGGCCATGACGTAGGGTTTTGCCAGCCGCTCCGAGGGTTGGAAGCGCGAGCGGTAGATTTCGATCGCGTGGTCGAGCTCTGAGGGGGCGAAGTGCGAGGCGAAGGCGTAGGGCAGGCCGAGCATGGCTGCCAACTGGGCGCCGTAGAGGCTGGAACCGAGAACCCAGACTTCGACCTGCTCGCCCTCGCCGGGTACGGCGCGGATGCGCTGTTCGGGCGTTGCCGGCTCGAAATAGCCCATCAACTCGACGACATCCTGCGGGAAATTATCGACGCCGGCTTCGAGATTGCGGCGCAGGGCGCGTGCGGTCAGCATGTCGGTGCCGGGCGCGCGGCCGATGCCGAGGTCGATGCGGCCGGGGTGCAGGGCGGCAAGTGTGCCGAACTGCTCGGCAATGACCAGCGGTGCGTGATTGGGCAACATGATGCCGCCGGCACCGACACGGATGGTGCTGGTGCCGGCCGCGACATGGGCGATGACGACAGAGGTGGCAGCACTTGCGATGCCGGCCATGTTGTGGTGCTCGGCCAGCCAGTAGCGATGGAAACCGAGTTTCTCTGCGTGACGCGCCAGGTCGAGCGTATTTCTCAGCGACTGGGCGGCAGTACTGCCTTCGGTGACCGGCGAAAGGTCGAGGACGGACAAGGTGGTCATGAGGCAGCTCCGGCGGGTGGGGACCCGCCGGATATAGGAAGCGTTAGCGGCGCAAACAAACCTTCCCGTTGAAGGTATGTTTTGGTCCAGCGAAAAAAGCGCGCCTCCGCCGATGCCTCAGCCTGCCGTGTCGACCTGGGGAACGCCCAGTTCCTTGCGCACCAGCGGCGCCACCCTGGTGCCGTACAGCTCGATCGCCTTCATGATCTTGTCATGTGGCATGATGCCGATCGCCATCTGCAGCAGGAACCGGTCGTTCTTGAAGATCTTGTGCTGGGCCACGATCTTTTCGGCCATCGCTTCCGGATTGCCGACGAAGAGCGCCCCGTTCGGGCCGCGCGACTGATCGAAATGCGCTCTCGACGTCGGCCCCCAGCCGCGCTCGCGGCCGATGCGGTTCATCACCTCGGCCTGCGGCAGGTAGAAGTCGTCCGCCGCCTGTTCTGTGGTTTCGCCGATGAAGCCATGCACATTGATGCTGGTGGCGAGCTTTGCCGTGTCCTGACCGGCGCGGCGTGCGGCCTCGCGGTAGAGATCGAAGAGCGGCGCGAACCGTGCTGGTTCGCCGCCGATGATGGCGAGCGCCAGCGGCAGTCCGAGCACGCCGGCACGCGCCGCCGACTGCGGTGTGCCGCCAATGGCGATCCAGATCGGCAGCAGGTCCTGATAAGGGCGGGGGTAGACGCCGCGATCGTTGATCGGCGCCCTGTGCGTGCCTTGCCAGGTCACGCGTTCGCTCTCGCGCAATGCCAGGAGCAGATCGAGTTTCTCGGCAAACAATTCGTCATAGTCCTCGAGATTGTAGCCGAACAGCGGAAACGATTCGATGAACGAGCCGCGCCCAGCCATGATCTCTGCGCGCCCGCCGGACAACTGATCAAGCGTGGCGAATTGCTGGAACACGCGCACGGGATCGTCTGAGGACAGCACCGTCACGGCGCTGGTCAGCCGGATGCGTTTGGTATGTTCAGCGGCGGCGGCAAGTGCGATGACGGGTGCCGAGGCGGCATAATCGGGGCGATGGTGCTCGCCAAGGCCGAAAACGTCGAGCCCGACCTGGTCGGCCAGTTCGATTTCTTCGATGAGATTGCGCAGTCGCTGGTGTGCTCCGATGGCACCAGGCCCCGGCTCTGGGCTAACGTCCGCAAAAGTGTAGAGGCCAAGTTCCATGAAGTCTGGTCCTATCGCTATTGTTTGTGCTAGAGGTAGCCCTCGCTCCACGAGGTCGCCAGACGCGATCTAGTGAACAATCCATATCGAGATTGGCGTCAAAGAGCGTTTCCTATCCGCAACATACCGCGAATTCATGGGAGACATGCCTTTTTGGCGCTTGAACTATGCCTTCGTCCGCGTATGTAAGCGGCGCGAAGTGACTCCAGGGAAATCAAATTGGCAATCTACCGAGAAAAAGACGTCTTTGAGCGGCGTAACGCTGCCAATGACGCAAAGAAAGCTCTCCTCGAAAAGTACAAGGCACGCCCCGCAGCTGACGATCCGGCCGTTCTGGCCCGTCAGGCCGAACGCAAGGCTATCCTCGAAGCTCGCGCCATCCGCGAAGCCGAGAAGGAAAAGCTGAGGCAGGAACGCCTGGCTCGCGAAGCCGTTGAGAAGGCCGAGCGCGAAGCCAAGGCTGAAGCCGAACGTCTCGCCGCCGAAGAGGCTGCGCAGGCAGAGGCAAAGGCACGTGAGGCCGAAGAGGCCGACCGTATCAGCCGCGTTCTGTCCGATGAAGCCGAACGCAAGGCCAAGCGCGACGCGCGTTATGCTGCCCGCAAGGCCCGCGGCAAGCGGATGCCGCCTTCGGCCAACTACGGCTGAGCGCAGGTCCACTTTCGCCTGCACGCGCCGGAATGACGCATCGGCCCGCTAGCCGGGCTCGATAGCGCAAAATTCACATCGTCAGCGATTCGCGACCGGGGACTTGCCAAACCTCGGGCGCGGATCGCTTTTGCGCGTCCTTGTATGCCGCTTCGACGTCAGTCGATGTCAGGTCATGCAAGACAGGAAATGGGGAAGGGTGAGGCCCGCCCGTTTCGGGCAGGCCGCCGCAAGGCCGCGGATCAGGCGACCAGCTTGAGGCCGACGATACCAGACACGATCAGGCCGATACAGGCGAGGCGCAGTGCCGTCGCGGGCTCGCCCAGGAGCCAGATGCCAAGCATCGCGGTGCCGACAGTGCCGATGCCGGTCCAGATCGCATAGGCGGTGCCGACGGGCAGCGTCTTCAGCGCAAGGCCGAGCAGGCCTAGGCTGACGATCATCGAGGCAATGGTGAGGACGGTCGGCATCGGCTTGGTGAAGCCGTCAGTATATTTCAGGCCGATAGCCCAGCCGATTTCAAACAGGCCGGCGAAGAACAGGTAAGTCCAAGCCATGGAACGCTCCATTGGGATGGCGGGTCGTCCCAGCCGGTTTTTTCGGGGAAGCGCAGGGCCGTCCCTGCGCCCGTTCAGATAAGGTTTTTCGAGGAGAAGTTCAACCCGCGCCCGGCCGTGACAGCCGGGCGAGGTCCGTGTCAGGCTCGTGAGGACTATTTGTCCTTGAGCTTGGTCGCTTGCACCGGAGGCGCCTTGAAAGCCGGCGCAGGTGCTGGCTTCTTGGCGTCTTTCTTGGGTTTCCGGGCTTCTTTCCCGGCTTTCATCGCACCCTTGGCCATGATTCGTTTCTCCCGCTGCTGAGAAGCGAAGTGAAACGCGAAGTTGTCGCGCTTGCAAGAGGGGTCTTGAGACACCGGAGCGCCTGATGCGGACAGCGAAAAGGGCTTGAGCATACCTATGCGCCCGCTACAGTCGCCGAGGTGAGGGATCGATGGCAGGACACTCCGGCTCCAGACTTGTGATCTTCGCAGCGATTGCCGGCAATCTGCTGATTGCCGTCACCAAGTTCGTGGCCGCCGCCTTCACCGGCAGCTCGGCGATGCTGTCGGAAGGCGTGCATTCGCTGGTCGACACCGGCAACGGGCTGCTTCTGCTCTATGGACTGCATCGCGCTGCCCGGCCACCCGACATCGCCCATCCGCTCGGCCATGGCCGGGAGCTTTATTTCTGGAGCTTTATCGTTGCCCTGCTCGTCTTCGCGCTCGGGGCCGGTGTCGCCTTCTACGAAGGCGTCCTCCACATGCTTCACCCTGAGCCGATCGAAAATCCACTGATCAACTATGTGGTGCTTGGCATCTGTATGGTGTTCGAGGGCGGTTCGTGGCTGGTCGCGCTCAAGGAGTTCCGCAGCAGCAAGGGCAGTCTCGGCTACATCCAGGCGGTGCGCCGCAGCAAGGACCCGAGCGTCTACACGGTGCTGTTCGAAGACAGCGCGGCATTGCTTGGTCTTGTCATTGCCTTTGCCGGCATTTTTGCCGCGCATTATTTCGAGCAGCCCTGGCTCGATGGCGCGGCTTCGATCGGCATCAGCCTGATTCTGGGCGCGACGGCGGTGTTCCTGGCGCGCGAGAGCAAGGGCTTGCTGATGGGCGAGCCGGCCCTGCCCGACGTCCAGGCTGCGATCCTGGCGATTGCCCAGGCCGATCCCGCCGTCGAGAAAGCCAATGGCGTGCTGACGGTGCATCTGGGGCCGGAGCAGGTCGTTGCCGGGCTGAGCCTCGATTTCGTCGACCAAATCTCGGCCGCGGAGATCGAAGCCTGCGTCGAACGGCTGGAAGCAAAGCTCAAGGCCGAGGTTCCCGAGGTGACGTCGGTGTTCGTCAAGCCGCAGACAGCGGAGCGATGGCAGCTGCGTCGTGATCGGATCGTAAACGCTGAGGCAGAGACACCGGTACCCGAGGGCGGCTAGTGTGCCGCGGAACCGCGCGTTGCAGGACAGGAGGATTTCGAAGTGCAGATCGAAGGCGGATGCCATTGCGGCGCCATTACCTACAAGGCCGAAGTCGACCCCGAAAAGACGGCCATCTGTCATTGCACCGATTGCCAGAAGCTGACCGGAACGGCTTTTCGCGTCACCGTGCCGGTGCCGGAGGACAAGATCGCGTTTTCGGGAGTGCCGAAAATCTACGTCAAGACAGGCGAGAGCGGCAACAAGCGTGCGCAGGGCTTCTGCCCCGAATGCGGCTCGCACCTGTTCGCCACTTCCGTGGGCGATGGGCCCAAGGTCTATGGGCTGAGGACCGGCACCTCGGACCAGCGCGAGCAATTGGTGCCGCGCAAGCAGGTCTGGTATCGCTCGGCGCTGCACTGGCTGCCGGAGTTCGACGGCATGGAGACGGTGGAGAAGGCCTAATCTTCTTCCACGACGCGCAGGCGGAGCTGGCCGGTCTTGGAATCGGCCGCACGCGCGGGCTGCCGCGGCGCTTCCTCGGATTCGGCGGCATGGCCGCTGCCGAACTCCAAGGCTTCGATCTTCTCGCCGCGCTTGGTGACCTTGGACGACGACACCAGGATGTCATCGATGTCCTTGCTGGCCTGGCCGAAATGCGTCTGCAGCTTGCGCACGCGTTCGTCGAGGCGGCCGACATCCTCCATCAGGCGGATGACCTCGCCCTGAATGAGATGGGCCTGTTCGCGCATGCGGGCGTCCTTGAGGATCGCCTGGATGACCTGGATCGACAGCATCAGGAGCGACGGCGAGACGATAACGATCCGGGCGCGGTGGGCCCTATGCACCAGCGATTCGAAGTTCTCGTGGATCTCGGCGAAGATCGATTCCGAGGGCACGAACATGAATGCCGTGTCTTGGGTCTCGCCCGAGATCAGGTATTTGTCGGCGATGGCCTTGATGTGGACCTCGAGATCGCGCCGGAAAGCCTGGGCGGCATATTTCTGCGCGTCTGACGCACCCTCGGCATCGGCTGCGGCCCGGATGGCATTCCAGGCCTCGAGCGGAAATTTGGCGTCGATCACCAGCGACGGCGCGCCGTTCGGCATCTTGACCAGGCAGTCCGGCCGATTGTTGTTCGACAGCGTCGCCTGGAATTCATAGGCGCCGAGCGGCAGGCCGTCGGCGACGATGGCTTCCATGCGCGACTGGCCGAAAGCGCCGCGCGTCTGCTTGTTGGACAGGATCGCCTGCAACTGCACCACCTGGCCGGCGAGCGACTGGATGTTGCCCTGGGCGGTGTCGATGACTGCCAGCCGTTCCTGCAGCTTGGCCAGGCTGTCATGCGTCGACTTGGTCTGCTCGGCCATGGTCTGGCCAAGGCGGCCGGTCATGGCGTCGAGCCGCTGGCTGAGCGACTGGGTCAGCTCCGCCTGGCGCGACCCGAAGATTTCGGCCACCGTGCCCAACCGTCCCTGCATCTCGGCCTGCGCCTGCAGGATGCCCGCCATGCGGGCCTCGGCATCGCGGGCGTGGTCGGCGGCCTCCGCGGCAGCAACCGCGCGTGCCTTGGCCGAGCGCCACAGCGCGACCATCAGGACGACGACCAGCGCGACGAACAGGAGGGCGGCGAACAACATGGCTTGCCCGAGCGTGAGCATGGAGGCGCCAAGCTGGGCGATGGGGGAGGACAGGATGCTGGAAAGCTCGTTCATGGCCCGCACCATAGCCGATTCGCACCAATGGGTCAGATCAAAAGGGGAACATCCCGGATCGAGCCCTGTTGACGGTTTTCGCCTGACATCCTAGTTGATGCGCATGACTATCAAGCCGCTCATCATCCTGCCCGATCCGCTCCTGCGCCTGGTTTCCAAGCCGGTCGAGCGCATCGACGACGCCACCCGCAAATTCGCGCGCGACATGCTCGACACCATGTATGACGCGCCGGGCATCGGCCTTGCGGCCATCCAGGTTGGCGAGCCGCTGCGCATGCTGGTGATCGACCTTGCCAAGGAAGGCGAGGAGCCGGCGCCGATGACGGTCATCAATCCCGAGATCGTTTCGCGCAGCGACGACCGCTCTGTCTATGAGGAAGGCTGTCTGTCGATCCCGGATTATTATGCCGAGGTCGAGCGCCCGGCCAAGGTGCGGGTCAAATATCTTGATGAGAATGCCAAGGAGCAGGAAGTCGAGGCCGACGGCCTGTTGGCCACCTGCCTGCAGCATGAGATCGACCATTTGGACGGCGTTCTGTTCATCGACTACATCTCCAAGCTCAAGCGCGACATGGTGATGAAGAAGTTCAAGAAGCTCGCCAAGGACCGTCCGCCGAGCCGCATGGTGGGGTAGGGCTTGGCTGGCCAGCAACTTCGACGGGCTTGACCTGAAGCTTGTAAACCCTTTTGAAGCGATGGCCTGAACGGTCGGCCGACGCCGCCCGGGGCTGTGCGGGATTGCCTGGCAGAATGAGCCTTCGTGTCATCTTTATGGGTACGCCGGATTTTTCCGTGCCGACGCTACGCGCAATATCAGAGGCCGGCCACGAGGTCGTTGCCGTCTATTCGCAGCCGCCGCGCGCTGCCGGCCGTCGCGGGCTTGAGCTGACGCCGTCGCCGGTGCAGCGCGAGGCCGAGCGGCTGGGCATCGAGATACGCACGCCGCTGTCGCTGAAAGGCGAGGCCGAGCAGGTCGCCTTCGCCGGCCTCGAGGCCGATGTCGCCGTCGTCGTCGCCTATGGCCTGCTGCTGCCGAAACCCATTCTCGAAGGCACGCGACTGGGCTGTTATAACGGCCATGCCTCGCTTCTTCCGCGTTGGCGCGGGGCGGCTCCTATCCAGCGCGCCATCATGGCGGGCGACACGGAGACTGGCATGATGGTCATGCAGATGGAAGAGGGATTGGACACCGGGCCGGTGGCGCGACTTGAAAAAGTCGCGATTGGACCCGACATGACGGCTGGCGAGCTGCACGACCGTCTGATGGTGGTGGGGGCTTTGCTGATGGTCGAGGCGCTGGCCGAGCTCGAAGCAGGCAGGCTGGAAACAATGCCGCAGCGATCGGAAGGCGTGACCTACGCCAAAAAAATCGATAAAGCGGAGACGCGGATCGATTGGACCTTCCCGGCGACGGCGGTCGACAACAATATCCGCGGCCTATCGCCCTTCCCCGGCGCATGGTGCGAAATCGAAATCGGCGGACGAACCGAGCGCTTGAAGCTGTTGCGCTCGCAACGCGCCGCCGGACAGGGAGAGCCGGGAACGGTTCTCGACGACCGGTTGGAGATTGCCTGCGGCGAAGCTGCCGTCAGGCTGGTCGAGGTACAAAGGGCGGGAGGTAAACCCGTCACCGCGGATGAGTTCCTGCGCGGTGCCAAGATCGAAAAAGGAATGAAGTTGTCATGAGCATGATGTCGATTCGGGCGGCTACGCCCCGCGACCGCGAGGCGATCCGCCTCGTAGAAGAACACGCCTTCGGGCAGCAGGCCGAGGCCGGTCTCGTCGATGCGCTGGTTGCCGAAGGCGACGCGGTCGTCGAACTGGTGGCCGAAGAGGACGGCGATGTGGTTGGCCACATCCTGTTTTCCAGGCTTTACATCCAGAACGGCGGCAAGACGGTTCCGGCGGTCGCACTCGCTCCGCTGGCAGTCGAGCCCGATTTCCACGGCACCGGCATCGGTGGCGCGCTGGTCCGCGAAGCCCATATCCGGCTCAAGGACGCCGGCGAGACGCTGGCGGTGGTGCTTGGCGATCCGGCCTATTACGGCCGTTTCGGCTATAGCCACGACCGCGCAGCAGGGTTCGAAAGCGACTACCAGTGCGACGCACTCCAGGCACTGGCCTGGGGCGATGCGCCCGAGACCGGCAAGCTGGTCTACGCCTCGGCCTTCGGTACGGCTCTGGCCGCGTAAGCGGCCGGCGTTTTCACAGCATATGCCGCGCTATCGCCTCGATCTCGAATATGACGGTCGTGCCTATGCCGGGTGGCAGCGGCAAGCCGGCCTGCATACCGTGCAGGCGGCGATCGAGCAGGCGATTCTGAAATTTTCGGGCGACGAAATCTCGTTGCGTGGCGCTGGTCGCACCGATGCCGGCGTGCATGCCACCGCGCAGGTTGCCCATGCCGACCTGACCAAGGCGTGGGCCGACGACAAGGTGCGCGACGCCGTCAACGCACATCTGCAGATGGCCGGCGAAACCGTTGCCATTCTCGCCGCGCGGCAGGTGCCGGATGAATTCGACGCCCGCTTCTCCGCCACGGGCCGGCACTACATATACCGCATCCTCAACCGCCGTGCGCCGGCAGCACTCGACCGCGGCAAGGTCTGGTGGGTGCCCAAGCGGCTCGACCACGAGGCGATGGCGGCCGCCGCCAAGCTTTTGCTTGGCCGACATGATTTCACCACCTTCCGCTCTACCCAGTGCCAGGCCAACAGTCCGCTGCGGACGCTCGCCCAACTCGACGTGGCGCGTATTGACGACGTGATCGAGGTCAGGACGTCAGCGCGCTCGTTCCTGCACAACCAGGTCCGCTCGATGGTCGGCAGCCTGAAACGGGTCGGCGAAGGCGGATGGACAGCCGACGATCTCAAGGCAGCACTCGAGGCGCGCAATCGGGCCGCCTGCGGTCAGGTGGCGCCGCCCGATGGGCTGTATCTCAGCGGCGTCGACTACCCGGTGACCTAGCTCCTAATACAGCGGCTGCGCCATGTGCTTGGGCGCCGGCCAGTCTTGGGTGATGCCAGGCTGCACTGGCCGTTCCAGATAGGTCGACAGCACGACATAGCTGCGTGTCGAAGTTACGCCCGGCGTGTCGTAGAGGCGCGCAAGAAGCCCTTCGAGCGCGCGCGTGTCCTCGGTCCGCACCTTGAGCAGCAGGCAGGCGTCGCCGGCAACGGTGTGTATCTCCTCGACCTCGGGAAACGACGAAACGGCCATCAGTTCGGGTGTCTTGCCCCAGCCCCTCGTGTCGACATGGACGAAGGCCAGCAAGGGCTTGCCCATCGCCTTGGGATCTGGCATCGCCACGGTCTGGCGGATGGCGCCTGACCGGCGCATGCGCTTGACCCGTTCGTGTGCTGCCGGCGCCGACAGGCCGGCTTTTTCGCCCAACTCGGCGTAGGAGACTGTCGCGTCCTCGACCAGGACGCCTAACAGCCTTCGGTCGGCCGCGTCGACCGTGCGCTCCGGCAAACGGTTCTGCCGAACGGTGTCTGTTTCTTCATCCATCGGGAAATTCTCCGTTGAAGCTGAACATCATTCGGCGAATATGCGCTCATGTCGAACTCTGATCAATTGTTACCTGCCCTAGCCGAACCCGTGGCCCGCATCCCCAGGGCCGCCTATCTGCTGACGGGCTGCATTGCCGTCATCGGCTCCAATTCGCTGGTCCTCGGACCGATCGCGCCCGAGGTAGCGGTTGGCTTCGGCAGTTCCGTGCCCACGGTCATGACGGCGGCGTCGGCATTCGGATTGGGCACCGCGGCGAGTGCCCTGTTCCTTGCCCGCTACATCGACCGCTTCGGCGCCAAGCGCATGCTGCAATGCGCGCTGGCGCTGCTGGCCGTAGCCCTTGTGGCGAGTGCTGCTGCACCTCAGGTCATCGTGCTGGTCGCAGCACAATTGATCGCCGGCATTGCCGCTGGCATTGCACTGCCGGCGATCTATGCCAGCGCCGCTGCAGTAGCGCCTCCGGGCCGCGAGAGCGGGACCATTGGCGTCGTGCTGACTGGCTGGACGCTGTCGATGGTAGCAGGCGTGTCTCTGTCGGCGGTGCTCGCCGACCTCGTTCACTGGCGCGCGGTATTTGCAGCAGTGGCACTGCTCGCGGCCATCGCGCTTCTGGCGATTTCAGCGATGTCTGCGGACGACAAGCCTGCCGGAGGTGTCGCGCCCGCACCGCTGGGGGCGCTGGCAACGCCTGGAATCGTGCCGCTGCTGATTGCCTGCGGTGCCTTCATGACGGCGTTCTACGGCGTCTATGGCTATCTCGGCGACCATTTGCACCAGGCGCTCGGCCGGCCGGTCAGCGCCAACGGCCTGGCCGCTATTTCCTACGGCATCGGTTTCGGTGCCGCAGCACTGCTCGACGGCATCGTCGACCGGCTCGGTGCCCGGCGCGTCATGCCGATCGCCTATCTCGGCGTGGCGGCCATCTATGTGCTGATATCAGCCGTTGCAGGCAATTTTGCCGTGCTGATCGCCACCATGGCCTTGTGGGGGCTGGGCAACCATTTCGGGCTGAACGTGCTGGTCATGCGCCTGTCGATGCTCGACCCTGGCAGGCGTGGCACCATCATGGGGCTGAACAGCGCGGTGACCTATCTCGCCGTGTCGGTCGGCACCACCGCCTTCGGTCCGCTCTATGCCAGCTACGGCTTCGCCGCCTCGTCCATCGTTGCGGCGGTGCTGATGCTGGGCGCAGCTGCGGCTGCCTGGCGTTGAGCTCCATGGCGGCGGGTCAGGCCGGCAATGTGATCCCGAGCAGGGCTTGAAGCGAAAACAGCACCAGCAGCGAAACGAAGAACATGCCGGTGAAGACGGCCGATCCGATCGCCGCACCCTTGCCGATTGTGGCATTGGTCATGCGCCAGGTGAACGCCATGGACAGGGCGAAAACAGCCAGCGACAACAGCATCGTGACGTTCTCAGCTGCCGGCAACAGCATGCGGGTGAGGGCCGCCGGCAACATCAGCCAGGCGATGATCGCCGACGTCCAGTTGCTGGCGACGACATAATGGACGAAGCGGTCCCCGATGCCGACGCGCGGCGCCACAAGCGCAAGCGCAATCAGCGGCAAGACCCAGGCGCCGATATCGACCATGGCGAGCCGCACGACGATGCCAAAGCGTCCGGCGAAGGTCGCCGTCTCCAGCGCGACGTCGTTTGACACGCCTGCCCAGCCGACAACGAGTGCCGGTACCGCCACCAGAATGGCAAAGAATGAATTCCAGAAGCCGTCGGCGCTGAGGTCGAGCAGGCGCAGGCCGTCGGCTTTGCCCAGCATCAGCCGCCAGGCACCCGCCAGGTTCTGCTCGATTTCATTGCTTGTCAGCATCAGTTTTTCGTCATCCGAACCAGTCTGCGAGGAACTGCTGGTAGACCTGTGTCAGCTGTTCGAGCTCGGCAAGCGGCACACGCTCATCGACCATATGCATCGTCTTGCCGACAAGCCCGAACTCGACGACCGGGCAGTAGTCCTTGATGAATCGTGCGTCTGAGGTGCCTCCCGTCGTCGACAGCTTGGGCTTGCGTCCGGTGACGCGCTTGATCGATCCGGCAAGAGCGTCGATCAGCTTGTCGTTGCGGGTCAGGAAAACGTGGCTCGGCCGGTCGCGCCAGACCAGCTCGAATTCGATCGGCTCCTTGCGCCCCTTGCGGTACTTCTTGCGCCCGCTCGCCTTGTCCAGTCGGTTGTGGATCTCGGCCTGCAGCGTCTCGGCCGTCCAGGTTTCGTTGAAGCGGATGTTGAAGGTGGCGGTCGCCCTGGCCGGAATGACGTTCGTCGCCGGGTTGCCGACGTCGAAGGTGGTGACCTCCAGGTTCGAAGGCTGGAAATCCTTGGTGCCCTTGTCGAAGACGGGATTGAGCAGCGCGTCGACCAGCGTCATCAGCCCGCGCACCGGATTGTCGGCGAGATGCGGGTAGGCGGCATGGCCCTGCCTGCCATTGACGTTGATGGTGGCCGACAGTGAGCCGCGGCGGCCGATCTTGATCATGTCGCCCAGCGCGTCGGGGTTTGTCGGTTCGCCGACCAGCGAGGCATCCCATTTTTCGCCGCGCGAGGCCGCCCATTCGAGCAGCTTGACCGTGCCGTTGATCGAAGGGCCTTCCTCGTCGCCGGTGATCAGCAGCGAGACTGAACCCCTGGGGCCGCCATGGGTTTCAACGTGGCGGGCAACCGCGGCGATGAAGCAGGCGATGCCGCCCTTCATGTCGACCGCGCCGCGGCCATACATCTCGCCATTGTCGATCGCGGCCGAAAACGGCGGGTGCTTCCACGCCGCCTCGTCGCCGACGGGTACCACATCGGTATGGCCGGCAAACATCAGATGCGGTCCATTGCCCGAGCGGCGCGCGTAGAGGTTCTCGACGTCAGGCGTGCCGTCCTCGGAAAAGGTCGGGCGGTCGACAGCGAAGCCAAGCGGCTTCAGCATGGTCTCAAGTGCCGTCAGCGCACCGCCCTCGGCTGGCGTAACCGACGGGCAGCGGATGAGGGCGGCGAGGTTCTCGGCGGGATCTGTAGGCAGCTTCATGGCGACAGCGATAATCGAATCGCCGGTTCCTGTCACGACGGTCGATTGTACCAGCGACGTCGGCCTCCAGCTTCGCAAAAGCGTGACGTGAATTCGAGCCGCCCTGCAGGACGGCCAAGGTGCGGTACCGCGGTAGCAGCGGCCGACGTCAACAGCGATTTTAAGCCTGTCCTTAAGTCTCCTGCAATCAGCGACGGCTATTGTCTTGGCATGAGAATCGCCACGATCACCCATTGGGCCTACGGCATCACTGTCGTCCTGACGGCGCTTTCCGGCGTTTCGTTCATGCTGTCGTCCAACAGCGCCCTCCAGGAGCGTGCCGCGGCCGAAGAACATCTGACACTCGACACACTGGCCGAAGAACTCGCCCTTGGCGCTGAAGTCCGCAGCGACGAGGCGAGGCTTTACGTGATGCGTGGCGAGGAACGTCATCTCCAGGCATTCCGCGCGCGCGAGATTGCGGAACGGCGGTTGGAGGCTGTCACGTCGGAACTGGCGGCACGCGATCCAGCGCCGGCGGAGGTGGCGGCGATACAGGCGATCGATGGCCAGGCGGAGGAATTGGACAAGATCGAAGCCGCGGCCATCGAAGCGTACCAGAATGGCAACAAGGCGGCCGCACAGGAGGCCCTCTTCGGCGCCGAGCACGAAAGGGTCCAGAACGCGCTGCTCCAGACGGTCGCCCATTTTCGCGACCTGACCGCCGTGCGCACGACTGCAACACTGGATGCGGCTCGCGAGCGCAGCAACTGGTGGAGCCTTGTCGCCAAGATCATGCTGGCGACCACAGGGGCGCTGTTTCTGGCGGTGCTCTATTTCGTTCTCAGTCGACGGGTGGCGACGCCGCTGCGCCACATGACCGGGATCGTCAGCCGGCTGGCCAGGCAGGATTACAGCGTCGAGCTCCCGATCCATCGTCGGGCCGACGAAATCGGCGAGATGAGCGACGCGATCGAGGGCTTCCGTACAAATCTGATCGAGCGCGAAAAGCTCGACGCCGAACGGCTTGCCGACCAGCATATGAAAGACCTCATCCTCCAGATGATGCACCGCGTGCAGGCATGCCGTGACCAGGTGGAACTGACTGATGTGATCGTGCGCTTTGCGCCCCAGATTTTCCCTGAGCTTGCCGGCGGCCTTTATGTCCTCAATGAAGGCAAGACAGCGCTGGCACGCGCCGGCCTGTGGCTCGATCCGGAACATTCCGCGTCGGAGTTCCCAGCCACCGCATGCTGGGGCCTGCGGCGCGGACGCTCGCATCACAGTGGCGTCAATGGCGCTGACGTTCCGTGTCAGCATGTAGATCCGCCAGGGGTGGCGACGCTCTGTGTTCCGCTCACCGCCCAAGGCGACATGATCGGGCTGCTCTATCTTGAAGAGCGCGAAGATGGCGCGCTTGAGCCGGCAGGGCCGCGGCTTTATCTCGAACTGATCGCCGAGAATGTCGGCCTCGCCATTGCCAATCTGCAATTGCAGGAGAAGCTGACCGCCCTTGCCGTGAGCGATCCGCTGACCGGCCTGTTCAACCGTCGGTTCCTCGACGAGACGCTGCGGCGGCACGCCCGAGACCGCAGGGACGAGCCGCTCGCCTGCCTGATGATCGACATCGACCATTTCAAGCGCTTCAACGACCAGTTCGGACACGATGCGGGCGATCTCGTCATGCAATTCGTCGGCCAGTCCCTGCGCGAAGCCTGCGCGTCTTCCGGCGATGCCTTCCGCTTCGGTGGCGAAGAGTTTACGGCACTTCTGCCGTCGTTTGGCGAGGCGGACGCCGTGGCGCTTGCCGACTTGCTGCGCGACAAGATCGGCAGCGTCGCACTCTCCCATGCCGGCCAGGTTCTCGGCGCGGTCTCCATATCCGTAGGCGTGGCGGCTTCGCCTACGGGCGGTTCGGTCGAGACACTTGTGACGCGCGCCGACGCCGCCCTGCTGGAAGCGAAAGCCGGCGGCCGCGACCGGACCATCGCCGCAAGCAAGATCAGAAAGTCTGCCTGAGGCGCTCGGCGCATGTCGACGCTGGACGATGCCATGTTCTGGAGCGCGCAGGCATTGTCAGGCGGGGGCTGCCGCTGCTTAAAGTGGGCTGGGGGAGGGCCTATGGCCAAGGACCACCAATCTATCGTCATTGCAGGCGCCGGCAGCATTGGTTGCCACGCCGGGGCGTGCCTGGCGCTGGCCGGGCGCGACGTGACCCTGTTGGCTCGGCCTCGCGTCGCTGACGCGATCAATGCCGGCGGCCTGCGGGTCAGCGACATCGATGGCTTTGATCGCCTGCTAGGCGATGGTGCAATCCCGCTCGCAGTCGACCCCTCGGTGCTATCGCACGCCGATGTCGTGCTGGTTGCGGTGAAGAGCGGCGATACCGCCGCAATGGCCGAGCTTGTCGCCCGGCATGCGCCGGAAAGTGCTGTCGTCGTCAGCCTGCAGAACGGCATCGACAATGTTGACCGGCTCCGGGCGGTGCTCGGCCGACGCCGGGTTGTCGCTGGCATGGTGCCGTTCAACGTCGTCCAGTCGGCCGAAGGTGAAATGCCGTTTCACGTCCACCGCGCCAGCGCCGGCACTGTGCTGATCGAGGCCGGGGACGAGGGCTTGCGCAAGCTGCTCGACGTTGCGGGCTTTGCGGTCGTCACCCACGCCGACATGCCGGCCGTCCAGTGGGGCAAGCTTTTGATGAACCTCAACAACGCGCTTGTGGCCTTGTCGGGATTGCCCCTGGCAGCACAACTGGCGGACGCCAGATGGCGCCGTATCCTCGCCACTCAGATCGACGAGGCGCTGGCAGCGATGAAGGCGAAGGGCATCGCACCGGCGAAGGTAGCGGCCGTGCCGCCTGCGCTGCTGCCCACTGTGCTGCGCCTGCCGGATTGGCTGTTCCTGCGCCTGGCAAGGCGCATGCTGGCCATTGACCCAATGGCGAGGTCGTCGATGTGGGAGGATCTCGAAAGGCGGCGGAAGACGGAGATCGGTGCGCTGCAGGGCGTGGTCCTTGGGTTGGCGCGCAAGGCGGGCACGCCGGCCCCGCTGACCGAGAGGATCGTCGCCCTGATCCACGACGCGGAAACCAGGGGCAAGGGTTCGCCAAGGCTGCCGCCGGAACAGGTCGCGGCCAACTAGCGCCGGGCCGTTTCGATCATCGTGATCTTCTGCCAGATCTTGCGCGAAAGGTTTGAGCCGAGGTCCTCGATGTCGTTGACCGCCTTCATCACGACGTCGTCATTGACCGATTGCGCGAACAGGGCGGCCAGCTTGCCGGTCAGCGACAGCATTTCGGAGCAATAGTCGAGATAACGCGCGAGGTCGGCGGAGTTGGTTATGCGCGCCGGCGAATGCGGGGTTGGGCTGAAACTTTCAGACAGTGTTGCCGGGTCCTTGGTCAACTGGTGCATGTCGATGACATGGATCAGCGAGCGCAGCCCATGCAACTGCCTGAACGTCCGCTTGCGCTTGATATGCTCCTCTGCGCGGATCAGCGCGAGGAAACCGAGCCCGGCGAGGATCAGCGTGTTGAGCGAGGCCTCGATGCCTTGCACGAAATCGAAGGCGCCGGTCGAGATGCGGTCGAACGACAGGATCGTGCCGATGAACAGGAAGATGCCGGCGCCCGATGCGATGGCGAGGCCGATGAGGACACGCAGCCACCAGATCGGCTGTTCCAGCGCCTTTGCCGAAGCGGCGAGATCGCGAGCCAGGCGCACCAGTTCCTGGCTGACACGGGCGGGGCCAGCATCGGGAAAACGCTCCGTGACGCGCTGGCTCAGCCTCTCGGCGGTTGCGATGATCTTGGCGGGGTCGAGCGTTCTGTAGGACATCGCACCCGAACCCTTGCCCCAGACTACTTCGGCGCGTTCGTGTGGTCGCCGAACTGGTTCGGACCCGGCGTGCCGGGGAAGAAGCACAGCGCGATGAAGGCGAAGATCGAGACCACCGGAATGAACAGAGCAACTGCAAACAGGCCGGGCTTGTCGAAGTCGTGCAGGCGTTTGACGCTGAAGGCGATATGCGCCCACAGGAAGGTCAGGAAGGTTGCGCCGAACAGCAGTGACCACATCTGTGCGGCGCCGCTGTCAGGGTGCACGCGCATGGACTGGTAGAGCGGGAACGACATCACCACCAGCATGAACAGGAAGCCAAGCAGATAGGCCGCGCGGTTGACGCGGCCCGAGAAGCGAAAGAACAACCAGAAGAGCTGGGATTTGTCAGGCAAGTGGGTCCGGTCCGAATTGGTTGGCGCCCCTGGTGCCTTCGAGGATGCCGAGTTCGACCAGGATCCAGATGGCGCCGATGACGGGCACGAGTGCAATCAGGCTCCACCAGCCCGACTTGTCGCGGTCATGCCAGCGTTTGGCATAGATTGCCAGCGCGAAATAGATCATGCCGATGCTGACGATGATCGAGATGACGCCGGCGCCTGAATCGCCGATGTCGAGACCGAGCATCATGTCGAGCAGGTTGGCAACGATACTGACGACGATCATCACGCCGATGCCGGCCCAGAACTTGGCCCGGTTGATGCGACCATCGAAGCTGGTCAGAAGATACTTCCAGTCCATTTCACCCCTCCGAAGCTAACCGGCGCACATATTCCGCGCGCCGGTCGAAGTTGCTTTGGATCGAGTGAAAGATCAATCGCGCAGCAGTTCGTTGATCGAGGTCTTGGAGCGGGTCTTGGCGTCGACGCGCTTGACGATAACGGCGCAATAGAGGCTCGGCCCGGCTTCGCCGTTCGGCAGCGGCTTGCCTGGCACGGAACCCGCAACGACGACCGAATTGGCCGGAACTTCGCCATAGAACACTTCACCGGTGGCGCGGTCGACGATCTTGGTCGACTGGCCAATGAACACGCCCATGCCGAGCACCGAGCCTTCGCGCACGATGCAGCCTTCGACGACCTCAGAACGCGCGCCGATGAAGCAGTTGTCCTCGATGATGGTCGGGCCAGCCTGCATCGGCTCAAGCACGCCACCGATGCCGACGCCGCCGGACAGGTGCACGTTCTTGCCGATCTGGGCGCAGGAGCCGACCGAGGCCCAGGTGTCGACCATGGTGCCGGTGTCGACATAGGCGCCGACATTGACAAAGGACGGCATCAGCACGGCGCCAGGGGCAACGAAGGCCGACTTGCGCACGACGGCCGAGGGCACGGCGCGGAAGCCGGCCTTTTCGAAGTCGACAGCGCCCCAGCCGTCAAACTTGGACGGCACCTTGTCCCACCACGATGCGCCGCCGGGCGCACCCGAGATCAGCTCCATCGGGTTGAGGCGGAAGGACATCAGCACCGCCTTCTTGAGCCATTGGTTGACCTGCCATTTGCCGTCGTCCTGGCGCTGGGCGACGCGGGCCGTGCCCTTGTCCAAAAGGTCGAGCGCGGTCTCGATGGCGTCGCGGACTTCGCCACGGGTCGACGTCGAAATGCCGTCGCGTTCCTCGAACGCCCGATCGATGGTCTTTTCCAGGCTGGCGAGATCGGGCTTCGACATAAACATCTCCGTTACGGGCCGTTAAGGTTAAGGCTTCTAAGCTGGCACAAAATCGCGCGGACCCTATTTCAGGCTTATCTGGGGGTCAATCGCGGTGACGCCGCGGAATGTCGCGGGCAACGAAATTTGAGGTCGAGCATAGAATGAATCCAATGGACAAGGCTGGCTGGACGCCGCTGCCGCACTCCGACGAGGATCTGGAGCGTTCAAAGAGCGTGCCCGACACGCCGCAGACACGCGCCTCGACCTACAGGCTTGCCTGGAACGACGAAGACTTCATGACCCAGCGCGACCTGCGCCCGGTGCGGCTGCAACTCGAACTCCTCAAGACCGAGATGATCCTCGCCGAGCGCGGTATTCGTTCGACGGTCATTTTGTTCGGCGGCGCGCGCATCCCGGAACCGGGCGGCGAAGCCTGGGCGGCGAAGAACGAAACGCAGCGCAAGAACCTTGAGGCCAACAGCCGCTACTACGAAGAAGCGCGCAAGTTTGCCCGCCTCTGCTCGCAGCATTCGGCCGCGTCCTATTATCGTGAGTTCGTCGTCGTCACCGGTGGCGGCCCTGGCGTGATGGAAGCCGGCAATCGTGGCGCCGATGACGTCGGAGCGCCGTCAATCGGCCTCAACATCGTGTTGCCGCACGAACAGGCGCCCAACGCCTATGTCACGCCGGAACTGTGTTTCAATTTTCACTACTTCGCCATCCGCAAGATGCATTTCGTCATGCGCGCCAAGGCTGTAGCGGTTTTCCCCGGCGGTTTCGGCACGATGGACGAATTCTTCGAAACGTTGACGCTGATCCAGACCGGACGCATGGAGCGCGTGCCGGTTATCCTGTTCGGCAAGTCATTTTGGGAGCGGGCGATCGATCTCGATTTCCTCGCCGACCAGGGCACGATCACGCCCGGTGACCAGGACATCATCGACTTTGTCGACACCGCCGATGAGGCCTGGGACATCATCGCCAAATTCTACAGCCTTTGAGCCGGTGTCCAGCGGCCGCGGCCGGTGGACGAGTGTCACCAGCACGAAGGAAATGATCATCAACAGATACCAAGCGCCGAGCTTCTGGATCGAAACCGGCGTCCAGCCGTCGTGCTGACCGGGATAGATCCAGGCGCGCGACCAGGTGCCGATGTTCTCGGCGAACCAGATGAACAGCGCGACCAGCAGAAAGCCGAGCAGCAGCGGCATGCGGTGACGGAAGCGGAAGACGCGGTAATGCACGACAGTGCGGAAGTAGAGTGCCGCGGTGACTGCAAACAGCCCATAGCGGATGTCGATGATGAAATGGTGGGCGAAGAAATTGACGTAGATCGCCGCGCACAACAGCACAGTCGCCCATAGCGGCGGATAAGACGTGTAGCGCATGTCGAAGATGCGACTGACGCGGGCGAGGTAGGAGCCCACGGCCGCATACATGAAGCCGGAAAACAGCGGCACGTCGCCGATACGGAACAGGCTGTCTTCCGGGTAGGCCCATGAGCCGGCCTGTGTCTTGAACACTTCCATCGCGGTGCCGACGATGTGGAAGATCAGGATGACCTTGGCTTCCGACGGCTTTTCCAGCTTGAGTGCCAGCATTGCCAGCTGAACGGCGACGGCCGAGAGGAACAGGAAGTCGTAGCGTGCCAGTGCGGCCCCATCCGGCCAGCACAGCTTGGTCGCCATGATCAGCGCCAGCATGGCGCCGCCGAACAGGCAGGCCCAGGCCTGCTTCAGCCCGAAGACGAGGAATTCGACGACCGCGCCCGAGATACCTCCTTCGGGCAGGCGGTCGAGGACGGCATGTGCGGCCGCATCGATCCGCGCCTCGACGGAGGTGAAGCGGCTCAAGCGGCGTTGGCCTCGACGATCGTTGTCAGGAAGTTCGCGAGATCGTCGGTGACGTAGTCGACGTCGTCCTCGTGGGTCGGATCGCTCTCCCATATCTCGGAGAAGGTCGGTTCGAAATTGCGCGGCACGATCAGCACCGTGGTCATGCCGAGCGACTTCGGCACCGAAAGGTTGCGTGCAAGGTCTTCGAACATCACGGCGTTGGCGCCGGTCACCTTGTGCAGGGCGGCAAAGGTCTCGTATGGCTGGCGCGCCGGCTTGGGCGTAAGCCCTGCGGCGACGATGTCGAATATGTCGTCGAAATGGTCAAGGATGCCGAGCTGGCGCGCGGTGCGCTCGGCATGGCTGCGGTTGCCGTTGGTGAATATGAACTTGCGGCCCGGCAACTGGCGGATCGCAGCACCCAGCACCGGGTCCGGCACCAGCCAAGAATAGTCGATGTCGTGAACGTGCTCAAGGAACGCGTCGGGATCGATGCCGTGGCGCTGCATCAGTCCGTTCAGCGTGGTGCCATACTCGAGATACAGCTCTTTCTGCAGCTTGCGCGCGTCCTCGCGCGACAACGTCAGCAGCTCCGCTACATAGCCAGTCATCTTCACGTCGATCTGCGAAAACAGATTCGAATGGTGTGGATACAGCGTGTTGTCGAGGTCGAAGACCCAGTCGGTGACGTGATCGAAGCGAGCGGGATCGGGTGTGTCGGTCATGACGCCCTTATGCCACGGTTCGAGAATTTTGGAAGCACCCGCATAAGGCCAGCTTGGCACTCGACAATGGCCAAAATTCGGAGGACACCTGATTCAACAAGGTGGGTCAAATTTTAACTATCGATGAAAGATGACCTTCAGTTGATGCTGGCATTTCAAAGCCGGCAGGGAGTCGAAATGAGAATCGTCGTTCTTAAAACAACCGCTGTGACCTTGATTTCGATCTTGGGTTCGCTTGCACTGGTCTTGACGATCGTGCCGGCACTGGGGGGGAAAGTTGGCGCAATCGCCTGGCTGATGTGCTTGCTTTGTCCGCTGTTCATTGCAACCCCGCTTGGCTTCTTCACTTTCATGCAGGAAAGAACGCTGAAGCTTGCCCATGAAGATTTGACGCGGGCCCACTCCCAACTCGCCGCCGCCCATCGCCGCCTGTCGGAAAAGGCGAGCCGCGACGAGATGACTGGCATGCTCAACCGTGAGAACTTCTTTGCCGCGCTCGACGGCAGCCGGCGCAAGTCGGACCGCGGCGCGCTGCTGATTATTGACGCCGATCACTTCAAGCAGATCAATGACAGTTTCGGCCATCTGACCGGCGACCAGGCCTTGCTGCAGATCGCAGCCGCGATCACCCGCGGCGTGCGCAGCGGCGACATCCTTGGCCGCATCGGCGGCGAGGAGTTCGGCGCGTTCCTGGTGGGCGCGACGGTCGACGAAGCCAAGTTGGTGGCCGAGCGCATTCGCAGCGAAGTCGAGGCGCTGCGTTTCCAGCCGAGCGACGAGCGTGCCGTGCCGCTGACCGTCAGCATCGGCGGAACGGACTGCGAAGCGGAAGCAAACGTGTCCGAGTTGATGCGAAACGCCGACAAGCGCCTTTACGAGGCCAAGCGTCGTGGGCGCAACCGCGCGATCTTCGACATGGGCGTTTCCGAAGCCGCGTAACGGCGCGCGAATCGGTTATGTGACTTGCTTTGAGGACGGCGGCACCAGCCACCGTCCTTTTTGCTTTGGGATCGCCCGCCACCATTCGCCACGACGAACATCATGCACGAAAATCGCGGTACATTCCGGCCGGCGCGGGCCCAAAAATGAGCATGGGCTTAGACAGGCCGGACGATTCGCCCTAGATCGACTCTTGGGCCTCGAACTTGTCTGGGGGGCGCTGGCGCAACGTTTTTTCCGAGCCTGTCGAAACAGGGCGGTTCAGAACGACATCTATCCGCATGCTTGATGCGATCTCGAAGGCAGACAACTGGATGGTCGTTCGGTGCCCTACCGGCAGGTCGGGGTGGCAATCCAAGGATCGGCCTTCGCAGTCAAAGGAACCGGAAATGACATTTTCCCATAGCTCGCCGGCGACGCCCGGGGATGCCTATCCCAAGCGTTGGATCGCGATGGCGATCCTGCTTCTGGCGGGCTTCATGAACCTGATCGACGTGACCATCGTCAACGTCGCGCTGCCGCGGCTGCAATCCGGCCTTGGCGCGACGAGCAGCCAGATCGAATGGGTGGTGGCGGCCTATGTGCTGGCCTTCGCGCTTGGCTTGCTGCCGTTTGGCAGGCTCGGCGACGTGGTTGGCCGCAAGCGCCTGTTTCTGATCGGCGTTGCCAGTTTCACTGTCTTCTCCGCCCTGTGCGGCCTAGCGCCTACAATGACGACTTTGATCGTTGCACGCGTGCTCCAAGGTCTGGCCGGCGCAATGATGATGCCGCAGGTACTGGCGATCACCCAGGTGATCTTTCCGCCGCAGGAACGTGGTTTCGCCTTTTCGCTGTTTGGCTTGACGGCGGGCCTCGCCTCGGTCGCTGGCCCTCTGGCCGGTGGCATGCTGATCAGCGCGGACCTGTTTGGCCTCGACTGGCGGCCGATCTTCCTCGTCAACGTTCCGGTAGGCATCCTGGCGGTCATTGCCGGCCGGGCACTCATCCCCGACATGCCCGGCCGGCCTGAACTGACGCAGGATCCGCTCGGCATACTGATCGCCAGTGCGGCTGTCTTCCTGCTGGTGTTCCCGCTCATCGAGGGCCATGCCTATGGCTGGCCGGTGTGGACCTTTGTGATGATCGTGCTGTCTATCGGCGCAATGGTCAGCTTCTTCCTGCATCAAAAGGCGCGGGCGAAGGGAGAGAAAAGCCAGTTGCTGCCGGTGGCCCTGATGACCAACGGCAACTTTCTGCTCGGCTCGGTGATGACGATGACCTTCTTCTCCGGCGTCGCCGGCTTCTTCCTGGTCCTCGCCGTCTTCCTGCAAACCGGCTTCGGGCTGACGCCGCTGCAGTCCGGGCTAACGACGGTGCCGTTTCCCATCGGTGTGCTGCTGGCCTCGCTCATTTCGGGGCGGCTGGGCAGCCGCTGGCCGCAGCGGCGCATCGTCGCCGGCGCGCTGGTCATGGGCACTGGCATGGGCTGGCTGCGTTTCGTGGTCGCCGGCGTTGGTGACGCCGTCGACCACTGGCATTTTGTGCTGCCTCTGCTGATGTGCGGTTTCGGCATGGGCATAGCCATCTCGTCGCTTTTCCAGACCGTGCTGTCGACGGTGCCGCCGCGCGATGCAGGCTCGGGGTCCGGGGCTGTGCAGGCCTTCCAGCAGATCGGTGCTGCCCTCGGCATCGCCGTTACCGGACAGATCTTCTTCTCGACACTGGACGGCAGCGCGAGCGAGCTTCCGCACATTGCCTTTGTCTCCGCCATGGAGCGCGCACTGGTCTACGAGATGGTGGCATTCGCCCTGGTGGCTGGGATGGTGTTCTTCCTGAAACCGGCGGTTCCGCAAGGCGGCCGAGGCGAGGCTGTCGAGGACAGGCAACCGCTCCCCGTGGAGATGTGACGAGTTAATGGCGCGACCGATGTGACGCACCATTCATATGAATCGACACATCGCCCTGAAAACCATTCCGAATTTCAGGGCGATGCTGTAGAGGCGCAAGTGTGGCCGCTCCGGTCGCCTCCCAGCCGACACTGAGCCGACATGCCATTGTGGATTCCCATCACTATTGCCGCCGCCTTCCTGCAGAACCTGCGGTCGGTGGTGCAGAAGCACCTCAAAGGCGTGATGGGCACGACCGGTGCCACATTCGTGCGCTTCGGTTTCGGCTTTCCCTTCGCGCTGGCCTTTGTCGCGGTCCTGCATTTTGCCGTCGGCTACGAACTGCCGGCCCTGAACAGGACGTTCTTCATCTGGGCGGTGGTCGGTGGCCTTGGCCAGATTGCCGCGACCTTCCTTTTGATCCACCTGTTCTCGTTCCGGAACTTTGCCGTCGGCACCGCCTATTCACGCACCGAACCGGCCCAGGCGGCGCTGTTCGGGTTGTTGTTCCTCGGCGAACGCGCAACCGCAGGTGCTGTCGCGGCCATTGCCATCAGCGTCTTCGGCGTAATGCTGATCTCTGTCGCCCACACCGCATTTACCGCGCGCACGCTGGTGACCTCGGTGCTCAGCCGCAATGCGCTGATCGGCCTGGCCTCGGGTACGTTCTTCGGCATTTCTGCGGTTGCCTACCGCGCGGCGTCGCTGGCGCTCGGCGGGCCGAATTTCATGATGCAGGCGGCAGTCACTCTGGCCATCGTCATCGTCTTCCAGACGCTGCTCATGCTGGTCTGGATCCTGTGGAAGGAGCGCGACGAGTTGCCCCGCATCGCCAAAGCCTGGCGCCCGGCGCTGTTCACCGGCCTCGTCGGCGCCTCGGCCTCGTTCGGCTGGTTCATGGCGATGACGTTGCAGCAGGCCGCAATCGTAAAGTCGCTCGCCCAGATCGAGATGCTGTTCACTTTCGCGTCGAGCGTTTTCTTCTTCCACGAGCGCATCAACCGGCTCGAAATAGCCGGTTGCGTGTTGATCGTCGGCGGCATCCTGGTGCTGCTCGCTCTGGGCTGAACGCCTAGACCGTCGCGGGATCGCGCGGCGGCTCGGCTTTCCAGCGCTTGATGATGGCGGCCAGGTCGCTGTTCTGGAACGCATCTTTCAGCGTGTCGAACGACGGCAGTACGAAATAGGCGCGCTGGAATTTGTCGATCTCGTAGGTGGTGCGCATCACCGTCTCGATGTCGAACGGCACCTGGTGCGCGTCGACGCTTTCGACCGCGAACTGCAGCTCGGTGAAGGACGACATCAGGCCCGCGCCGAATGCCTTGAGCGGCTGGCCGGGTTCCTGCATCAGCCCGTATTCGGCGGTGTACCAGTAGAGCCGGGTGATCATCTCGTCGCCACCGAGTGCAATGAGGTCGGTCGCTTTCTCACCATACATCTGCATAAAATCGCCGAACACTGGTTGGCTCAGCACCGGCACATGGCCGAAGAAGTCGTGGAACATGTCGGGCTCGACGATGTAGTCAAGTTCGTCGCGGGTCCTCAGCCAGTTGGTGACGGGGAAGCGGCGGTTGGCCAGGTGATCGAAGAAGGGCTGTGCCGGGATCAGTCCCGGCACCGCCACGATCTCCCAGCCGGAGAGCCTGCGCAGCTTTTCGCTGACGTCGTGAAAGTCCGGGATGCGGTCGACGAGACCGAGTGCCGACATGCCGTCGAGATAGGATTTGTGCGCCAGCCGCTGGGTCAGCTTGGTCTGGCGGTCGCAAAGCGTGCGCCAGACATCCTGCTCGGCTGGACTGTAGTCGTATTTCTGCTCGACGGTGAAATCCGCACGGCAGACGCTGTAGTCGCCGCGCAGCCCCTGGGCCGCACACTCCTGTGCATAGTCTTGAACGCTCACGCTCATGGTCCGATCCTCCCCGGAAACAGCTTCGATGAGGAATCATAAGCGCTGGGTTCGAGCGGAATTCACCTCTTTACGCGCATTGAGCCTTGATTTGAGTTATGCTCACCCGAATGGCCGGAATGGATGGTGAAAATGCCTCAGTTTGACGAGTTCGAGATCAGGATGCTCGACATCCTGCAGCGTGACGGGCGCAAGCCGGTTTCCGAGATCGCGCAGGAGATCGGCCTGTCCAACACCCCTTGTGCCCGCCGCTTCGAGGCACTGCAGGAAGCCGGTGTCATCAAGGGGTTCTCGGCCCGCATCGGCCGCCGCGCGGTCGGCCTGATGGTCGAGGTTTTCGTCCAGGTACGGTTGGTCAGCCATAGTGACGATTCGCCGGAAAAGTTCATCGCCGCCGTGCAGCGCATGGACGAGGTATCGGCCTGCTGGACGATGACCGGTGACTACGACTTCCTGCTGCATGTCATGGTGCCCAACGTCGACGACCTCAACGCCTTCGTCATGCACCGGCTGATGCGCCTGCAAGGCGTACGTGACGTCCACACCCAGCTGGTGCTGCAGAACATCAAGGGCCCCGGCCACGTGCCGCTCGCGCATTTGCGGGGCTAGGGGGCGACTATGGATCGGGATAGGTGAGCGGGTAGCGCTCGCCAACGAGACAATTGACGGGTTTCGAGGCCTGGATTTTCAGTACGCCGGGTGCATCCGCGATGCCGCCGACTTCGAGCACGAGCTTGCGGCGGATGGCCGTGACGAACTCGGTTCCGAGGTGGATTGGCAGCACGAACGAGCCCGGCCCGCCGGTGACGCATTCGGAGTAATAGCGGTCGATGTCTTCGAGGCTGCCCGTCGGCCGGACGAGGATCGGCAGGCCGTTGATGACGATACCCTTTGCAACTGCATTGTCGCGGGCCACCTCAACCGGTGCACCGAGATTGTTCGGCCCGTCCCCCGATATGTCGATGACCCTCTTTTCGCCCCGGAAGACGTTTTGTTCCAGCAGGCTCGCACCGAACGCCACGGCGTTCGAGATCGACGTGCCGCCGGATCCGCCGATGGGCTTGACGGCGAGCTGGGCGGCGAAGGCGTCGGCGCTCGAAGCATCGTCGATGATATGCCATGGGATGACCGATTCTGGCCGCACGGTCCCTGCCCACTCGAAATAGGTGACCGCGATACGGCCGCTCGAGCCCGCCAGGACGGCATTGATGAAGTCGGGATGGCGCAGCGCCTTGACGTAGCCGGCGCGCCGAAGCGCAAACTCGCCTTCGTCCATCGAACTCGAAACGTCGACGGCCAGCACCAGTTCGACATCCACCGTCCGGTCGTCCACGTCCATGGTCGGCGTGGCAGGTAATTCGCAACCCGTGCACAGGATCAGCGCCAGCGCGGCCAGCATGGTTCATCGTCCGGGGGAACCCGGCAATCAGTGTGCGTCAATGCGGGAAAAATGAAAGCCGCAGCACTTCAACGCTTCGTGAACGTGAAGCCTGCCATTGAAGCGACAAGGCCGGCAACAGCCGGACTGTCTTTGTCCTTCGGCTCGATTTCGCTCCTTACGGAACGATCAGCGTTCCCGCGCCGTGCTCGGTGAACAGTTCGAGCAGCACCGAATGCGGGGTCTTGCCGTTGAGGATGACGACGCCTTCGACGCCGCGCTCGATCGCCTCGATGCAGGTTTCGACCTTGGGGATCATGCCGCCCGAAATCGTGCCGTCCTTGATCAGCGCCTTGGCGTCGGCGACAGTCAGCTCGTCGATCAGCTTCTTGTCCTTGTCGAGCACGCCGGGCACGTCGGTCAGGAACAGCAGGCGCGAAGCCTTGACCGCGCCGGCAATGGCGCCGGCGAAGGTGTCGGCGTTGATGTTGTAGGTGTGGCCGTCGCGGCCGGGGGCGACTGGCGCCAGCACCGGGATCATTTCTGAACGGGCGAGAAGGTCGAGCAGCGTGCGGTCCACCTCGACCGGCTCGCCGACGAAGCCGAGATCGATCACCTTCTCGATGTTGCTGTCGGGATCGACCATCGTCTTCTTGGCCTTTTCGGCGAAGACCATGTTGCCGTCCTTGCCGCACAGGCCGATCGCCCATTCGCCCTCGGCATTGATGAGGGCGACGATCTCCTTGTTGATCGACCCGGCCAGCACCATCTCGACGATCTCGACAGTCTTCTGGTCGGTGACGCGCAGGCCGCCTTCGAATTTAGATTCGATGCCCATCTTGGTCAGCATGGCGCCGATCTGCGGGCCGCCGCCATGCACGACGATCGGGTTGACGCCCGACTGTTTGAGCAGCGCGATGTCGCGGGCGAAGGCACGGCCGAGCTCGACATTGCCCATGGCGTGGCCGCCATATTTCACCACGACGGTCTTGTTTTCGTAGCGCTGCATGTAGGGCAAGGCCGCGGAGAGCAGGGCGGCCTGCATTTCGGCGGTGGCGGCGACGTTCGTCGTCATCGGCATGGTCCCGGATCGGTGGAAAAGGTCGGCGCGGTCTTAGCCGGAAACCGAGCAGGGGGCAAATGGTTCGATGGCCTGGCGCGCATGCTGTTTTGCCGGCGCGCTGCGGAATGTGGTTGCATGGCGCCCGACGATCTAAACAGCAGTTGCAAATAGTTTTGCGCCACGTAACTTGGCTGGCATGACGCCGCAGGACATCACCAAGCTGATTGTTCGGACCTCGATGAAGGACCGTGCGGCCTTCGATTTGCTCTACCGGCAGACGAGCGCGAAACTTTTCGGCGTGTGCCTGCGTGTATTGAACGACAGGGCAGATGCCGAGGAAGCGCTGCAAGAGGTCTTCGTCAAGATCTGGACGAAAGCGGACCGCTTCGCAGTTTCTGATCTCAGCCCCATTTCGTGGCTTGTCGCAATCGCGCGCAATCATGCGATCGATCGCATACGGGCGCGGCGTCAGGCGCCTCTCGCGATTGATGAGGCGCTGGAGGTCGCGGACCCGGGACCGGGGCCAGAGGCTGCAGCAGTGGCGGGCGGCGAAGCCGAGCGCATCCATGGCTGCCTGGAGGAGCTTGAAAAGGACAAGGCCGCCGCGGTTCGCGGCGCTTATCTCAAGGGGGAGAGTTACAACGAACTCGCGGACCGCCACGGCGTGCCGCTGAACACGATGCGTACCTGGCTGCGCCGCAGCCTGCTCAAACTTAGGGAATGTCTGGAAAGATGACGCTCGCGCAAGACAATGGACAGGAACGTGGAGGCGACGACCTAGTCGCCGCCGAATACGTTCTCGGCGTCCTGCCTGCCGACGAGCGGCTTCAGGCAAGTGCCCGCATCGATGGCGAGCCCGGTTTTGCCCGCATGGTCGACCAGTGGGAGGTGCATCTCGCCCCGCTCGCCGCGGCCTATCCAGAGATCGAGGCCCCGGCCTCGGTGAAGCCTGCGATTGACCGAAGGCTGTTCTCGGGGACCGCCACTTCGTCGGCTCCAAGCTCGCAGCCCTCCGCGGGCCTGTGGGCCAGCATCGCCTTCTGGCGCGGCCTGGCAACGGCCGCTGTGGCTGCCCTGGCGCTCTATGTCGCCATGCCCTACATCAACTCGCCCGCGGGGCTGCCGCAGGAGCGGCGTGTCGCATCGCTCGCCGCCGACGGCAGCGATGTCAAGTACATGGCGATGTTTGACGCCTCCACCGGCGAGGTCGGCCTTTCACATGTCGCCGGTGAACGTGCTGCCGGCAAGGACTTCGAATTGTGGATGATCGAGGGCGGCAATCCGCCAGTCTCGCTGGGCGTGATCCCGGCGGGTGCGACGATCCACTTGCCGATCAAGCAGGACATGCGCGCCAGGCTCGCGGCGGGTGCCGTGCTTGCTGTCAGTCTTGAGCCGACGGGTGGCTCGCCGACCGGTCAGCCGACCGGCCCAGTCGTTGCCGCCGGCGACCTGCGCGACATCTGATCCAGAAAAATTTGCTCGAATTTGTAACGGGCTGAAACTTTTTCCCTGTGCAGCCCGTACCTGTGAGTTTTGCCAAAGATTAGATTGAAGAAAGAAAATATTTCTCTCAAGAAAGTGAAACTAACTAATTTCGCGACCGTAATTCCTTGTGCCTTTCCAATTCGGGAAAAATCCAAGGAGTTACAATATGCGTAAGATTTCTCTCGCTTTGCTCGCCGGTGCCTTCTCCGCTCTCGCCACCTTTGCCTATGCCGAAAACCCGATGGTTGGTGGTGCTGCGATGTTCGCCGACAAGAACATCGTCGAAAACGCGGTCAATTCGAAGGATCACACCACGCTCGTCGCTGCTGTGAAAGCCGCCGGCCTGGTCGAGACGCTGCAGGGCAAGGGCCCTTTCACCGTATTCGCGCCGACCAACGAAGCCTTCGCCGCACTTCCCGCCGGCACGGTCGAGACCCTGCTCAAGCCCGAGAACAAGGACAAGCTGACCAAGATCCTGACCTGCCATGTGGTCGGGGCCAAGGCGATGGCAGCCGATGTCACCAAGATGGTCGCCGATGACGGCGGTGCCCACAAGGCAAAGACTGTCGGCGGCTGCGAACTGACGCTGAAGGCCGATGGCGGCAAGGTTACCCTGACCGATGAGAATGGCAACGTCGCCAATGTCACCATTGCCGATGTCGAGCAGTCGAACGGCGTCATCCATGTCATCGACAAGGTTCTGCTGCCCAAGATGTAAGCCCGGGGGGCAGCGTGGTTGTGCGACGCTGTCGCTCCCTGAGGCTCGCGCAATCGGCAACGCGCCCCGCAACGGTCACCGTTGCGGGGCGCGGTTTGCTGTGCGCCGGCCCGTCGGCTTGCGCGCCAAACCCTCAAGCCCTGTTGATTTCGTCGTGATGCGGTGCCGGCCTATGGTCGGCCAGGAGAAATGCCATGGACCGCCGTACATTCCTGCTAGGCAGTGCCGCGATCGCCGTCCTCGCCGGCTTTGTCGTCTCGAGGCGATTGACCATCGCCGCCCCGGCGTTGGCTGAAAATTTCGAAGTCACCAAGACAGATGCCCAGTGGCGGGCAATCCTCTCACCCGCGGCGTTTGCGGTGCTGCGCCAGGAGGACACCGAGCTGCCAGGGTCGAGCCCGCTGCTCAACGAACATCGCAAGGGAACGTTCAACTGCGCCGGCTGCGACCTGGCCGCCTATTCGTCTGATACCAAGTTCGATTCCGGCACCGGCTGGCCGAGCTTCTGGGACGCGTTGCCCAATTCGATCGGCACCAACGCCGATACGTCGCTGCTGATGACCCGCACCGAAGTGCATTGCCGCCGCTGCGGCGGTCATTTCGGCCATATCTTTGACGATGGCCCGCCGCCGACCGGCAAGCGCCATTGCATCAACGGACTGGCGCTGTCCTTCAGGCCAGTTGCAGCCTGATTATTTTCCCAAAATGTCTCTTGACCTCAAGATATATTGAGGTTGCATGAATGCGCTCTCACGAGAACCAGAATCGAAAAAGGAGAGCGGCAATGAGCCAGAATGCAGAGAATAAACAGAATGGCCCGGTGGCCTTCGTCAACATCTTCACCCTGAAACCGGGCAAGCTGGACGAGTTCATCGCCCTGCAGAAGATCAACCTGGATCGTTCGATAGGCAATGTGCCGGGCTGGCGCGGCAGCCGGCTGCACCGGGCGATCGACGGCGACACGGCGATCATGATCAGCACCTTCGACACGGTTGCCGATCACCGGCGCGTGCACCAGACGCAAGGTTTCGCCGAGCATATCGCCAAGGTCGGACCGCTGATCGAGAGCGTGACGCCGGCTTATTATCAGCTCGTCCACGAGGTCACCCAGGCATGATGCGGATCGTCTCCGCAATCGCCCGGCGGCTGGGATCAGCCGCCGTTGACCACCAGCGCGATCGCCGCGCGCAACTCGTCCAGGCCTTCGTTCTTCTCGGATGAGGTCGCCAGCACGGTCGGAAAGGCAGCGGCGCGTTTCTTGATCTTGAGCAATGTGTCTTCAATCAGCGGCTGCACGCCGGCGGCCTTGATCTTGTCGGTCTTGGTCAGGACGATCTGGTAGGAGATTGCCGCCTTGTCGAGCAAGGTCAAGACTTCCTCGTCGTTCTTCTTGATGCCGTGGCGGGAATCGATCAGCAGATAGACACGCTTGAGCGTCACCCGGCCGCGCAGATAGTCGAACACCAGCTTTGTCCAGGCGTCGACCTGTTCCTTCGGCGCCTGGGCGTAGCCGTAGCCGGGCATGTCGACCAGCGCCATCGGGGGCAGGTCGCCTGCCTCCCCGGAAAAGCCATCCGGAACGAAGTAGTTGAGCTCCTGCGTGCGCCCCGGCGTGTTCGAGGTGCGGGCCAGGCCGCTATGGCGAACCAGTGCGTTGATCAGCGACGACTTGCCGACATTCGATCTGCCGGCGAAGGCGATCTCCGGCGGCCCTTCCGGCGGCAGGAACTTCATGGATGGCACGCCACGGATGAAAACCCAAGGGCGCTTGAAGAGCTCGGCATCCACCGTGCGATTGGTCGTATGTTCGTTCAAGCCGCTGCCTCCAGCAGAGAAATATCCGAGCCGCGAATGGCCTTGAGGTTGCGGCCGATCTTGTCCACCGGCCAATCCCACCAGGCAATCGTCAGAAGTCGTTCGATGGTCTTGTCGTCGAAACGCTTCTTGACCACGACGGAAGGATTGCCGGCTACGATCGCATAAGGCGGTACGTGTCTGCTGACAACCGATTTCGCAGCAATGATGGCGCCATGGCCGATATGGACCCCTGGCAGGATCACCGCTTCCATGCCGATCCAGACGTCGTTGCCGAGCACAGTGTCGCCGCGAACCTCCTGCTGCCAGGTGGCAAGGTCGAAGCCTTCCTCCCAGCCATGGCCGAAGATATTGAACGGATAGGTCGAAAATCCTGACATAGCGTGGTTGGCGCCGTTCATGATGAAGCGCGCGCCTTCGGCGATGGCGCAGAACTTGCCGATGATCAGCTTGTCGCCGATGAACGGGTAGTGGTGCAGCACGCATTTCTGCTGGAACAGGTCGGGTCCGTCGGGATCGTCGTAATAGGTGAAGTCGCCGATTTCGATATTTTCGGCGTCGACGAGGGACTTGAGGAAGCCGACGCGCTTGTGCATCGGTATCGGGTGCTTGATGGCAGGGTTAGGTCCATGCATGGCGTTTCGTCCCCATTGCTGCGCGTCAGTACCAGTATAGCGCGATCCGCGACGAAGACATCGGCGGCGATGATCTTCGAGATCTGGTTTTACGCAGCTGGAGACAGGTTTGTTCGGCCGGAATGCAAACCGGGGTTCCACAAGGGCTTGCGGAACCCCGGCCTTTGCCGAGACGGTTCAATTCTGACCGGGGGGGATGGTCAGAAACCGCCACCCCGCAGCTGATGCTTGAGAGGCATCGCTCAGCTACGCTGCCACCTGGAAAAAAGTTTCAGCTCCCGGTTGAAGAAAAGTCAGGTTCCTCACAATGCAAAAAAGCCCCGGAATTTCCGGGGCTTTTTTCGTCTCGACCGCCCGGCTATTCCGCCGGTGTCGGTTTCTTCTTGAACAACGCCATCAGATTGTCCCAGAGCTCGATCTTGGCGCCCTGGCGCTTCATGATCACGCCCTGCTGCAGGATCGACAGCGAGTTGTTCCACGCCCAGTAGATGACGAGGCCCGCCGGAAACGACGCCAGCATGAAGGTGAACAGGATCGGCATCCAGGTGAAGATCATCGCCTGGGTCGGATCCGGAGGCGTCGGGTTCATGCGCATCTGCAGGAACATGGTGACACCCATGATCAGCGGCCAGACGCCGATCATCAGGAAGGCCGGCACGCCCCATGGCAGCAGGCCGAACAGGTTGAACAGCGAGGTCGGATCCGGTGCGGCCAGGTCGTGGATCCAGCCGAAGAACGGCGCATGGCGCATTTCGATGGTGACGTAGAGCACCTTGTAGAGCGCGAAGAACACCGGGATCTGGATCAGCACCGGCCAGCAGCCCGCCAGCGGGTTGATCTTCTCGGTCTTGTACAGCTCCATCATCGCCTGCTGCTGCTTCATCTTGTCGTCCGCGTATTTCTCGCGGATTTCCAGCATCTTGGGCTGCACCATCTTCATGTTCGCCATCGATTTGTACGACTTGTTGGCGAGCGGGAAGAAGATGGCCTTGACGATGACGGTGGTGGCGAGGATCGCCAGACCGAAATTGCCGAGCATCTTGTAGAGCGTGTCGATAAGCCAGAACATCGGCTTGGTGATGAAGTAGAACCAGCCCCAGTCGATCAGAAGCTCGAATTGGCGGATCTGGCGGTCCGCTTCATAAGCGTTGATCTTGGCCACTTCCTTGGCGCCAGCGAAGACCAGCGTCTCGACGGTCGCCGATTGACCAGCGGCGACCGTGATCGGATCGGTCATGAAGTCGGCCTGGTAGCGCGGGCGGCCGTCCTCGAAATAGGAGAAGCGCGGCTGGAACGGCTGCTTGCCCGAAGGCACAAGTGCGGCAGCCCAGTACTTGTCGGTGATGCCGAGCCAGCCGTCGGTCGACTTTCCAGGCAGAACCTGCTTGTCGTCCTCGATGGTGGCGTAGTTGATTTCCTGCAGGCCCTCGGTGCCGGTCACGCCGATCAGACCTTCGTGCAGCACGTAGGTCGAGGCATGCAACGGCTTGTCGAAGCGGGTGAGGCGGCCGTAATTGGACAGCGCGACGTCGGTGCTGCCGGCATTCGCCACCGTATCGGTCACCGTGAACATGTAGTTCTGGTCGACGGCGATGGTACGCTTGAAGGTCAGGCCCTTGTCGTTGATGTAGGTCAGCGTCACCGGCGTTGCCGGTGTCAGCGTCGCATTGGGCTCGGCAGTCCAGACGGTGTCGGGACCCGGAACCGCGCCGGTCGCCTCGCTGCCGACGAAGCCGATTTCGCTGTAGAAGCCGGCTGGCAGCGCCTGCGGGTTCAAAAGCTCGATGACGGGTGAATTCGGTTCGACGGCGACGCGGTAGTGCTTGAGGCTGATGTCGTCGATGCGCGCGCCGGTCAGATTGATCGAACCCTTGAGGCTCGGTGTGTCGACCGGGATGCGGCCGGATGCTGCAATCGCCTGGGCGCGGTCGACAACGGCGACCTGCGTCGTCGGTGCGCCGGGGACACCGGCCTGCGGCGTCGCGGGCATGCTGACGCCGGTGCCCGGTGCGGCCCCAGGCTGCGCGGCCGGCGTCTGCTGGGTCACGCGCTCGGCTTCGATGCGCGCGGCTTCGCGCTGCGATTCGACGCGGGGGTTCATATAGAACACCTGCCAGAGCGTCAGGATCAGCACCGACAAGGCGATGGTGATGAAGAAGTTACGGTTGTTTTCCATCGAAAGCCCTTATCGCGTTCCGCGAATGCGCCGAGAAAGTTCGGCCGTGATCTGGCCGAAGGGGGCGGTGAGCACGTCTTCGCGCCCGACGATCACATAGTCTTTGCCGGCGGCCATGTCACCTGCGGCATGTGTACGAACGGCTTCCCTGAGGCGCCGCTTGACGCGATTGCGGACAACCGCGTTGCCGACCTTCTTGGTGACGGTATAGCCGACGCGCGGCCCCGCACTGTCGTCGCGATCCAGAACCTCGACGAGAAAAAACCGCCCGCGCCGCTTGTCACCGCGGCGGACGGCCAGAAACTGTTTTCTTTTCAGAAGCCGTTCGGGGCCGCGACCATGCGGAGCAGACCCCTCTGGCTTGCCGTCAGCGGGCAAGGTTCCCGCCTATGGCTTAGGCGGAAAGCCGCTTGCGGCCGCGGTTGCGGCGAGCTGCGACGACGCCACGACCACCCTTGGTTGCCATGCGAGCACGGAAACCATGACGGCGCTTACGGACGAGTTTGGACGGCTGATAGGTACGCTTCATTTGTTTTTACACCGCGGCGTGCGGCCCTTCTTGATTCTGTCACTTTGTAACAGGAGCTTGGCTCAGCTTGCTTCGACGCGATCAAAAACCGCGACGGAAGCGGGTCCCGAGCGTGTGCGGGCTTATAGAAAGAAGGTACCGCGAAGTCAATCCGCCCGTGCCGGCGCCACCGAAGGTTGATTCGCACCGCAGAAGACAGGGGGACAGCGCGTAGGTCCGGACATTTTGCAGTGCGGAATTTGCAACTGCGCTGCGATCGCCTATCTTTGCAATAAAGGGGACGCAAGGCAGTTCGTGCTCATTTTAGCCCGAAGCGCATCATTCCCGCACTGGCCTCGCAGCAAAGAACAGCATGACTGAAGCAGCCGATACCGGTGTATTTCCCGGAAAACAGGCGGACCGTTCGGTTCCGCTTTCGCGCGGCCTGTCGGCCAAGCTGCTGCTGCTGACCATCGCTTTCGTACTCTTCGCTGAGGTGCTGTTCTTCCTGCCCTCGGTGGCAAGCTTCCGTATTCGCTGGCTTGAGGAGCGTCTGGCCACTGCCGCTGCGGTCGCCACGATCCTGGTGCAGGGCGACCCGACCACACTTTCCCGCGCAGCCCAGAACGACGTGCTGGCGGCGATCGGCGCCAAGGCGATTGCCGTGCGCGACGGCGGCGCGTCCCGCCTGCTGGTCGTCGCCGACATGCCGCCCGAGGTCGACGAGCATATCGACATCGCCAAGGAAGGCGTGCTGGACTCGATGCCTGATGCCATCGACACGCTGTTGTTTGGCGGCGATCGCATGCTGCGCGTGTACGGCCGGGTCGGCGAGAGCGCCAAGGAGTTCGAGCTCGTCATCCCGGACTACCGGCTGCATCGCGCCATGCTCGCCAATGCGCGCTACATCGTCTTCGTCTCGCTCCTGATCTCGCTGTTCACCGCGGCACTCGTCTATGCCGCCATCGATCGCATCATGATAAAGCCCATCCGCACCATGACGCGCTCGATGCTGACCTTCTCCGATGCCCCGGACAATCCTGCCGGCGTCATCGTTCCCGAGGCCCGCTCGGACGAGATCGGCCTCGCCGAGCGCGAGCTGGCAGCGATGCAGACGCATCTGCAGCGGATGCTGCACGAGCAGAAGCATCTCGCCGACCTCGGTCTTGCCGTGTCCAAGATCAACCACGACATGCGCAACATCCTGGCGTCGGCCCAGCTGATGTCCGACCGCCTGCGCATGGTCAAGGATCCAGCCGTGCAGGCATTCGCGCCGAAGCTGCTGCGGACCCTCGACCGCGCCGTCGCCTATTCGGAGAACGTGCTGTCTTACGGCCGCGCCCAGGAGCCGGCACCGGCGCGCCGGCGCCTGCGGCTCAGCCAGCTTGTCGACGATGTGCATGGACTGCTCGGCCTCGAACCCGATTCGGGCATCGAGTTCTTCAATGCCGTCGACACCGAATTCGAGATCGAGGCCGATCCCGACCAACTGTTCAGGGTGCTGACCAATCTGTGCCGCAACGCCGTGCAGGCGATGGCCGGTGCCGCCGACAACGCCATCGTCAATCGCCTGACCGTCTATGCCGAGCGCGAGGGCAGCGTCAGCCGCATCCTCGTTGCCGATACCGGCCCCGGCCTGCCGCAAAAGGCGCGCGAGAACCTGTTTGCGGCCTTCCGCGGATCGGCCCGCAGTGGTGGCACCGGTCTTGGCCTCGCCATCGCCTACGAGTTGGTGCGCGCCCATGGCGGCCAGCTGGAGCTTGTCGAGAGCGCCGGCGGTCGCACCGTGTTTGCGGTCACCATCCCCGATCAGCCGGTTCGCCTCGATGAGGCGCGCCAGGGCATGCGCCGTCCGGCCTGATCAAAAAACTTTGCCGGCGGCGGCTTGCATTTCCCAATTCGAGCCGTTAGGTAGCGCCGGTCGCTGCAGTCGATTGACCGCAGCGTGTTGGCCGTTCACTCGGCCTGATGCGCGCCCGTAGCTCAGCTGGATAGAGCACCAGACTACGAATCTGGGGGTCAGAGGTTCGAATCCTTTCGGGCGCGCCATCTTCTCCTTATGACAACCGCCTCTGCCTCACGACAATCTCTATGCGCATGCTCGTGCCGGTCCGGCAGGGCATGAGGTGACCCGAGGGGCGTGGAGGATTCGACCTTGGCGAAAGCGCTGACGATATCGCAGCCATGACTGCCGCGGCGCTGAACGGCATCGAGGACATGCCAGATGCTGGCGCTGGTCTCGATGACGGAACGCGGCTGTTCATGCGGCTTCTGCGGGAAGCGGCATTGCGGTGAACGTTGCGGGCCGCCGCCTGATCAACTTTTGCCGCGCCTCCCGTCGCGTCACCGGGCGCCGACAGCTTTTCCCAGAAAGTTTGAACAGGGCGGCTTGCAATTCGCCAAGTCAGCGGCTAGTTAGCGCCGGTCGCTGCGGTCGATTGATCGGAGCTTCCCGGCCGTTTCTTGATGGCCTGATGCGCGCCCGTAGCTCAGCTGGATAGAGCACCAGACTACGAATCTGGGGGTCAGAGGTTCGAATCCTTTCGGGCGCGCCATTTTCTCCCCTCTGGGAATCGATTGCAGGGCCTTCGCCACGGCGCCGGCAATCGTATGATGCCGCGGCCGAACACGCTGCAGGTCCGCCATGAAATTTGCCTATCTGATCGAGCCGCCCTTCAACTTTCGGTCCGACGACGGGGAGGTGACGGGCTGCGACGTCGAACTGGCCCGATCTATCCTTGCGGATGTCGATGCTGGTGGCTTCGAGCCCGTGGAAACCGAGTTCGCGCAGCTGTTGCCGGGCCTGGCTGCAGGCAAATGGCGAATGACCACCGGTCTCTTCGCCACTGCCGAGCGCCGGCGGGTCGCCTCATTCAGCAGGCCGATCTGGGCTTTGTCCGATGGCCTGCTCGTCAGGAAACACAACCCGAAATGTCTGGCCGGCTATCTTTCAATTGCAGGTGACAACTCGGTCAGGCTTGCCGTGATCCGCGACCAGTTCCAGCATCGGTCGGCTGTCGATTTCGGCGTGCCGGACCATCGGATCTCCATTTTCGAATCCTATGCCCAAGCGGCTGAGGCGGTGATCAACGGAGCGGTCGATGCCTATGCAAGCGTCGGGCGTGCGCATACCGGCTTCGTCGAACAGCACCCGCAGGCCGAACTGGACCTTGTCATTGTCCCGCGGGAAGAAAAGCCGCCCGCCTTTGGATCATTCGCCTTTGCCAGAGAGGACAATCAGTTGCGTTGCGCCGTCGATGACGCGCTGGCGGTATTTCTCGGCTCGGACAAACATCGTGCGATGATGGCGCGGTTCGGCTTCAGCGAAGGCGAAGTCGATTTGGTTGCCAACTGGACCGAGTGAACATCCGTTCGTCGCCCACAGATCAGCTGACCGTGTTTTCCTTCTTGTGCTCGCAGTCCCCGCCACTGCCCTGGCCGCTTGGTCGCGGACAATTTTCGCCGGTACACTCCTGGGCCTGGGCGCGAGTGATTGCTATTGGCCAACTGGCGCTGGTGGCAAGGAGAATGGCGATCGAGAAGGCTGAAAGGAGCAGGCGCATTACATCTCTCCTTATGGCTTGGGGCGACCGGATGCCGGCAATCCGGCCGGTCGGCGCGGCATGATCGTCGGCGCACGGCAATCAGGCTGCCCTTGCGGCAGCATAGCGCAAGTGACGTTGCAATAACACATCGCTGTGGTCGGCTGACGGTGGGGAAAGAATGCCGCAGGGCGGCGTCGCAGCACCACCGCATTTGCATTTGCCGCGACGGCCGTTTTTGTTTAAGGCGGTGCTCATGTCGCATTTGCCCGAGACCCTGCTCGCCGGTTATCGCAACTTCATGAACGGTCGCTACGCGGCCGAGACGGACCGTTACAAGTCCCTGGCGCGCGAAGGCCAGTCGCCCGAGACCCTGGTCATTGCCTGCTGCGATTCCCGCGCTGCACCCGAAACCATCTTCGATTCTGGCCCCGGCGAGCTGTTCGTCGTCCGCAACGTCGCCAATCTCGTGCCGCCTTATTCGCCGGATGGCGAGTTCCACTCCACGTCGGCTGCACTCGAATTCGCCGTGCAGGCGCTGAAGGTTAAGAACATCGTCGTCATGGGTCACGGCCGTTGCGGCGGTATCCGTGCCGCGCTCGACCCCAATATGGCGCCGCTCTCGCCTGGCGACTTCATCGGCAAGTGGATGAGCCTTGTGGCGCCGGCTGCCGAAACTGTGACCAGTAACACGATGATGACGCAGACCGAGCGCCAGACGGCCCTCGAGCGCATCTCGATCCGCTACTCGATCGCCAATCTGCGTACCTTCCCATGCGTGAAGATTCTGGAGCAGAAGGGCAGGCTGGAGCTGTTCGGCGCCTGGTTCGACATCTCGGCCGGCGAGCTGTGGGTCATGGACCGCGAAACCGGCGATTTCGAGCGTACCTCCATCGCCTGACGCTGGTGGCTGGCCCCATCTCAGAGACTTGAATGGCCTGACGTCTCCGGCCTAGCTTTGCGCAGCAGCTCTGGGCGCCCGTGCCCGTGGCTGAGCCGGCGAGGAGCCAAGCCATGACGATTGCCAAGCCCCGCCATTTGCTCGATGGCAGCCACCGCCGCATGTTCATCGGTGGCGCATGGGTGGAAGCGGCGTCCGGGCAGACGATGGAAACGCGCAATCCTGCCACCGGCGCCGTGATCGCCACCGTGCCGCGTGCCGGCAAGAAGGACGTCGAGCGCGCCGTTGCCGCTGCCCGCAATGCGTTCGATGGGCCATGGAGCCGTTTCAAGCCGCATGAGCGGCAGAAGCTGCTGCTGAGGATTGCCGATCAGTTCGAGCGTCACTGGGAAGAGATTTGCGTCTCCGACACCACCGACATGGGTCTGCCAATCGCCCGAGCGCGGGCCAATGCCAACCGTGTCCTCGGCATGCTGCGCTACTACGCCGGCATGGCGACAGCGCTGCACGGCCAGACCATCGACAATTCGTTGCCCGGCGACATCGTCTCCTATACCCGCAAGGAGCCGGTAGGCGTCGTCGGCGCCATCATCCCGTGGAATGCCCCGACGGCCGCCTCGGTCTGGAAGATCGGCCCGGCTCTGGCCACGGGTTGCGCCGTTGTGCTGAAGCCGTCGGAGGAGGCACCTCTGACGCCATTGCTTATCGCTGAATTGATGGCCGAGGCCGGCGTGCCCGACGGGGTCGTCAATATCGTCACCGGTACCGGCGCGGAGGCAGGCGCGCCGCTCGCCGAGCATATGGGCGTCGACAAGATCGTCTTCACCGGCTCGACAGTGACCGGCCAGAGCATCGTCCGCGCCTCGGCCGGCAACCTCAAGCGCGTCTCGTTGGAGCTTGGCGGCAAGTCGCCGGTCATCGTCTGCGCCGACGCCGATCTCGAGCGCGCGGCGCCGGTCGCCGCCATGTCGGTCTTCGCCAATTCCGGCCAGATCTGTATCGCCGGTTCCCGGCTGTTCGTTGCGCGATCGATCCACGACGAGTTCGTTGCGCGTCTCGCCGTCTATGCGGCTGGCTTGCGCATCGGCAACGGCATCGACCCGGAGACCGAGATAGGCCCCCTGATTTCGCCGCGGCAGCTGCAGCGTGTCGAGGGTTATCTGCGGGCAGGTGCAGAGGAGGGTGCTCGGCTGGTCACGGGCGGCGCCAGGCTGTCGCAGGGCGCGCTTGCGGCCGGAAACTTCGTCGCCCCCACCGTCTTTGCCGGCGTCTCCGACACCATGCGCATTGCACGCGAGGAAATTTTCGGCCCGGTGATTTCGGCGCTGCCCTTCGATACGCTCGACGAGGTGGTGCGACGCGCCAACGACACGCCTTACGGCCTGGCTGCCGGCGTCTTCACCCGCGATCTTGCTACCGCACACCAGCTGTCGCGGCGGCTGCAAGCCGGCTCGGTGTGGGTCAACACCTATCATGCCATCGATCCGGCGGTGCCGTTCGGCGGCTACAAGATGAGCGGCTACGGTCGTGAGGGCGGTGTCGAACACCTCGACGAATATCTCAACACCAAGGGCGTATTCATCCGCATCGACTGAAGGCGTGCCAACCAAAAAAGCCACGCCCGGCTGCCGGTCGCGGCTTCTTTTTTCGACGCTGCCGTCTACACTTGTTCAGTCCATCAGCTGGAATTCGTAGAGCCTGCGGTAGAGACCTTCTGCCTCGATCAGGTCGACATGGCGACCCTGCTCGACGGCCTTGCCGTCCTGCATCACAACGATGTTGTCGGCCTGGTGAACAGTCGACAGGCGGTGCGCGATGGCAATCGTCGTGCGCCCGGACGAGAGTTTCTCCAGCGCCTCGCGGAACAGCGCTTCGGACTCGGCGTCGAGAGCGCTGGTGGCTTCGTCGAGCAGCAGAACATTGGCATCGCGAAGGATAGCGCGGGCGATCGACAGGCGCTGCTTTTGGCCACCGGAGAGCAGGGCGCCGTTTTCGCCGACCTGCGTGTCATAGCCACCCTTTAGCGCCATGATGAAGTCATGCGCATTGGCTGCCTTGGCGGCTGCGATCACCTCTTCATCGCTGGCGCCGTCGCGGCCAAGGCGAATGTTGTGCATGATCGTTCCGGAGAACAGGAACGTGTCCTGGCTGACATAGGCGATGCGATCGCGCACCGAATGCAGTGTCGCGTGAGCGATGTCCTGCCCGTCGAACAGCACCTGGCCGCTGTTGGGATCGTACATGCGCATGATCAGGTTCATGATCGTCGACTTGCCGCTGCCCGACGGGCCGACCAGCGCCGTCATCTTGCCGGGCGGGAAGGTGAGATCGAGGTCACGCAGCACCGGCTCGCCATCAGAATAGGAAAAGCTGACATCCTTGAGCTCGATCTTGCCCGAACCTGGCACAAGAGCTTCCGCGCCGGGCTTTTCGGCGAGCGTCAGCGGTCGGTCGGTGAGCTCGAACATCATGCGCACGCCAACCAGGCCCGCTTCCAGCGAGACACGGAAGCGGGCAAGCCGCTTGGCCGGCTCGTAGGCCAGCAGAAGTGCCGTGATGAACGACATGATGCTGCCCGGGGTCTGGCCGCCCTGGACGACGAGATAACCGCTGACCAAGACCACGCCGGCAATGGCGAGGCCGGCCAGCGTCTCCATGATCGGGCTGGTGCCGGCTTCGAGAGCCGCGATGGAGTTGGCGCGCCTTTCGACGTCGGAGACGGCGCGGTGCATGCGGACGCGCATCGCCGCTTCGAGGTTGAACGACTTGACGATCCTGACGCCGATGGTCGTTTCCTGCATCACCTGCACGATCTGGGCCAGGGACATGAACTCGGCCTCCATGATCTTGCGCACGCGGCGCAGGATCATGTTGACACCGAAGATGGCGATCGGCCCGACGATGAAGGCAACCAGCGACAGCACCGGTTGCTGGTAGATCATCACCGCTACGAGGCCGATGAGCGAAAACAGGTCGCGCACGAATGATGTGACGATGACGTCGAGTACCGCGCGCGCTGCCTGCGCGTTGTGCGTCACGCGGGTAATCAGGTCGCTCGAAGGTATCGAGTGGTAGAAGGATATGCCCTGGGCCAGGATGCGATCGTAGATCTTGCGCTGGCGGTCGGCGATGATCGAATTGCCGACCCGGCTGAGGAAGAACGCCTGCACGAACGTCGCGACACCCTTGAGGATGAAGATCCCCGCGACCATCGCCGCGATCATGTAGACGCGGTTGATGTCCTTGCCGATGACGAATTCATTGGTGATGTCCTGCATGATCCAGGCGCTGGCCGCCGTCATCGCGGCCACCACCAGCATCGCGACGATGGCGATGCCATAGCCGACCGCGTGCTGGCGGAACGACTCCCTGACCAGCCTCCAGATCAGAAGATGATTCTGCGTCGGGCGAAAAAATCGAGGCAAATCAATAAGTCCCTTGGGCAATAGTCTCCCGCGCCGGCCTGTATAGAGCACCTGTCAGCGAAGGGAAACTGCCGTTGATCTTTGACTTCGGGCGTACTGTCGCAGCCGCCACGGCACGGTGGACAGTCGGGAGCTCCAGATTGCCGCTGTCGGCGATTTCGCATACCGTTGACCGAACGATAAAAAGTCGCCTTCGCCAAAGAAGACCAAAACCAGCCAGAGGTGGATCGTATGCACAGCAATTCCAGCAATTCGGGCATTTCCAGACGCACCCTGATCAAGGTCGCCGGCGCGTCGGCCGCGGTCGCCACGGTGGGCGTGCCCGGCCGTCTTTTCGCCGCCGACCCGGTCAAGGTCGCGGCCGTCTACACCGTTCCGGTCGAGCAGCAGTGGGTCAGCCGCATCCACAAGGCTGCCAACGCCGCCAAGGACCGTGGCGAAATCGAATATGTCTATTCGGAAAACACTGCCAACAATGACTACGAGCGCGTCATGCGCGAATATTGCGAGGCCGGCCACAAGCTTATCCTCGGCGAGGTCTTCGGCGTCGAGGACGCTGCCCGTGCGGTGGCCAAGGACTATCCTGACGTCGCTTTCCTGATGGGCTCGAGCTTCAAGCCCGATGCCGCCGTGCCGAACTTCTCGGTCTTCGACAACTACATCCAGGACGCCTCTTATCTCTCCGGTATCGTTGCCGGCGCCATGACCAAGTCGAAGAACATCGGCATGGTCGGCGGCTATCCGATTCCCGAGGTCAATCGCCTGATGAACGCCTTTATGGCGGGCGTGAAGGAAGTGGCCCCCGACACCAAGTTCCAGGTCGCCTTCATCGGCTCGTGGTTCGATCCGCCCAAGGCCAAGGAGACCGCCTTCGCCCAGATCGACGGCGGCGCCGACCTGCTCTACGCCGAACGCTTCGGCGTGTCTGACGCGGCCAAGGAAAAGAAGGTGCTTGCCATCGGCAATGTCATCGACACCCAGGCCGACTATCCAGAAACCGTGGTCGCGTCGGCGCTGTGGCACTTCGAACCGACGCTCGACAAGGCAATCGCCGAAGTGAAGGCCGGCACCTTCAAGGCCGACGACTATGGCGTCTATTCCTTCATGAAGAACGGTGGGTCGTCGCTGGCGCCGCTCGGCACCTTCGAAGGCAAGGTGCCCGACGAGATCAAGGCCAAGGTCGCGGAGAAGGAAAAAGCGATCAAGGACGGTTCGTTCACCGTCGAGATCAACGACGCCGAGCCGAAGTCGAGCTAGAGCCGTTTCCTTCTCCCGGTCACGGGAGAAGGTGGCCCGAAGGGCCGGATGAGGGGCTGAGCCAGCTCTCGACGGTTCGCGCTGCCCCTCACCTGGCTGCCGCCATCCTCTCCCCCGGGGAGAGGAGCCTTGTCCGCAACGCCGGCCCCGATCGTCAACGTGACCAAGATCGTCCTCAGTCTTTCCGGCATCACCAAGCGTTTCGGCCCGCTGACGGCCAACGACGCCATTTCCTTCGAGCTGAAGCGCGGCGAGGTGATCGCGCTGCTTGGCGAGAACGGCGCCGGAAAGACGACGCTGATGAACATCCTGTTCGGCCACTATGTCGCCGACGAAGGCACGGTCGAGGCGTTCGGCAAGCCGCTGCCGCCGGGTGATCCGCGCGCAGCTCTCGATGCCGGCATCGGCATGGTGCACCAGCATTTCACCCTCGCCGACAACATGACGGTGCTGGAGAACATCGCGCTCGGCACGCAGAGCCTGTGGCAGGTGCGTCTCGACAGGACTGCGGCGCGCCGGCGCATCGAGCAATTGTCGGCCGATTTCGGCCTGACGGTCGATCCCGCCGCCACTGTCTCCACGCTTTCCGTCGGCGAGCGCCAGCGCGTGGAAATCCTCAAGGCGCTCTACCGTGACGCCCATGTGCTGATCCTCGACGAGCCGACGGCGGTGCTGACGCCAGCCGAGACCGACGCATTGTTCCGGACGCTTAGGCTGCTCGTCGCCAAGGGCCTGTCGATCATCTTCATCTCGCACAAGCTCCATGAGGTCATGGCCGTCAGCGACCGCGTGCTGGTGCTGCGCGCCGGCCGGCTTGCTGGCGAGCGCGAAACCAAGGCCACCGATCGCAAGGAACTGGCCGCACTCATGGTCGGCCAGGAAGTCAAGCCGGCGGAGGTCAGCCCGGCCAATGTAGGTGCACCGCTACTGGTGCTCGACCGGGTCTCGACCGCGCGCCACAATGGTGCCGGCCTCGATGAGGTGGCGTTGACCCTCAGTGCCGGCGAGATCACCGGGCTTGCCGGCGTTTCCGGCAACGGCCAGGCAGCGCTCGCCGCGCTCATATCAGGCACCCAGCGCCCGACGGGCGGCCGCATCTCGATCGGCGGTCAAGCTGTTGGCGATTGGTCGCCGCGCGCAGCGCTTGGCCATGGCATCGCCCGCATCCCCGAGGATCGCCACGCTGTCGGCACGATCGGCGACATGAGCGTCACCGAAAACGTCATCGCCGAGCGCTACGGCAGTTCGCGCTTCAGCCGGATGGGCTTTCTCGACTGGAAGGCGGCGCGCCGTTTCGCCGAGGAAGTCATCGCCGACTATGACGTCAAATGTCCGTCGCCCGAGGCACGCATCCGCCTGCTTTCGGGCGGCAACATGCAGAAGTTGATCCTCGGCCGGGCGCTTGATCCGGAGCCCGCGGTCATCCTCGCCAGCCAGCCGACACGTGGCCTCGACGTCGGCGCGGTGGCTTATGTCCACCGCATGCTGCTCGCCGCACGCGAGCGCGGGGCGGCGGTGCTGCTGATTTCGGAGGATCTGGAGGAAATCCTGGCGCTATCCGACCGCATCGTCGTGATGTCCAAGGGACGGCTGTCCGCGCCGTCGTCGCGCGGTGAGCGTACCATCCGCGAACTGGGAGAATTGATGGCAGGCCATGGCGGGGAGCAGGCGGCGTGAGGACCGAACGCGTCTTTGTTGGAGTGATGCTCCACGCCACCCCCCTCTGTCCTGCCGGACAGTCCCCCCGCAAGGGGGGAGATCAGCCTCCATTGACACCCGCGCCAATCTCCGACGCAGGACGAGGGTGGGGGCGGAAGCTGCCAATTGCCAATGGTTCAGGACGACCGGCCAGGGTGACGCTGCCAATTCCCCCCTTTGTGGGGGAGATGTCCGGCAGGACAGAGGGGAGCGCTGTCCCGCAGCCGTCTCAAGCCATTGGAAGGCAACAGCATGCGGCTTGAGCCCAAACCAGCGCCGTCACTGGCGGTCACCTTGCTGTTCCCGCTGGCGGCGATCGTTGCCACGCTGCTGATCACCTCGCTGCTGGTGCTCGCCGCCGGCGCCTCGCCGCTGTCGGTGTTCTACCTCGTCGCCAAGGGCGCGGCCGGCTCGCAGTTCGCCTTGCTCGAAACGCTGACGCGTGCGACGCCGCTGATCTTCACCGGCCTTGCTGTTGCCGTCGCCTTTCGCGCCAAGCTTTGGAACATCGGCGCCGAAGCTCAGCTCTATGTCGGTGGCATTGTCACCGTCGTGCTCGGCACCGGCGCGCTGCCGCTGCCCGCGCCCGTCCTGATCCCCGTCATCATGGTCGCAGCCATGGCCGCAGGCGCGGCTCTCCTGCTTGGCCCGGCCGTGCTGAAGACCCGCTTCGGCGTCGATGAGGTGGTGACCACGCTGCTGCTCAATTTTATCGTTTTGCTGTTCGTATCGATGTTGCTGGAAGGCGTGCTCAAGGACCCGATGGGGCTGGGCTGGCCGCAGTCGCAGAAGGTCATCGCCGAGGCGCAGCTGCCGCGCATCATCCAGGGCAAGCGCTTGCACTACGGCTTTGTCATCGCCGTCGTCTCGGCCATCGTCGTCTGGGTCATCATGAAGAAGACCGTTCTGGGCTATGAGATGCTCGCCGTCGGCCACAACCCCGAAGGCGCGCGCTTCGTCGGCATCCCGGTCAACCGGGTGCTGATGAAGACAGCGCTTCTGTCGGGCGGGCTCGCGGCACTCGCCGGCTTCTCCGAAGTGTCGGGCCTCAAGGGCAACCTGACGCTGGACCTGTCGCCGGGCTATGGCTACTCGGGCATCGTCGTCGCCATGCTGGCGATGCTCAACCCGCTCGGGGTGATTGCCTCGGCGATCTTCGTCGCCGGCATCTTCGTCGGCGCCGACGCCATGAGCCGGGTTGCCAAGGTGCCGAGCTACATCGCCGACGTGATGGTCGCGACGTCCCTCTTGACGATGGTGGTGGCGATCCTGCTGACGCGGTTCAGGGTGAGGTGGAGGTGATGATGCTTGCGGCAGCTCCCTCTCCGGACCTTCGGGCCAGCTCTCCCCAAAGGGTCGAGGGAACGCAGCTTCAACGCTGGCGCCTCTCCAGCTTGGCTTCCTCGCCTCTTTGGGGGAAGGTTCCGGGCGCAGCGAGGCGGAGTGGGGCACCTATGGCCGCCGGGAGCCATTGATGGACGCTTTTGAAATCCTCTTCACCGCTTCCTTCTGGGTCGCCGCCATCCGCATCGCCTCGCCGCTGATCTTCGCCACCATGGGCGAACTGATCTGCGAGCGCGCCGGCGTGCTCAATCTCGGCATCGAGGGCATCATGACGGCCGGCGCCTTTGCCGGCTGGTTCACCGTCTATGCCGGCGGCGATCTGTGGACAGGCGTGCTGGTCGCGGCTCTTGCGGGGGCCATGTTCGGCCTGTTGCACGCAACGCTGACAGTGCCGCTTGGCCTGTCGCAACATGTCGTCGGCATCGGGGTCACGCTGCTTGCCACAAGCCTCACCTATTTCACCTACCGCTTGGCGCTGCCGGAAGTGACCTCGCCGCCCAAAATCGAGCCGTTCCAGCCGTTGCCGATCACCGGCCTGTCGAAGATTCCTGTCGTCGGCGAGGCGCTGTTTTCGCAGACGCCGCTGACCTATCTCGCCTTCCTTACTGTCGCCATCGTTGCCTGGGTGCTCTACCGCACACCGGTCGGTCTTGCCGTCCGGGCCGCCGGCGAAAACCCTTCGGCTGTCGAGGCGCAAGGCATCTCCGTCACCGCCATCCGCATGGGCGCGGTGATGGTCGGCAGTGCGCTGATGGCTGTCGGTGGCGCTTTCCTCACCATGTCGGCGTTCAATTCGTTCTTCTTCGAGATGATCAACGGCCGAGGCTGGATCTGCATCGCCCTGGTCGTGTTCGGCTCGTGGCGGCCGGGCAAGGCGCTCGTCGGCGCCATCCTGTTTGCCGCCTTCGACGCCTATCAGGTGCGCCTGCAGCAGATGTCGGGCGGCATCGTGCCCTACCAGGTGTTCCTGATGATGCCTTATGCGCTGTCGATCCTGGCCCTGATCCTGGTGGCGCGCCGCGCCACCTATCCGAAAGCACTGATGATACCGTACCAGAAAGGCGAAAGATGAGCTTCGACCTGATCGTCAAGGGTGGCACGCTGCCTGATGGAACCGTGGCCGACATCGGCATCAAGGGCGACAGGATCGCGGCGATCGAACCGAAGATCGACGCTTCGGCCGGCGAGGTCGTCGACGCTTCCGGTAACCTCGTGTCGCAGCCCTTCGTCGACCCGCATTTCCATATGGACGCGACGCTGTCCTATGGCCTGCCGCGTATCAACGCTTCAGGCACGCTGCTCGAGGGTATCTCCTTGTGGGGCGAGCTCAAGCCGCTGCTGACGCATGAGGCGGTAAAGGAGCGTGCGCTCGCTTATTGCGACTGGGCCGTGTCGATGGGCCTGCTCGCCATTCGCACACATGTCGACACCTGCGACGACCGCCTGCTCGCCGTCGAAGCCTTGCTCGAGGTCAAGAAGCAGATCGCACCCTATATTGACCTGCAACTCGTCGCCTTCCCGCAGGACGGGCTCTATCGCTCGCCGACCGCCCGCGACAATACCCTGCGCGCCCTGGACATGGGAGTCGATGTCGTCGGCGGCATTCCACATTTCGAGCGCACCATGGCCGACGGCACCCGTTCGGTGACCGAACTGTGCGAGATCGCGGCGACACGCGGCCTGATGGTCGACCTGCATTGCGACGAGACCGACGATCCGCTGTCGCGCCACATCGAACAACTCGCATACGAGACCCAGCGGCTGGGTCTGCAGGGCAGGGTGGCCGGATCGCACCTGACGTCGATGCATTCGATGGACAATTATTACGTCTCGAAGTTGCTGCCGCTGATTGCGGAAGCTGGCGTATCGGCGATCCCCAACCCGCTCATCAACATCATGCTGCAGGGCCGCCATGATACCTATCCCAAGCGCCGCGGCATGACCCGCGTGCCGGAGATGCTGAAGGCCGGCATCCGTGTCGGCTGGGGCCAGGACTGCGTACTCGACCCCTGGTATTCACTCGGCACCGCCGACATGCTCGACGTCGCCTTCATGGGCCTGCACGTCGCCCAGATGTCCTCGCCCCAGGACATGCGCCGCTGCTTCGACATGGTGACGAAAGTCAATGCCGAGATCATGGGCCTCGACCATCTCGGGCTCGCAGTTGGCAAGACTGCCAGCCTGGTCGTGCTCGATGCCGGCAACCCTATCGAGGCGGTGCGCCTGCGGGCCGAGCGGCTATGCGTGATTGCCAAGGGCAAGGTCGTGGCCGAGCGGCCGAAGCGTGACACGGTACTGTCGATCAAGGGCCGCCCGGCTAGCATCAACCGCCGCCATGTGGTGCCGCCACAGGCGAGTTGACCTATCATGGCGCGTGGCTGACAGTCACAAAAAAGTCTACAACAGAACTCAAGATTCGCAGCGTTGCGGAAGGAGCAGGTCATGTTGTCGAGGTCGGTTTTCCTGGGTTTCGTGGCGGCTTTGCTTGCCGGCTGCGTATCGGTGGAAGAACAGCGAGCCCGCGACGAAGACAAGTGCCGCTCCTACGGCTTCACCAAGCGCAATGACGCCTTCGCCGAGTGCCTGCAGCGCATCGAGCTCGACCGTCGCGCCGAGTTTCGCCAGAGCAAGTCGGCGTTCGACGATTGGAACCGGCCTGTCGTGGTCTATCGCCCGGTCGTCGTTGCGCCCAGGCCGTAACCGATGGTACTGCGACGGAGCAACGCATGGTCCAGGCCAGATTGCTCTCGCCATCGACGTTTCTAGCGCATAGACAGCCGTGATCCGGGCCCGTCGCCCGGCGGATGGCATCATGACTTTTCGACAAGCCCTCGCCCTCCCGAAGAACAACATGGTTCTTGCGGGCATCCTGCTCATGTTGCTGGGCGACTTCATGTTCGCGCTCAACGACGCCATGGGCAAATGGCTGGTCACCAGCTTCTCGGTTGGCCAGGTGTTGTTCATCCGCTCGATCGGCGCCTTCATCATCCTCGGCCCGATGATTGTCAGGCAGGGGCTTGGCCCACTGACCAATGTCGAGCGCCCCGGCCTGCAGGTGCTGCGCGTCGTGCTCGCCACCGCCGACACCGCCTTCTTCTATGCTGCAGTCGCTTATCTGCCGCTGGCCGATGTCATGACCTTCTACATGGCCGGCCCGATATACATCGCCGCCCTGTCGCATTTCTTCCTTGGCGAAAAGGTCGGCTGGCGCCGCTGGCTTGCCATCGTGCTCGGATTCTGCGGCGTGGTCATCGCGCTGCGCCCATCGACGGCTTCGCTGTCCTGGCCGTCGCTCTTCGCGGTCGTCGGCAGCATGTCCTTTGCCATCAGCCTGATCCTCAGCCGCAAGCTGCGCGCCACCAACGACACGACCCTCGTCACCTGGCAGACGGTCGGCGCCTTGATCATGGGTGGCATCCTCGCCGCCTCCGACTGGCAGCCGGCAAGCGCCGTCGACTGGTCGGCAATGCTCCTGCTCGGCGTCGTCGCCTGCGCCGCACATCTTCTGATCACCCGGGCGCTCAAGCTCGCCCCTGCTTCGGTGCTCGCGCCCCTGCAATACACGCTGCTGATCTGGGCCGTGGTCATGGGCATCGCCTTTTTCGGCGACTATCCGGATGCGCAGATCCTGATCGGCTCGGCAATCATCGTCATCGCCGGCCTGTTCATCTTCCACCGCCAGAAGTTGGTGGACAAGGCCGAGCCCGAGACGGTGCCGACCAGCGTGCACTGAGGGGTATCCTTCCCCAATGTCCCAGCTTTAGCCCCTCCCCAGAAGCGCGAGGGGACTAGGCCTGCTCTCGGCAATGAGGTGTGACCGGCGGATGCTCGGATTACCTCCCCCTGCAGGTAGGAGGCTATCGACCTACCGCCCCAGCACAAGCGCCCAATAGCGCCTGTCGCTGCCCTTGCTCTCGCGCACATAGGCGAGGCCGAACTTGCCGAAGCGCGGGTCGAGCATGTTGCGGCGGTGGCCGGCGGAGTTCATCCACATCGAAAACAGCTTGGCTGGCTCCATGCCGCCATGGGCAATGTTTTCGGCCGCAGCGCCCTCGACGCCGCCATCCTTCATGCGCGCGGCAAAATCCTTGCCCCAGCCGGTGGTGTGCTCCATCTTGCCGCTGCGCGCCATGTAGGCGGCCTGCTTTAGTGCGGCGCGCTCAAGCGTGGAATCAGGGCTGAGCGGCGGCAAGCCATGCTCCGAGCGTATGGTCTGCAGATAGGCGATACCGGTGGCTGAAGCGCCGGCGCCGTCACCGGCGATGTTGGAGCCGGTCTGGCAGGCGGCCAAAAACAGCAGCGACCCGAAGGCGGTCGCCCGCATAAATGTGCCTGTCAGTCGCGCCATGATCTGGTCCTTGTCTGTCGTCGTCGACGACCGTTGATAAGGCAGATCATGGCTTTTTGGCGAGCTAGACGTCGGTTGTACGGCGTGGTTTGCGACCGCGCGCCGTCCGTTCGGACACTCGAACCCGGTTTTGCCGCTGCGCGCTATGCCTTCACCCTTGCAGCATCAGGATCGAACAACGGCTCGAGATGGATCTTCGCCGCCACGCGCTCCATGGCTACCACAAGCTCGTAGCTGCCACCTGTAAGGAAGGCGTCGTCGACGCCGCCGGCGTTTCTGACATAGCCGAAGCCGATGTTCTTGCCGACGGTGTAGCCATAGCCGCCGCTGGTCAGGTAGCCGACCGGCTGGCCGTCGCGCAGGATCGTCTCTCGACCAACAAGGACGACATCCTTGTCGTCGACGGTAAAGCAGGCGAGGCGCTTGGTCAGAGGCGCATTACCGAGCTTTTCCAGCGCCGTGCGGCCGAGGAACTCGGTGTCCTTCCTGAGCTTCACCGCCCAGCCGAGGCCGGCCTCGAACGGCGTGTCGTTAGGCGTGATGTCCGAGCCCCAGGCGCGATAGCCCTTCTCCAGCCTGAGTGACTCCAGCGCGCGGTAGCCGATGGGGCGGATGCCGTGTGGCTTGCCCGCCGCCATCAGCGCGTCGAACACCTCGCCGGTGGCACTGATCGGCACATGCAGTTCCCAGCCAAGCTCGCCGACATAGGTGACGCGCAAGGCCCGGACGGTGGCGCCGGCGATCGTGATCTCCCTGACATGGCCGAAGGGGATGGCGGCGTTGGAGACATCGGCATCGGTGACCGCTTCGAGCACCTTGCGCGCATCCGGTCCCATCAGCGACAGCGTGCCGAACTGCTCGGTCACATCAACGAGCTTCGCGTCCAGCCCTGAAGGGATGTGGTCGCTGATCCAGGCGAAGTCGTGGGTACGGAAACCGGTGCCGGTGACGATGTATAACTTGTCGTCGGCCAGCCGCGCCACGGTGAGGTCGGCCTCGATGCCGCCCCGCGTGTTGAGCAACTGCGTGTAGGTCAGCCGTCCCAAGGGCTTCGACACGTCGTTGGCACAGATGAAGTCGAGTGCCTTTTGTGCGTCCTTGCCTGTCATCTCGTATTTGGCGAAGGACGACTGGTCGAACACGCCCACTGCCTGGCGCACGTGCCTGTGTTCGTGGCCTACAGGCTCGAACCAGTTTTGGCGCCCCATGGCGTAGACGTCCTTCGCCTCCATGTCCTCGGGCGCGAACCAGTTGGGTCGTTCCCAGCCGAGCTTGGAGCCGAAGACCGCGCGGTGCTTTTTCAGTCGCTCATAGAGCGGCGAGACGATGTAGGGACGGCCGCTGGCATACTCCTCGTGCGGATAGCCGATGGTGTAGTGCTTGCCATAGGCTTCGAGTGTACGGTCAGACACCCATTGCCGGTCGCGATGCAGGCCCGAGAAGCGCCTAATGTCTACGACCCAGAGGTCGAGCGGCGCCTCGCCGTCGACCACCCACTGCGCCAGCACCCAGCCGGCGCCGCCGCCCGAAGCGATGCCGAAGGCGTTGAAGCCGGCGCCGACGAACATGTTCGAACATTCCGGCGCCACGCCGAGGATGAAGTTGCCGTCGGGGGTAAAGCTCTCGGGGCCGTTGATCATCTGCTTGACGCCGACATCGCCTAACCCCGGCACGCGCTCGATCGCCTGCAGCATGTGCTGCTCGAAGTGATCGAAATCGTCGTCGAACAGGCGGAATTCCCAGTCGTTGGGCACGTCATCAGTCGTCCAGCCCTGCGGGTTCGGCTCGTAGCCACCCATGACGAGCCCGCCGACTTCCTCCTTGAAATAGGTGCGGCGGTCTGGGTCGCGCAGCGTCGGCGCGTCGGTGGCGAGCCCCGGCAATTTCTCGGTGATGATGTACTGGTGCTTCACCGGCTGCAGCGGAACGTTGATGCCGGCCATTGCACCCACCTGCCGCGCCCATTGCCCGGCGCAGTTCACCACCTTGTCGCAGGCGATGTCGCCCTGGTCGGTCATGACCTTGAGAATGCGACCGTCCTTCATCTCGAAGCCGGTCACCCGCACATTCTCGAAAAGCTTGGCGCCGTGCATGCGTGCGCCCTTGGCCAGCGACTGGGTGATGTCGGAGGGGCTCGCCTGCCCGTCGGTCGGCAGCCATGAGGCGCCGACTAGGTCCGAGGTGTCCATCAGCGGCCACATGCGCTTGACCTCCTCCGGCGACACCAGCTGCATGTCCATGCCGAAGCTTTTCGCCGTCGTTGCCAGCCTCTTGTATTCGGTCCAACGGTCCTGGTTGGTGGCGAGCCTCAGGCAGCCGGACATCTTCCAGCCGGTCGCGAGCCCGGTCTCGGCCTCCAGCCCCTTGTACAGGTCGACCGAGTATTTCAGCACACGGGTGATCGAGGCCGACGAGCGCAACTGCCCGACCAGCCCGGCCGCATGCCAGGTCGAACCCGAGGTCAGCTTGCCTTGTTCGAGCAGGATGACGTCGGCCTTGTGGTCGCGTGCCAGGTGATAGGCCGTCGAGCAGCCGATGATGCCACCGCCGATGACGACGATCTGCGCGTGCGATGGGAGGGCCATGGCTACAGTTTCCCGTACTGGTTCTGGTAGGTTTCGAGTGCCGCTTCGAGCTTGTCGAGATTCTCGGCTGTGTAGGTGACGTAGTCACTGCCCGGCGCCGAAAGGTGGATCTCGGAGACCATGCTCCACATCGCTTCGCGCAGCAGCGAGGCGCATTGCATGGCCGCGTGCGAGCGGCGGATCGCCTGGTCCGGCTTGCCGCCGAAATAGACGGTCAGCAGCTCGTCCGACTCTTCCGGCGTCATGCCGGCGTTGGAGGCAGTGCCGGCAAGATCGAACATTGCGGTCGAGAAGCCGGCATATTCGAAGTCGATGAGCCAAAGCCTTGAGCCGTCGTCAAGGAAGTTGGCCGGCAGCAGGTCGTTGTGGCTGAAGATGACAGGCAGTGGCGCCTGCGCTTTTTCCAGCCTGTCGGCCAGGTCGAGATAACGGGGCAGTTCGGGTGCCATCCGGCTGCCACCGGCGGCCAGTGTGCGGGCATAGTCGCGGATGACGTGAAACGCCCAGAACATGAAGCCTGGTCCAGAGACATGTTTCGGCATCTCCTCATGGAAGCGTCGTACCAGTCGCGCAATGCGCGCAGCATTGGCCCGTACGTCGTCTGCGCCGTAGGTCTTGGCACCGAGGAACTCGCTCACCATCACCCCCGGAGCGGCATAGCGTAGCTCCGGCGCAAAACCTGCCTCATGGGCGGCGCGCGCCACCATCACCTCGCGCTCGCGGAAGACATGGTGGAACGGATAGTCCTTGCCGAACCGCACGACATGCCGGCCGTTGCCGTCCTCGACCAGCCAGCTCTCGTTGCTGATGCCGCCCTTGAGCGGCGAAATGGTAAGTGGCCCGTTCCACAGAGGCAGGGCGCGAATGCGTTCCTCGCTGTTCGACATCTAGCCCCTCCGTGCCGTGCCCGGCGCGTTCCCCTTGCGCCTTGATGTTGTTGTTGGGCACTCTCACGCAGCAGAAGCGGCAGTGTCAATCCGATTCTGTGGCTTTATTTGTTCATTTGACCGCATCTGTTGAAGAAGACCGCAAATGCGGTAGAGTCAGTCAGAAGAAATCTCAGAAACGGCCAATCTGGCCGGTCGAGCGGGACAACCGGATGAATCACTCCAAGCGCCACAGCGAAATTCTGCGCCTGCTCGAGGACGACGGCACAATCACCATCGCCGACCTCGCCGAGAAGCTCGGCGTCTCGCTTGAAACTGTACGGCGCGACGTCAAGCCGCTTGCCGACAATGGCTCGATCCTCAAGATGCACGGTGCCATCGGATTGCCTTCGGTGGTCGGCGAGGCGCCTTTCGAGCGACGCATGCGCGACAATGCCGACGCCAAGCGTGCCATCGCCAAGGCGGTCGCTGCCACCATTCATGACGGCGAGTCGGTTATGCTCGATACCGGCACCACCACCAGCTACCTGGCCCGCGAATTGCTCGGCCACCGCCGGCTGACGGTGGTGACCAATTCGTCCGACATCGCCCGCACGCTGGCGACGGTGAACGGCAACAAGGTCTACATGGCCGGCGGCGAGCTGCGCAGCGACAGTGGTGCGGCCTTCGGTGTGTCGGCGATCGAGTTCGTCAGCCGCTTCGCCGTCACCCACGCGGTGATCTCGGCGGGCGCAGTTGATGCCGAAAACGGCGTCATGGACTACAATCTCGAGGAGGCCGAGTTCGCCCGTGTCGTGCTGGCGCGCGGGCAGCGGTCGGTCGTCGTCACCGACCACAGCAAGTTCGGCCGCAAGGGCCTGGTCCAGGTCTGCGGCTTCCAGGGCTTCACCGAGTTGGTGACCGACAAACAGCCGTCCGAAGATCTCGCACAGGCGCTCGCCGACGCCGGGGCGCAGCTTACCATCGCGGGGCGTTGAGCCAGGGCCTCAGGCCTGTGCGAAGACCAGCCTGAAGCAGGCGCCCTTCCTGTCGCTGCCGGCGAGCTCTATGCGGCCGCCATGGATCTGCATGATCTCGTGCACGAGGTTTAGGCCGAGGCCGGCGCCATGTCCGCGCGGGCGCAGGCGGTAGAACGGCTCGAAGATCTTTTCCCGCTCCGCCGCCGGCACGCCCTCGCCCTCGTCCGAAACCTCGATCGTGGCCGGGCTGTTGACGCCGATGGTGATCCTGCCGGCGTTGCCGCCGTGCTCGACGGCGTTCTGCACCAGATTGGCGACAGCGCGCTCGACGGCGGTGCGGTCGCCATTGGCGAACAGCTCGCCGCGTGCCGGTTCGAACGACATCTCGTAGCCGGCGGCGAAGGCCATCGGCGCCAGGTCGACGACGACCCCGCGCGCCACCGCCACCAGGTCGAAGCGGGTGAATTGCTGTGTCTGGCGGCCGAGGCGCTGGATGTCGAGAAGCTGGTCCGTCAGCGTCGACAGCCGCGCCGTATCCTGCAGCAGCCGCGCCCGTTCGGGCGTCGCCGGCAGCGAGGTGATGCGGGTGTTGAGGATGGCGACCGGCGTGCGCAACTCATGCGCGGCGTCGATCAGGAAGCGTTTGTGACGCTCATAACCCTTGTCGAGACGGTCGAGTGCGCCGTTGACGGCCCTGACCAGCGGCGATATTTCGGTCGGGATGCCCTCGATCGGCAGTCGGACGCCACGTTCTTCTACGTCGATCTTCTCGGCCAGAGTGGCAGCACGCCGCATACCCTTGAAGGCGTTGCGCACAACGAGCGGAATGACGATCAAAGTCGCCAACCCCATCACGCCACCGACGGGCAGGATGATGTCGGTGAACAGCTCCGGGGTTATCGACAACAGCGCCATGTAGTGAAACTCACCTTGCGCCCCGGTAAAGATCTGCACGCGGCCAGCCGCGGTATCGGCCCACTGGACGGTCGCCGACGTCTGCGTGCCGCCAAACTGCTTCACAAAGGTCGCGTCGTTGATGTAGTCGAGCGCAGAAGGAATGTCGGTCAGCAGGCGGGGTACCTGGCCTTCGGAGATCTTGTTGCCTTCCGTATCCCGCACGATAAACCAGAGGTTTGGAACCTCGGCGCGCAATCCGGTGAGCAGCGGCCCTTCCTTGAGCGTCAGCTTGCCCGCCTCGTCCTTGCGCACGGTCTTGCGCAACACGTCGATCGCCCGTCCCTCATAATTGTCCGGGATCACGCCGGCGATGGTCAGCCCGGCGAGCAGGATAACGATCATCAGCGTCAGTAGCACGACCTGCAACACCACCAGGCGCCACACCAGCTGCCACTTCAGCGAGCGTGGTCGGAAGAAGCGCTGGACGTAGAGAAGCAGACGCGCAAGTCTCATGAAATCTCGCGAAGAAGGTAGCCGACGCCGCGCACGCCATTGATCTCGACCTTGCCGTCGGCTTCAGCCAGCTTGCGTCGGAGCCGCGACACATGTGTGTCGAGGGCATTGGACTGGATCTCGTCGTCGAGGCCGAACACCGCTTCCATCAGCGACGAACGCTGTACCATGCGGCCGGTCCGCCGCAGCAGCGCTTCCAGCACCAGCAGCTCGCGACGCGGCAGGGTCAGCGGCTCGCCGCGAACCATGACCTCGCGATGGCCGAGATCGAATGACAGGTCGCCGGCACGTATGACCTGCGTCTGAACATTCGCCGGCCGGCGCAGCAGAGCGCGCAGCCGAGCCAGCAGTTCCTCGAAGGCAAAGGGCTTGGCCAGGTAGTCATCGGCACCCATGTCGAGCCCGTCGACCTTGTCGGAGGTGTCGCTGCGCGCCGTCAGCACCAGGACCGGCGTTGCGTTGCCGCGTGCACGTATCTTCGGCACCAGCGTCAGGCCGTCGCCGTCGGGCAACTGCCGGTCGAGCAGGATCGCGTCGTAATTCTCGCTGGCCGCAAAGTCGCCGGCCTCCAGCAGCGACGCGGCGTGATCCACCACCATGTCGTATCGCCGCAACGCCGTTTTCAAAGCCGACGCCAGTTCTGGCTCGTCTTCCACAAGCAGTATGCGCATTTCACTCCTCGAAGGCCCTCGGTGCCACCGGCTATTGCTTCAACATTGCAGAAGCATTGCGTAATAAGCACGGCGACCGGGGCAGTCGCCAAAATGCCTGGTTCTGTGCCTTTGTCGCAATGCATGTGTAATCCAGCGGCCTCAAACAGCTTTCGCTAAAGGCAGGCGACCGATTCGCCGGCAGACGATTTCGAAAGAGGTTCGCAATGGCCGCAAATGACACTTTATCCTTTCTCATGGCATGGGCCACGGCGCCACTCAAGGTCGCCTCCATAACGCCGTCCAGCTCCAGCCTGGCGACACTGATGACCCAGGAGCTCGGCCCCGAGACCGGACCGGTCCTCGAACTCGGCGCCGGCACCGGCCCGTTCACCCGCGCCATGCTGGCCCGCGGGATCAGGGAAAGCGATATGACGCTGATCGAGTTCAACAGCGATTTCGCCCATTTGCTCAGGTGCCGCTTCCCCAAGTCGCGGGTGCTGGAAATGGATGCAGCCGAGCTGCGCTACCGGCCGATCTATGACGGTCCGGTCGCTGGCGCGGCCGTCAGCGGCCTGCCGTTCCTGGCGATTCCGCCACGCCAGACGCTCGCCATCCTCGAGGGCATTTTCGCCAATCTCAGGCCCGAAGGAGCGCTGTACCTATTCACATACGGCTTCCGGTGCCCTATTGATCAGCCGCTTCTCGACAGGCTCGATCTCGAAGTGACGCGCATTGGCCATACCTTCCGCAACCTGCCGCCGGCGGCTGTCTATCGGATCACAAGGATGAAGCCGGCAAAGAGTTACGACTGGCGCTTTTCATGATTCCATCTTTTCTGGGCTTCGGTCTGCTCGGCGCGGCTTGTCTTGCTTTTACCGAGAAGATTTCGCCTGTCCCGCCGTCGCATGTGCTGCTGTTGTTTCTCGGCATGACGGCGGCGCCCGACGTTCCGATGCTGGTCGCGCTGATGTTCGCAACCACGTTCGGTTCGACGCTGGGATCGATGATCTGGTACGCCGGCGGCAACTGGTTGGGAGCTGACCGCGCCGATGCCGCCGTCAGGCGGTTCGGCAAATACATCTTCCTCAAGCACGCCACCTATCAGCGGCTGACGGTAGCCTATCGCCGCAACAACTTCCGCGCCTCGCTGATCGCGCAGCTGGTGCCGGTGGCGCGCACTTATCTCGCGCTGGAGGCAGGGGTGTTGCGGCTGACGTTCGTGCCCTTCGCGCTCGCAACGGTGACCGGCGCCTTCATCTGGAACGCCGCCTTTCTGATTGGCGGCTATCTGATGCGCGACAGTGACCACGATCCGGTGACCATCGGCTTCCGCATCGTCGCCATCGTCGTCATAGCCGAGATCGTCTTTCTGCTTGCGCTGCGGCACAGCACCCGGAGGACGAATGACCATCCCCCGGGCAAGACGCATCCTTAGGCAGATTGCATTTCCAGGCACTGTGGAGGCTGTCCCGCCGCAGGCCGGAGCATGCCTAACTCTGGATCGCGCGATAGAAGTTCCAGTAGGACGAGCCTGACACCACGAACGGCTCGAGCTTCTTCCCCCATTGGGCATGGGCGTCGATCTTGGAGAGCTTGGCGAACATCTCTTCGATCTGCGCCAGGCTTTCGACGTTGTGGTTGACCTCGATGGTGGCTTCCTTGGCGCCGATCGATCCGGTCAGGATCTGCATGGCCATTTTGTCGGTTCCGGCCTGCGGACCAATTTCCCGTTCCCATTGGCGCAACAGATCGATGGCGCTTTGCTTGTGCCCGAAGCGGGCATCGATCTTCCAGCGTGCGACGAACATGGCTTCCTCCCATCTGGCGAGCGACCATTCGCCCGCATCCGATCACTCGTCCCAGGCCTGCACGACGGTCTGCCGCGCGATCTTGCCGTCCTTGAGTTCCAGCATCGCAGCGCAGAAGACCTTCGTGCCGTCGGGATAGGCGCAGTCCTGCGAGAAGGCGAGATTGTCGCCTTGCGCAATTGTCAGGTCGACGCGATGGCTCATCGCGCGGCTGCAGATGTCATCCCAGAAGGTGGTGATCGCCGCGCGGCCGCGGATTTCCCGCGGCTTGCTGGGCGGGTTGTTGCGGTCGATGACGCGCACCAGCGCGTCGTCGGCGTAGAAGCTGGAAAGCATCGGCCCGTCGCGGCCTTCGATCGCTTTTTTGATCGAGGCGCCAGTGACGGTTTCCTTGGTGGCAAGCATTTTATCCTCCTTTTGGCCGGCCTTGCGCGCGGCCCTGTGTCGTGGCGGCTCCAGCCTGGGCCCGAAAACCTATTGCGACTTCGCCTTGGCGGCGGCCATTGCCGTGTCGACCTCCTGTTTGAACTGGGGGTAGTCGACCTGCATGCCATTCAGCACCGTCGACCAGTGGCGGACGACGGCCGCCATCGCCACCGCCTCGCGGATTTCCTCGTCGGTGGCCCCATTGGCCTTGGCCGCTGCGGTGTGGAAATAGATGCAGTACTGGCACGGTATCTGGGCGGCGACGGCGAGGCCGAGTAACTCCTTGGTCTTGCCGTTCAGCTCGGTCTTTGGATTGAGCTGGATGCCCTTGAATTCGGCCCAGGCGCCTGCGATGCCGGTTTCCGGAAATGCCTTGAAGAAGCTGGGGACCGAACCGAGCGTGGCTTCGATGTCCTTGTACGTCGCCGCAGCCGACGCATCTTCGGCGCCGGCGCTCGATGCGGTCAAAACGGCGAGACCGGCCGCCATCGCCAGCGTGGTGAGCATTCCACTTGCCTTTGTCATGTCTTCCTCCTTGGCAGTTTCGAGGCGCTGTCTCCGCCTGCCTGCATCGGAAAACTTTAGTCCCGGACACTGCGTCGCCGCTTCGCCCGAAAAGGCCACTGGTCCTATGGCCCGTCCGGGCCAGCCTGTCTCACCGCGAATGCCGCCGCCGCCGCGCGCGATGGCAGGTCGAGCTTGGTCAAGATGTTGGCGACATGGCGCTTCACCGTGTGTTCGCTGAGGCTGAGTTCGATGGCGATGGCTGCATTGCTCTTGCCGTCGGCGATGAGGGCCACGACCTCGTTCTCGCGCGCCGTCAGTGCCAACGGCTCTACTGCAGCAGACGCACGGCTACGGCACGCCGGTTCGAGGTGCTGTTCCGACGTCGCCTCGACCAGCGCCAGTGGTCCCTCCAGATCGTCGAGCGCCAGCCGGCCGGCGTCGACGAAATGCACGCCCGAACTGGTCGCGATCTCTGAAACAAGCCGCGATGCGAGAATGCCGCCGCGCTCGGCATGCTCGGCAATCTTCACAGCGACCCGCACCGTCAGCCCCGAGGGCGGGCCGCGCGTTTCGATTTCGCCGACATGCACGCCCTGGGCACTGGCGATGCCGATGCCCTGGGCCGCGTCGCGCAGTGCGGCCGCGCACCGTATGGCACGTGCCGGCCCGTCGAAACGCGAAATCGCCACGTCGCCATACTGGTCGACGATACGGCCGCCGTGCCGGCCAACAAGCAGGCGCAGCGTTTCCTGGAAGCGCAGGCTGCGTTCGCTCCACATCCTGTCGCCGAGCCGCGCAGTGTCCGAAACGCGCGTCGCCAGCAGTGCCGCCAGCACCCGCTCGGTGTCGGGCGGTGCATGCGTGCCGGTCAGGAATTCCTCGATCAGGTCGGCGACGCGGTTGACATCGCCGGTCCAGATCGGATGGTCGCGTCCGGCAATCTCGCAGAGCCGGGCGCCGCGGATATTCCGCGCGAGGTAGCGGCTGGCCTCGGGGTCGACGCGGGCGTCGTTGCGGCGGTGGATCAGCAGCGTCTGCGCCCGGATACTGCCCAGCGCATCGCGCACGTCGATTTCGGCGTTCATCCGGGCCAGTGCCGCCGCTGCCGTCGGGCTTGCCGACAAGCGCTCGAAGCGCGCCCACCAGGCGGCGAACCTGATATCGTCGACCCGGCCCGGGGCGAAGTTCTGCAGCGTGGCGCCTGTGCCCCAACTGGTCTCTGCAGCTTTGATGAAGGTTTGCAGTCGGGCCGGGTCCATCACCCATTTGTGGAACTGGGCGTAACCGGCATAGAGCACCAGCGAGCGCGTTCTCTGGGGATAGGTCGCGGCGAACAGGATCGCCATCGGCGCACCCTCGGAGGCGCCGAGGATCGCAGCACGGCTGGAGCCGGCGGCATCCATCACCGCGCGCACGTCGTCCATGCGCGTTTCGAGGCTTGGCAGAGCGTTTGCATCGACGCGGTCGGAAAGCCCGGTGCCGCGCTTGTCGAACAGGATCAGGCGCGAGAAGGCGGACAGGCGCGAAAGCAGCCGGCTGTAGCCTTCGTCTTCCCAGTGCAGGTCGAGATTGGAGATGAAGCCGGGAACGAAGACGAGGTCGAGCGGACCCTGGCCAACCACCTGATAGGCGATCCGGACGTCACCGCTGCGCGCATATCGAGTAGCGATCGGCTTTGGCACAGCCATCCCGCCTGCGAATTGCATTAGGTCTGGCTAAGACTAGCAGGTTTCCGGCAGGAAGGTGAGGGGCCTTCGCCGATCCCGCGCCTGCTTTCAGGCCGCGTCCTGCCTAGGGCGACGGATCGTTGCGGCGGCGTCGATCACCAGCGGCTTCATGCCCTTGCCGCCTTCGTCGAACATCTCGAAGAACTGGCGTCGCATGCGCGGATCCCAGAAATCGTTGATGTGCTTGGCGACGCCGGCCACGCCTTCGTCATGCGGCTTGGATTCAAAGAAGGTCGCGATCTGGTTCGCCATGTAGACGAGCTTTTCCTTCGTCCCCATCTTGTGCTCTTCATGCGACATTTTTGGCGGCTCCGGTGGTCACGCGGTCTGGATGGGTGAAGATGTCGAAATCGTCGCCGCGCACGAGCGCGATCAGCGTCATGCCGGCCTGTTCGGCGGTGCGGATGGCCAATGCCGTCGGCGCCGAGACGGCAATGATGAAGGGCGCGCCGATGGCCGCCGTCTTCTGCACCATTTCCACCGACACGCGGCTGGTCACCACCACGGCACCCGAGGCGCCGTCAATCCTGGCCTTGTCGAGCGCACCGGCAAGCTTGTCGAGCGCGTTGTGGCGGCCGACGTCTTCGCGCGCCGCAACGATGCCCTTGCCCGGCACGTAGAAACCGGCAGCGTGCACTGCACCTGTTTCGGCATGCAGCGGCTGTGCCTTGGAGAGCAGCTTCACCGCCTGCACGATGTCGTCGGCGGAAAGCCCTGACGACGACTTGTGGACGTCGTCGACCGAACGCATCGCCTCTTCGATAGATTCGATGCCACAGAGGCCGCAACCGACGGGACCGGCAAGCCGGCGGCGGCGCTGCTCGAAGCGCTTGTTGGCCTTGTCCTTGAGCCTGATCTGGATGTCGATGCCCGCCTCGACATCCAGCACCTCGATCGACTCGATCTCCTCAACCGAGCCGATGATGCCTTCGGTCAGCGAGAAGCCGAGCGCGAAATCCTCGAAATCGGCCGGGCTTGCCATCATCACCGCATGGGTGGTGCCGCCATAGGACAGCGCCACCGGGGTCTCCTCCGGCACCATGCGATTGGCGACCGTGGTGCCGCTCGCCCGGCGGGCGAGGCGGCTTGTCTGGGTGATGGCAGGCCGGTCGGTCACCGCAAGTCTACTCCGCGGCTTCCAGATGGCCGGCGATGCGGCGGCTCTGCTGGGCCTGCTCGTTGTAGTCCTTCTGCCAATCCGAAGGACCGTTGGAGGCGCCGACCTGGACCGCGGTCACCTTGTACTCGGGGCAGTTTGTTGCCCAGTCCGAGAAGTCGGTGGTGATGACGTTTGCCTGCGTGTCGGGGTGGTGGAAGGTCGTGTAGACGACGCCCGGCGACACCCTGTCGGTGATCTGTGCCCTGAGCGTCGTTTCGCCGGCACGACTCTGCAGCCGCACCCAGTCGCCGTCGCGCAGGCCGCGCTGTTCGGCGTCGTGCGGATGGATTTCCAGCAGATCCTCGGCGTGCCATGCGACGTTCTCGGTACGCCTTGTCTGCGCGCCGACATTGTACTGGCTGAGGATGCGGCCGGTGGTCAAAAGCAGCGGGAAGCGCGGGCCGGTCTTTTCGTCGGTCGCGACATACTCGGTGCGGATGAACTTGCCCTTGCCGCGGACGAAGCCGTCAATGTGCATGATCGGCGTGCCTTCCGGAGCCTTCTCGTTGCACGGCCACTGTACCGAGCCCATCTTCTCCAGGAACTCGTAAGAGACGTTGGCGAAGCTTGGCGTCGTCTTGGCGACCTCGTCCATGATCTCGGACGGGTGCTTGTAGTTCCAGTTCAGGCCCATCGCCTGGGCGAGGCGCTGCGTCACTTCCCAGTCGGCAAGGCCGTTCTTCGGTGCCATTACCTTGCGCACGCGGTTGATGCGGCGCTCGGCGTTGGTGAAGGTGCCGTCCTTTTCGAGGAAGGTCGAGCCAGGCAGGAAGACGTGGGCGTAATTGGCGGTCTCGTTCAGGAACAGGTCCTGCACGACGACGCATTCCATGGCTTCCAGGCCGGCCGACACGTGTTTGGTGTCGGGGTCCGACTGCAGGATGTCCTCGCCCTGGATGTAGATGCCCTTGAAGGTGCCGTCGACGGCGGCATCCAGCATGTTGGGGATGCGCAGGCCCGGCTCGTTGTCGAGCTTGACGCCCCACAGGCTGTCATAGATGTCGCGCACGGCGTCGCCCGAGATGTGGCGGTAGCCCGGCAGTTCGTGCGGGAACGAACCCATGTCGCAGGCGCCCTGAACGTTGTTCTGGCCGCGCAGCGGGTTTACGCCGACGCCCTTGCGGCCGATATTGCCGGTCAGCATGGCGAGGTTGGCGATGCCGATGACGGTCGTCGAGCCTTGGCTGTGCTCGGTGACGCCGAGGCCGTAGTAGATCGCGCCGTTGCCGCCGGTGGCGTAGAGGCGCGCGGCACCACGGATGGTCTCGGCCGGAACGCCCGAAAGCTTTTCGACTTCCTCGGGGATGTGACGCGGATCCGAGACGAACTCGGCGTAATCCTGGAATTCCGACCAGTCGCAGCGTTCGCGAATGAACTTCTCGTCGAACAGGCCTTCGGTGACGATGACATGCGCGATTGCGGTAACCACGGCGACGTTCGTGCCCGGCTTCAGCGCCAGGTGGTGCTCTGCCTCGATATGGGCCGACTTCACCATCTCGGTGCGGCGCGGATCGATGACAATCAGCTTGGCGCCGGCGCGCAGGCGCTTCTTCAGGCGCGAAGCGAACACCGGGTGGGCCGATGCCGGGTTGGCGCCGATGATCAGCGCGACGTCGGTGTCTTCGACCGAGTCGAAGTCCTGGGTGCCGGCCGACGTACCGTAGGTCTGGCCGAGGCCGTAGCCGGTCGGCGAGTGGCAGACCCGGGCGCAGGTGTCGACGTTGTTGTTGCCGAAGCCCTGGCGGATCAGCTTCTGGACGAGGAACGTTTCCTCATTGGTGCAGCGCGAGGAGGTGATGCCGCCGATGGCACCGCGGCCATACTGGTATTGGATGCGGCGGAATTCCTTGGCCGTATGCGTCAGCGCCTCTTCCCATGACACTTCGCGCCACGGATCGGTGATCTTCTCGCGGATCATCGGGTTGAGGATGCGTTCCTTGTGCGTGGCATAACCATAGGCGAAGCGGCCCTTGACGCAGGAATGGCCACGATTGGCCTTGCCGTCCTTCCACGGGACCATGCGCACCAGCTCGTCGCCGCGCATCTCTGCCTTGAACGAACAGCCGACGCCGCAATAGGCGCAGGTGGTGACGACCGAGTGCTCGGGCTGGCCGATCTCGATTACCGACTTTTCAGTCAGCGTCGCCGTCGGGCAGGCCTGCACGCAGGCGCCGCAGGACACGCATTCGCTGTCGAGGAACAGTTCATGCGCACCGGGCGAAACGCGGCTGCCGAAGCCGCGGCCTTCGATGGTCAGTGCAAACGTGCCCTGCACCTCTTCGCAGGCCCGCACGCAGCGCGAGCAGACGATGCACTTGGACGGATCGTAGGTGAAGTACGGATTGGACTCGTCCTTGGCCATCCACTTGAAGTTTTCGAGGCCGTCGTTCTTGGCGCGAACGTGGTTGTCGCCTTCATAGCCGTAGCGCACGTCGCGCAGGCCGACAGCACCCGCCATGTCCTGCAATTCGCAGTCGCCATTGGCAGCACAGGTCAGGCAGTCGAGCGGGTGATCGGAGATGTAGAGCTCCATCACGCCCTTGCGGATGTCCTTGAGACGGCCGGTCTGGGTGTGCACCACCATGCCGGGCATGACGGGCGTCGTGCAGGACGACGGCGTGCCGTTGCGGCCTTCGATCTCGACCAGGCACAGACGGCAGGAGCCGAAGGCGTCGACCATGTCGGTGGCGCAGAGCTTCGGAATGGCAATGCCCGCTTCCATCGAAGCGCGCATGATCGAGGTGCCTTCGGGCACTGTGACCTCGAAGCCGTCGACGGTCAGCGTGACCTGTTTTTCTGACTTGGAGGCAGGGGTGCCGAAGTCGATTTCATGAATGAGACCCATGATGTTGTCTCCTATTCCGCTGCCTGGGCGACCGCTGCCGGCCGGAAGTCTTCTGGGAAATGGGTGAGGGCGCTCATAACAGGATACGGAGTAAAACCGCCGAGAGCGCAAAGGGATCCAAATTTCATCGTGTTGCAGAGGTCGGTCACCAGCGCGAGCTGCTTTTCCGGCTCGATGTTCTGCTTGAGCTTGTCGAGTGTCTCGACACCACGCGTCGAGCCGATGCGGCAGGGCGTGCACTTGCCGCAGCTTTCGATGGCGCAGAATTCCATGGCAAAGCGTGCCTGCTTCAGCATGTCGGCGCTGTCGTCGAACACGGTGATGCCGGCGTGGCCGATCAGGCCGTCGCGCTTGGCAAATTCTTCATAGTCGAACGGCGTGTCGAACAGAGCGCGCGGGAAATAGGCGCCGAGCGGGCCGCCGACCTGCACGGCCTTGACGGGACGACCGGTCGCCGTGCCGCCACCGATCTCGTCGACGATCTCGCCCAGCGTCAGGCCGAATGCCACTTCGAACAGGCCGCCATGCTTGACGTTGCCGGCGATCTGGATCGGGATGGTGCCGCGCGAACGGCCCATGCCGAAGTCCTTGTAGTACTGCGCGCCCTTGTCCATCACGATCGGCACCGAGGCGAGCGAGATGACGTTGTTGATGACCGTTGGTTTTCCAAAAAGTCCCTGGATCGCCGGCAGCGGCGGCTTGGCGCGGACCACGCCGCGCTTGCCTTCCAGGCTGTTAAGCAGCGAAGTTTCCTCGCCGCAGACATAGGCGCCGGCGCCCGAGCGGATTTCGATGTCGAAGCCTTGGGAGGATCCAAGCACACTCTTGCCGAGCACGCCGGCACGGCGCGCCACCTTGACTGCCTTTTCCATGACAGCGATGGCGTGCGGATATTCCGAGCGGATGTAGACGTAGCCCTTGGTGGCATGGGTCGCGAGACCGGCGATCGCCATGCCTTCGATCAGCACGAACGGGTCGCCTTCCATGATCATGCGGTCGGCGAAGGTCGCCGAGTCGCCCTCGTCGGCGTTGCAGACGATGTATTTCTGATCGGCCGCGGTATCGAGGACGGTCTTCCACTTGATGCCGGTCGGGAAGCCGGCGCCGCCACGGCCGCGCAGGCCGGAGTCGGTTACCTGCTTGACGATGTCGGCCGGCGCCATTGATACAGCCTTGCGCAGGCCGGCGAGGCCGCCATGGGCTTCGTAGTCTTCCAGAGAAATCGGGTCAGTGATGCCGCAGCGGGCGAATGTCAGCCGCGTCTGCTTGGCGACGAAAGGCAGCTTCTCCGGATCGCCGAGCGAAAGCTTGTGCTGGCCGCCCTTGGCGAGGCCGGCGTCGAACAGCGATGCGACGTCCTTGGCAGAGACGGGTCCGTAGGCAACGCGACCGGCTTCGGTCGCAACTTCAACCATGGGCTCGAGCCAGTACAGGCCGCGCGAACCGTTGCGCACGATCTTGGCGTCGATACCACGCGCTGCAACTTCGGTCTCGATCGCCTTGGCGACCTTTTCGGCGCCAAGCGACAGCGAACCCGAATCGCCGGGAATGTAGATCGTCACGCTCATGAGCGGATCTCCTCGGCGATTTCATCGATCTTGTCCGCATCGAGGCGGCCGATCACTTCGCCGTCGAGCATCGCGGCAGGGGCACAAGCGCACAGGCCGAGGCAATAGATCGGCTCCAGCGTCACGGCGCCGTCCTTGCTCGTCTCGTGGAAGCCGATGCCGAGCTTCTGCTTGATCTGGGCGGCGATGGCGTCGCTGCCCATCGACTGGCAGGCTTCGGCCTGGCAGACCTTGAGAACGTGCCGGCCGGCCGGGTGGTGGCGGAAATCGTGGTAGAAGGTGAAGACGCCGTGCACTTCGGCGCGCGACAGGTTCAGCGCCTCGGCGATGATCGGCAGGGTTTCCTGCGGCACATAGCCAAACTCTTCCTGGACGCCATGAAGGATCGGGATCAGCGGACCCTCGAGATTCTTCAATTCGCTGATCACCGCAGCGGTTCGCTCGGCGAGTTCGGTACTTGCTGGCTGCATGACCACGCAGCGCCCTCCCTGACACTGGCGCCTGACTTGGGCGCTATATTCCTATTGAAGCCGATCCTGGGGGCCGGAATCAATAAAGCTGTTTCGTCACATGATAAAAATTTTCTATCGAGTGGACGATTTCACTGGGAGTATAGCTCACGCGTTGCGGCGGAAATCGCCTGCCAGCGCCATGGCTTCGTCAAGCAGCGCCTGCACCAGCGTCGTGTTCGGATCGCGCCGCGCGACCACCAGCCCGACGGTGTGGCTGGCATCCGGTTCGACGATCGGAATTGCCCGGATCGGTTCGGCAAAACCGAAGGTTTCCGCGAGGTTGAGCGGCATGATCGACGACCATTTGCCGGTCCTGATATGCGAGAAAAGCACGATCATCGAGTTCGATTCGAGCGTCGGTCGCACCTGCACGCCGGCGTCTGCCAGATGCTGGTCGATGATACGGCGGTTCTGCATGTCGGGCGTCAGCAGGCACAAAGGCAGCGTGCTGACCTCTTCCCATGTCACCTTCTGTCGATCGGAATATTCGTTCCCCACCGCCGTGATCAGCTGATAACGCTCGGCATAGAGCGGCACGCTGGTCACACGGCCGAGTGGTTCGTTGTCGAGATAGGTGATTCCCGCGTCGATTTCGAAATTGCCGAGCAGCGACAGAACCTCGATCGAGGTGCGCGACAGGATCGAGAAGGTGACGCCGGGATGCTTGTCTCGGAATGGCGTCGTCAGCCTCGGCACCATGGCGAGTGCGGTTGGGATGGCGGCGATGCGGATGCGGCCGGACAGGCCGTGGCGGGCGGCGCGCATTTCCTCGCGCATGGCGCGGGTGTCGCCGACGATGCGTCGCGCCCAGTCCAGCACCTGCCGCCCTTCCGGCGTCAGGCCCTGGAAGCGCGATCCGCGCTGCACCAGCATCACGCCGAGGATGTCCTCGAGCTGCTTGATGCCGGCGGACAGCGTCGGCTGGGTGACGCCGCATTCCTCGGCGGCGCGGCCGAAATGTTGCTCCCTTGCGAGGGCGATGAAGAACTCAAGCTTGTCGATCATGCCGGAAGGCTATCCGGCGCCGGCCGGATTAGCCAGTCTTCACAAGGGACTACCGCATCAAAATCATTGGTTGATCAGGTTGAGGATATTGCCGTCGGGATCCTTGAACCAGGCAACTCGCAAGTCGCCGAAGACGTGGACGTCGCCCTCTAGCCGGGTGTCCGGCATGTCGTAATGCTCGAATGTCACGCCTTTCGACTTCAGCTCGGCGACGAAACTGTCGATCTTGTCGCCGACGGCCCAGGTGACCGAGGTCGCCTTGTTTGTCCCTGCAAAGTCCGAGCGGTAGACGTTGATCATGGTGTCGCCGCTCTTGAGAACCGATACTTCTTCGCCCATGTGCTCGACCTCCTTGAGGCCAAGCGTCTTTTCGTAGAAGGCCTTGGCGCGTCCGAGATCCTTGACGGCCACATTGGCAACCGCATTGATTTGACCAAGCATGTCAGTCTCCTCTCTGTTAGCCCCCGCATTTAGTCCCGGTTGAAGATAGCGCCGCCCAGGCGGGCGGCAGGTCTTGCTGCGGTGAGGTCGGCGCGCTCACGAGCCGGCGAGGCGTTTCCGCTCGGCGATCGCCTTGATGCTGGCGAGGCCCTTTTCGAAGTCCTTGCCGACCATCTGGTCGAAGTTCATGAACACCTGCATCACCTTGGACATGAAGGGCGACGGACCGGTCATCTCCCAGTTCAGGCGTGTTTTCCCAGCCCTCGGCTCCATCGTGAAGCGAGCCACATTGTGCGCTTCGAACGGCTTCAGGAAGTCGAGCTTGATGACAACCTTGTTCGGCGCCGCCACTTCCGTGATCTCCATCCGGCCGCTGCCGACCTTCTTGTTGCCGTCCCATTCATAGACCGCGCCGCGGCCTGATTCAGCACCGCTCATCTTGCGCTTGAGGTCGGGATCAAGCGCTTCCCAGGGCGACCAGTCGCGCCAGTTGTGGAAGTCGTTGATCAGCGGAAAGATGGCGTCCGGGGCAGAATCGATATCGGTCGTTCGCTGGATGCTGAAGGTGGCTGGCTTGGTCGCAGCGATCGCCAGGATGACAAGGATCGCGATCAAGAGCAGCCCAAGGATGATGGCAAGAATTGGCACGGTCGTCTCCTGAAAATGGCTGGATCAGCGACGGAAGGGGATCAGCGCCTGCAGACGCGGATCGCGCAGATAGAGCCCGCCCCAGGCCATCAGCCCGAGATAAACGCCGAACAAGGTGTGCGAGAACAAGGGGTTGCCGATGCGCAGGTGGATGGCGATGGCGCCGCCGAGATAGCCGGTCAGAAGGATCGCGCCGAGGATCGCCGTCCGCGGCCAGGCATAAAGTGCGGCACAGACAAGCGTCAGCACGCCGAGCGTCCGGGCCAGTTCGGGCGGAAAACCGAGTGCGGAGGTGGTGTCGATCACCACCTGCAGCGGGACCAGCTTTATCACCGCGTCAAAGACCAGGAACGCGATCAGGGCGCCGCTCAACACACGGCCGGTCCATAATGCGGGATTCGAAATTGCAGGAGTTTCAATGGCTGAATGGGTCATGTTTTCCTCGTAGAATCGCTTGTGCTGCTTATTCGCCAGCGTTGCCGCTGCTGATCATCCAGGGGGTGCCGAACTTGTCCTTCACCATGCCGAAACCCTTGGCCCAGAAGGTCGGGGCAAAAGGCATGGTTACTGTGCCGCTGTCGGCAAGTGCCGCGAAGATGCGCTCGGCCCGGGCGAGATCGTCGAGGTCGACCGAGATCGAGAACCCGCCCATTTCGCTCGCATATTGGGGTGGCGAGTCGGACGCCATCAGGGACTGGTCGCCGATCGACAGTTGCACGTTCATCACCTTGTCCTGCCAGTCAGCAGGCATGCTGCTCTCACCGGGTTCGTCGCGGTAGGTCACCAGGCCGATGACTTGTCCGCCGAACACTTCGGCGTAGAACTCGAAAGCTTCCCGGCAATTGCCGTTGAAGAAGAGGTAATTGACGAATTTCATCACGGTTCTCCGGCTGATTGCTCTCCGTATGCCCCAAGGACGAAGCAGGCAGCACCGATCCTACATCCGGGCCGAAGTTTCTTTCGCCGGTGTAATATGGAAGGTTGCCAAGCACTTGCCAGCGGCCAGGACCTGGCTGCCATTTCGGGTAGCTTGGTTCTTCCGCCAAACTGCATTATCTCAGGCTCGACACAGAGCAGCAGGTTCGACACATGACAGTCACCAAAGAAATCGTTGTGGAACGTCTCAAGACGGTCAACGGGCCGGATTTCTCAGGCAACATCGTCGATCTCGGATTGGTTTCCGACATCTTCATCGCCGACGGCAAGGTGTTCTTCTCGATCACCGTTCCGGCCGCGCGCGCGCAGGAGATGGAGCCGCTGCGCGCCGCAGCCGAACGCGTGGTCAAGGCCATCCCCGGCGTCACCGGCGCCGTTGTTGCCCTGACCGCCGAGAAGAAGGGCGGCGGCATGGAAGCGCCGGTGCCGCCGAAGCCGGCAGCGCCCCGTGCGGCGCCTGCACCTGCGTCACGTCCCGCGCCACACGCGCCCGCCTCGCAGTCGCAGGGCAAACGCGGCGTGCCGGGCATCGACTCGATCATCGCTGTTGCCTCCGGCAAGGGCGGCGTCGGCAAGTCGACGACTGCGGTCAACATAGCGCTCGGCCTTGCTGCCAACGGCCTCAAGGTCGGCGTGCTCGACGCCGATATCTACGGCCCGTCGATGCCCAAGCTGCTTGGCATCCATGGCCGCCCGGAAACTGTCGACGGCAAGATACTCAAGCCCATGCAGAACTACGGCCTCAAGGTCATGTCGATGGGTTTCCTCGTCGATGAGGAGACGCCGATGATCTGGCGCGGCCCGATGGTCATGTCGGCGCTCACCCAGATGCTGCGCGAGGTCGAATGGGGTCCGCTCGACGTGCTCGTCGTCGACATGCCGCCCGGCACCGGCGACGCCCAGCTGACCATGGCCCAGCAGGTGCCGCTGGCGGGTGCGGTCATCGTCTCGACGCCGCAGGACCTCGCTCTGATCGACGCGCGAAAGGGCTTGAACATGTTCAAGAAGGTCGATGTGCCGCTGCTCGGCATCGTCGAGAACATGAGCTATTTCATCGCCCCCGATACCGGCACGCGTTATGACATCTTCGGCCATGGCGGCGCGCGCAAGGAAGCCGAGCGCCTCGGTGTCACCTTCCTCGGCGAAGTGCCGCTGGAAATGGGCATCCGCGAAAGCTCAGACGCCGGCACGCCGGTAACTGTATCCAGGCCCGACAGCGCCCAGGCGCAGACCTATCGCGCCATCGCCACCAAGGTCTGGGAGCGCCTGCAGGAAGAGCAGGGCGCGGCCGCAGCCGCCACTCCGACGATCGTGTTCGAGTAGATTTCCGGCAAAGGGTTCGCTCCCTTGGCACCCGCTGGTCAACTGATCTCCCCCTCGAGAGGGAGATCAGTTGCGACGTCTCCGCTAGTCGCACTAAGCGCTGCCCTGGAGTTAGCTCCGCCTCAGCTCTCCCGCACCGGTAGCCGCCGCATCTCAAATCCCGTTTTGGTCGTCTGGAAGCCGGCGTTGCGGTAGAAACCCAGCGTCGCCGGCTCCTTCGAACTCGTAAGTAGCATCAGCTTGTAGCAGCCGAGTGCCCACGCTGCCTCGACGGCGGCCAGCAGCACGGCTTTGCCATAGCCCCGGCCGCGAAAGTCGGCGTGCGTCACGACATTCTCGATCAGTGCATAGTTGGCGCCACCGCGGACGAAATTGGGCACCACCACCAGCGTGCAGGTGGCAATCTGCCGGCCGTCGATCAGGCCGAGGAAGATGCCGCTCGGGCCATAGTGCGAGAACCGCTCCCAGATCTCCTCCGCATGTCTGGTGCCGACCGGCTCGTCCGGCACCAGATGGCGATAGAGCTGCACCAGTTCGGGCAGGTCCTCGCGGGTCGCCCGGCGGATGGTCAGCTCAGCGGACATGAAGTTTCCTTTGACAGCAGGGGGCTTGCGGGACGATCGCCCCGTTCAGCTCTCGCGCGCCAGATAGGCTGGCAGGTCGGCGATCGAATCGAGCACCACGTCAGCCATTGGCGTCAACGATTCCCGTGTCCCGGTGCCCGACAGCACGGCGATCGCCAGTGCGCCTCCGGCCTTGGCCATTTCGAGGTCGTGGCGGTTGTCGCCGACCATGGCGATCTCTGACGGCTTGAGCCCGGTGAGGTCGGAAAAGGCATGGATTGCATCGGGCGCCGGCTTGGGGTTGGCCACGGCGTCATAGCCATAGGCGGCGTCGAACATCTGGGCGATGCCGAGCGACAGCAGCGTCTTTTCCGCGCCGCCGGTCGAATCGTTGGTGGCGACACCGAGGCGGAAGCCGGCGCTGTGCAGGCTCGCCAGCGCATCCTTGCTGCCGGGCAGCGGCACGGCCTTGGCCGAGCCCTGTTCGGCCGACACCTGGTCGAATATCCTGATCAGCCCCGACCGTTCGTCGTCGGTCGCATCGGGATACCAGAGCGCCACGATATCGGCGTTGGTGCCGGCTGCAAAAACTGAATCGGCCTTGAAGCAATGGGCGGTGAAATCGTAGCCGGCTGCTTCCATCAGGGCGGTGGCCCGCGCCTGGTCACCATCCGCTGCCTTCAGCGCCATCATTTCGCCGATGGCGAACCATGTCGCCTGGAAGTCGACAAGGGTTCCGTCCTTGTCGAAAAGTATGCCCTTGATGCCCCTCAAATCACTCACTCCTCCGACCTTTCGCACCGGCGGAAGGCCGGATGCGCAGGTGCAATGCCAGGGGCGCCGTTCGCGGCTACTGCTCGCGCGGCGCTCTGAGGCGGTGGATATGCTCCACGAGCCCGGCTGTCGAGGAGTCATGACGCGCGGCATTTTCTCGCCCATCCACGACAGGCAGCAGCCCGGTGGCAAGTTCCTTGCCGAGTTCGACGCCCCATTGGTCGAAGGCGTTGATGCCGAACAGTTGCGCCTCGACGAAGACGCGGTGCTCGTAAAGCGCGATCAGCCGGCCGAGCATGTGAGGGGTAAGCTTGCGGTAGAGGATGGTCACCGACGGGCGATTGCCCGAGAAGACTCGGTGCGGGGCGATCTTGTCGACCTCCTCGGGTTTGATGCCCTTGGTCAGCATCTGCCGCCGCGCTTCTTCAAGCGTGCGTCCCTTCATAAGCGCTTCCGACTGCGCCAAGCAGTTGGCGAGCAGCAGGTCATGATGTTCCTGCAGATCAGGTTCATGGCCTTCGGCCGCCGCCAGGAACTCCACAGGAATGAAATCGGTGCCCTGATGCAGCAACTGGAAGAAGGCGTGCTGGCCGTTGGTGCCAGGCTCGCCCCAGACCAGCGGACCCGTCGGCGTCACCACGCCGCCGCCTGAAATCGTAACACTTTTGCCATTCGATTCCATGTCCAACTGCTGCAGGTAGGCCGGCAGACGCGACAGGCGCTGGTCATAGGGAATGACGGCGCGGGCCGGATAGTTGCACACTACTCGGTGCCAGAAGCCGATCAGCCCCATCAGCACTGGAATGTTCTTGAGCATCGGTGCGGTGGCGAAATGCCCGTCCATGGCATGCGCGCCGGCCAGGAATTCGCGGAAATTCTTCGGCCCAATGGCGATCATGATCGGCAGGCCGATCGCCGACCACAGCGAATAGCGGCCGCCGACCCAGTCCCAGAAGCCGAACACGCGTGAAGGTTCGATGCCGAAGGCAGCCACCTTGTCGAGGGCCGTCGACACGGCGGCGAAGTGGTGGCCCACCGCCTTGGCGCCGAGCTTCTCCTCGACCCAGCGCCGCGCGGTGGCGGCATTGGTCATGGTTTCGACCGTGGTGAAGGTCTTCGACGCGATGATGAACAGCGTGGTGCCGGCGTCGAGGCCCTTCAGCGTGTCATGGATGTGGGCGCCGTCGATATTGGAGACGAAGTGCGCACGCGGCCCGTCGTGATAGGGCGCCAGCGCCAGCGTCGCCATGGCCGGGCCAAGGTCGGAGCCGCCGATGCCGATATTGACGATGTCGGTGATCTTCTTGCCGGTGGCGCCCGCCGCCTTGCCAAAGCGGACATCGTCGGCAAAGGCCGACATGGCACCGAGCACGGCGTGAACGTCAGTCGTCACATCGTGGCCGTCGAGCATCACCGGCTCGCCCAGCGGGTTGCGCAGCGCCGTGTGCAGCACCGCCCGATCCTCGGTGATGTTGATGCGCTCGCCGGCAAACATCGCCGCACGCCTGCCTTCGAGATCGACCGATTGCGCCAGCTTTTGCAACAGCGCCATGGTCTCGGCGTCGACGGCGCATTTCGACCAATCGAGCAAAAGGTCATCGTCGGAGGCGGAAAAATGCTGGAACCGCTTCGGGTCGGAAGCGAATGCCGCCCTGAGGTTCTTCGGTGCGTCCTGATGGTGGTTGCGAAGCGCGGCCAGTGCCGCCTTGAAAGGTTGGTCGATCACCTGGGAACTCCGGAAATGTCAGCTGCTGGCATCATCCTAGCAGACCTTGAGACTCATTGAGAGGCGTCGCGGCGGACTATCGCGGCAAATTTCAATCGATTCAACCGGTGCCATTTGCAACCGCCGCTGGAAAGGTTCACTGGCATAAATCTATAGGATTAAAAAAATTGATTGGTGCAACTGCTTGTGCCAAGGATAGCTTTCTATAGTCCAGCGAAGTCAAAAGACTGGACATGCAGGAAACGTCCCCATGCCACAGCGAAACGATACGGCCATCTGGTCAGGCTTGTTCAGAATTTCGGCGGAATCAGGTCAGACGCTTCAGGCCCAGATCCGACAGGCGATCGTCGCCGCCATTCTCGACCGCCAGATCGCGGCCTCGATGCCGCTGCCGTCGTGCCGCATCCTCGCCGAAAAGCTGGGCGTCGCGCGTGGCACCGTGGTGCTGGCGTTCCAGCAGCTTGTCGACCAGGGCTTCCTGGTCGCGCGCGAGCGCCGCGGCCACTTCGTCAATCCCGAAGTGCTGGCGACGCCGGCCAAACCACAGCAGAAGAGCCCCGATCAGGCCAATGAAATCGATTGGAAAGCGCGCCGCCAGATCGCCGCCTCCGACATGCAGCCGCCGGCCAAGCTCGATAATTGGATCAAGTCGTCCTATCCCTTCGTCTACGGCCAGTTCGACCCGACGCTTTTTCCGACCGCCGAATGGCGCGAGTGCAACCGCATGGCGCTGGCGGTGCTCGAAATCCGCAACTGGGCGGCCGACATGGTCGATCGCGACGATCCGTTGCTGATCGAGCAAATCCAGGCACGTTTGCTGCCACGTCGCGGCATCTTCGCCAATCCGGACGAAATCATCGTCACGCTCGGCGCCCAGAATGCACTCTACATGCTGGCCACGCTGTTGATGAGCAAGGGCTCGAAGGTGGCGATGGAAGATCCGGGCTATCCGGACGCACGCTCGATCTTCCGTCTCGCCGGCGCCGACATCGAGCCTGTTCCCGTCGACCATTCGGGTATCGTTACCTCGGCGATCCCGTCGGATGCCGGCTTTGTCTTCGTCACGCCGAGCCATCAGTGCCCGACGATGGTGCCGCTGAGCGCCGAGCGCAGGCAGGATCTGCTGGCACGTGCTGCGCGCAACAACCAGATCATCATCGAGGACGGCTATGACAGCCAGTTGCTCGATGAAGCGCCGCAGCAGGCACTGAAGAGCCTCGATCGGTCCGGCCGCGTCGTCTATGTCGGCTCGATGTCGAAGACGCTCGCGCCCGGCCTGCGCCTTGGCTACATCGTCGCCTCGGCCGACCTCATCGCGGAACTGCGTGCGCTGCGCCGCTTCATGCTGCGCCACCCGCCGGCCAACAACCAGCGCGCCGTGGCGCTGTTCCTGTCGCTCGGCCACCATGAGGCACTGGTACGCCGCCTGTCGACGGCCTTCACCGAGAGGCGCAAGCGATTGGTCCAGGCGATCTCGGCTTTTCTGCCAGAATGGCAGTCGACCGACTCGGCCGGCGGCACGTCACTGTGGCTCGAAGGGCCACGCGGTACCGACTCGCGCGGGCTCGCGGCAGCTGCTGCGGCACGTTCTGTCATCATCGAACCGGGCGAGCGCTTCTTCGAGCATTCCGACAAGCCGACGCGTTTCATGCGGCTGGGCATTTCCTCGATCGCCCTGCAGCACATCGAGCCCGGAATCCGCGAATTGGCAACCGCCGCCGGACGCAGGCCCGCGGCTGCCTGAGCCCTCGGCAACGCTGCCCGCCTCCTGGCGCGCAGCGTTGCAGCACTTTGAACAAACCTCCGATCCACGACTGATTCCCGCTCCGGTTTCGAGTGTATTCCCGTGCCGGCCGCCACTCCGTGTCGCCGGTATGTATGACCGCCCTGGCATATCCGGCGGAATCTGCTGGCCCATAGTCTGGGCCAATGGACATTGCATAGTCGAGCAAAGGGAACGAGGCGACACGACGGTGGCATAATCACTGCGGGCCAGCCTCACACGAATTCGGAGGACCTGCATGTCAGTTGCCATCGAAAGCCATGATCTGTCCGCGGAACAACGTTCGCGAAGGTCGGGTGGCAGGGAGGCGCGACGAGCGATGCGTGCCGCTCCGCTGGCCGACGACATCCGCCCGGTACGTGCCGGCCTGGAGGGCGGCACCTTCAAGGCATTGGGCCAGAATGATCTCGAACGCATTCACGAGGCGGTGCTGACGCTGCTCGAGACCGTCGGTTTCGCCAACGCCATCCCGAGTTGCATCGAGGCACTGAAACGGGTCGGCGCCACCTACAGCGACGACGGCCGCATCCGCTTCCCGCGGGAGCTGGTGTTGTCGACCATCAGGAATGCCGCCCGCAACTTCACGCTTTGCGGCCAGGATCCCAAGCACGACATGCTGATCCAGGGCAGGCGGGTCCACTATGGCACGGCCGGTGCCGCCGTTCACCTCGTCGACGTCGAGAAACGCGAATATCGCGAAAGCCTGCTGCAGGACATCTACGACGCCGCCCGCATTGTCGACGGCCTCGACAACATCCACTTCTTCCAGCGCCCGATGGTGCCACGCGACATTCCCGACCCGCTGGAAATGGACTTCAACACCCTCTACGCCTGCGTCTCCGGTACCTCCAAGCATGTCGGCACCAGCTTCACCGTGCGTGAGAACGTCGCCCCTGCCTTGCAGATGCTCTACGAAATCGCTGGCGGCGAGGAAAATTTCCGCGCCCGTCCCTTCGTCTCCAATTCCAACTGCTTTGTCGTGCCGCCGATGAAGTTCGCCGAGGATGCCTGCGGCGTGCTCGAAGCCTGCGTCGAGGGCGGTATCCCGATCCTGCTGTTGTCCGCAGGCCAGGCTGGAGCCACTGCGCCCGCAGCGATCGCCGGTGCGGTCGTCCAGGCCGTCGCCGAGGTGTTGGCCGGTCTCGTCTATGTCAATGCGCTAAAGCCCGGCCATCCCGCCATTTTCGGCACCTGGCCCTTCGTCTCCGACTTGCGCACTGGGGCCATGTCAGGAGGCTCGGCCGAGCAGGCACTGCTGACGGCTGCCTGCGCCCAGATGGCCCAGTTCTACGACCTGCCCGGCGGGTCGGCCGCCGGCATGGCCGACTCCAAGCTGCCCGACATCCAGTCCGGCTATGAAAAGGGCATCACCAATGTCATGGCCGGGTTGTCGGGGCTCAATCTGGTCTATGAATCAGCCGGTATGCATGCCTCCCTGCTCGGCTTCTGCCTGGAAAGCCTGATCATCGACAACGACATGCTGGGCCAATGCCTGCGTTGCGTGCGCGGCATCGAGGTCTCGGACGAGGCGCTGTCCATCGCCACCATCTCTGAAGTCTGCCTCAACGGCCCCGGCCATTATCTCGGCAACGAGCAGACGCTCCGACTGATGCAGACGGAGTATTTCTATCCTGCCGTGGCTGACCGCTTCTCGCCCAAGGAATGGAACGAGAAGGGCAAGCCTGACCTGCTCGGCAAGGCAATCACGGAGAAGAAACGCATCCTCGCTGAGCGTTTTCCGCGGCATATTCCGCGCAGCCTCGACGACAAGCTCCGCGCCCAGTTTGGAGAGCTGATCAAGCTGCCGCGCTCCGGCATGGGCGGCTAGACGCCGGAAGACGCTCAGCGAACTTTCGACAGCCTTCTGCGGAACCTAGGCTGCGCATGGAGCCGCTGATGATCGCGCGGCGAGCGCCCTGGCATGGACCACCATGTCGAAATCAGGCGCGCAGGCCGCGTCCATCTCAAGTGGAATACCCGCATCGAGAATGCGCCGCGCCGCGACATGGATGCGGTTGGCGTTGATCGTCTCGACGGCGGCGAGCTGCCCGTTGCGGAAACATAGGGCGACATGCCCGCCGTCGACGGCAAGCGTCCGCACCGCATCGTCAGGCTGCTTCAAGCCGGCCATCTTCAGCCTGAGGTCGCCGATGTCACTCCAGAACCACGGCGTCTCGGCCGCCGGGGCCGGCCTGCCGCAGAGCCGGGCTGCAATGCAGCGCGCCTGAAATGTTGCACTGGCCACGCTCTCCAGCCGGGAACAGCCCCGAATCCGCGCACAGTCGCCTATGGCCGAAATGTTGGCTGCCGAGGTCGCCAGCGCCTCGTCGACCAAGATGCCGTTGTCGACATCGAGCCCGGCATATTTGGCAAGTCCGACATCGGGCACGGCGCCTATGCCGACGACCGCCAGCTCCGTCTCGCGCAGGCTGCCGTCGCCCAGCCGAACGCCTGTCACCCGGCGCCCATTGCCTTCGAAGCCGGCTATGCCGGTGCCGACGATCGTCTCAATGCCCATGTCCCGCAGCCCTGCCACAACCATCCTGGCTGTTTCAGGAGACACCGACCGGCCAAGCGGCAGCGGACGTGCTGCGGCGATGGTGACCTTAACGCCGTGCCTGGCGAGCGCTGCCGCCACTTCGAGGCCGAGATAACCGGCGCCGACGATGAAGGCCCTGGTGCCGATGACAATGGATGAGGCCAGCCTGTAGGCGTCGCCGAGATCACGGATCGAGACGATGCCGTCCAGCTCTTCGCCTGGAACTGCCAGGCTGCGGTTGCGCGACCCCGTGGCGAGGATCAGATGGTCATAAGCGAGGCGCTTGCCGCTGCCCAGCTTCAGCCGCTGTCCCCTCACGTCGATCTCCTCCACCGCTTTGCCCCGCCTGAGCCTGATGTCCTGCGCTGCATAGAACGCTGCCGGCCTGAGCGCGATCGCCTCGTCGGTCAGCCCTTCGGCAAAGCGTTTCGACAGTGGCGGGCGATGATAGGGCAGGGCGCTTTCGGCGCTGATCAGCTCGATCTCGCCGCCAAAACCCTCGTCGCGCAGCGAGGCGGCCGCTTGCACGCCGGCATGGCCGGCACCGACGATGACGATGCGCTTGCCCGCCATCAGGTCGCTCCCGGGACCGCCACGCTCAGCCCGTTCAGTTCGGGTGCGAGCCTTATCTGGCAAGCGAGGCGGCTCAGTGCGGTCACGTCCTCGGCCAGCGACAGCATGTCGGCCTCGTCGTCGGCCGGCGCCGGCAGCCTGCCGGTCCATTGCGGATCGACATGCACATGGCAGGTCCCGCATGAGCAGCCGCCGCCGCATTCGGCGACGATGCCCTTGACGCCGGCGCCGAGGATGGCGTTCAGCAGCGTGCCGCCGGGCTCACCGCTCAGGGTCCGCTTTTTGCCATCGGCTTCGGTGAAACTGATCTCGATCATGTCGTTCCCTCAGTAGAGAGTCCGCTGGTCGCCCACGCGGATCCATTCGATCATCTCGTCCTTGTCGAGCCCGGCGATCTGGTCGGCCAGCACCGCGCCCAGCGGCGGGAAATCCTCGCGCCTGGCAAAGGTCGCGGGGCTCCAGATCTTGGAGCGGATGACCGCCTTGGCGCAGTGGAACAACGCCTCGCGCACCCTTATGCGGATGGCGACCGGCGGCGTCTTGCCCTGGAAGGCGAGCTGCTCCAGCTCCGGCCCGACGACGAGATCGGCCTCGCCATTGATGCGCAGGATCTCGCCCAGCCCCGGCACCAGGAACAGGCAGCCGACGCGCGCATTGTCGAGGATGTTCTCCATCGTATCGAGCCGGTTGTTGCCCGGCCTGTCGGGAATCAGGATCGTCTGCCTGTCGATCGCCTTGACGAACCCTGCCGGATCGCCGCGCGGCGAGACATCGGCGCCGTTGTTGCCCTGCGTCGCGATCAGCAGGAACGGCGACAGCGACAGGAAATACAGGCAATGCTTGTCGAGCTGGGTCAACACCTTCTGCACCACCAGGTCGCCGGGTGGCGGAAACATGTCTCTCAGCTTCACGCGGTCGATCGACTGCATCGGTCCTCCCTCGGTTTGCGGCCCACCTTCATTGTGGACCCGTTCGATCCGCCGCGAGGCTAGTGGAAGCTGTTTTGAAGTCAATAAAGAAAATTCGTTGTTTTACTTTTATATGCTAACGGGACCGGAATCGAGGGAGGAAAGATGGCCAACGGCAATTCGGCGACGCTCACCCGACGCTACAACCGCACCGTCGTGCTCGACGCGCTGCGTCGCCACGGCAGCCTGTCGCGCATCGAGCTGGCGCGGCTTTCCGGGCTCACGCCCCAGGGCATCCGCAACATCATCGAGGACCTGATCGACACCGGGCTGGTGCGCGAGACCGGCCGCCGGCGCGGCCTGCGCGGCCAGCCGCAGATCGACATCGAGATCAATCCGGGTGCCGGCTATTGCCTCGGCCTTCACGTCGCATCTGGTCTATGTCACGCCATCGCCACCGACCTAGCCGGCAACGTCCTGGCGCGGCCGGAAGCGCGCGCCTTCGGCGGCGATCACGGCCAGCAACTGGACGCCTTGGGGGCTATCGCGCGCACGGTGGATGCTGCCGCCGGCGGGCTGCCGCGGCTTGGCACCGGTGTCGTTGTCTCGCGTCCGCTTGCCAGCCGCTGGTCGGCCGCAGGCGGGCTCGCCGACGCGCAGGCGGATTTCGCCAAACCATTCGAGGCGCTGTTTGCGTCGGCACCCCTGGTGTTCGAGAATGACGCCAATGCCGCGGCAATGGCCGAATACACCCATGGCAGGGCCAAGGGCCGTGGCGATTTCCTCTATCTGTTCCTCGGCGAGGGGGTTGGCGGCGCCATCGTGCAGGGCGGCGTGCCGATGCATGGCGGGCGCGGCAATGCCGGTGAGTTCGGCCACATCCTCATCGATCCCAGGGGCGCGCCATGCCATTGCGGCAATCGCGGGTGCCTGCATGGCTATCTCGCGCTCGATGGCCTCAGGCCCCTGCTTCCGGCAGGCGCCATGCTTGCGCAGGACAACCTGCCGCAGGCATGGCTGGATGGCGCGGCATCGGCCCTGTCGCGGGCGCTCGTCAGCCTTGAAAACATCTTTGATCCCCAGGCGATCGTGCTCGGCGGCACGGCACCTGCCTGGCTGCTGCACAGGCTGGTGGAAACAATGGGCGATCCAGGCCCGTCGGTGCGTTCGGATGTGGCGGAGCCGGGTATCGAGGTCAGCGGTCTTGGCCAGAGCTGTGCGCTGATCGGCGCGGCGGCCCTGCCGCTGCTTGCGCTCACCAGCCCGGATCCGGCCACCTTGATGAAGGAGCCGTCGGCCGAAACGGCTGCGGAGTAAGCGCAATTCCAGGAAAAGCGTGTCGCGCTTTCTCCGTCCGGAATTGCACAAGAACTATCTACCCGGCGCTGAGCCCGAAGCGCTCGACGACATCAGGGTTGATCAGCTTGGCATGCAGCGCCAGAAGCACGATCTTCGCATCGAAGCTGTCCTCGGCATCGAGTGCTGCCTCGATACGCTGCTCCACCCGCATGGCCATGTCGCCGCCGTTGGCGCCGGCAAAGGCGACCGCGCCGGCAATGCAGTAGCCGAACAACTGGGCGATGGGCGCATAGGCCGACACAGGTGGCTCGTTGGGCCAATGGTCCTTCATCAGGTTGACGATGGTGAGCTTCACGCCCTCCGGCACCAGCGCCGGATGCAGGTCGACAGCGCGCAGGGCGCCATCCAGTTCGCGTAGGTCGCTGGAGCGGCCGAAAAGGCCGAGAAAGCCGAGGGATGAGCGTCTTCTGGCCATGTTCGCTTCCGTTGTGTCGGCTTCCAGTTAGGCGAGCCCGAAGCCGAATACAAACACCGTCCTGAAGTCGCCGGCAGAAACTGCACTGTCCGAGGGAATAGCCATCAATGTCCCCCGTTTCTCCCCGCCAATCAACAAGCCCGGCAATCAACAAGAGTGTCGAACAGGAGATGACAGATGAAAAAGACCCTCGCCATTCTCGGTGCCCTTATCTTCGCCGCACCTCTGGCCTGCGCATGCCGACGACGACATCAGCCGCTTCTTCAAGACGGTTCTCGCTGGTGGCAAATTGCTTGACAGCTCAAAATTTTGGCTGTAGTTAACGGATATGTTAATTAACAAGTCTGCTAAATAAATGACCGAAGATCGCCTCGACGCAACATTCGCCAGCCTCGCCGACCCCACAAGGCGAGCCATCCTTGCCCGGCTCGCGCAGGGCGAGGCGACGGTCAACGAACTGGCCGAACCATTCGAGATGAGCCTGCCTGCAATCTCGCGCCATTTGAAAGTGCTGGAGCGCGCCGGTCTCATCAGCCGCGGCCGCGAGGCGCAGTGGCGCCCATGCCGGCTGGAGGCAGGGCCGCTCAAGGATATAGCCAACTGGGTCGAGCGCTACCGCCACTTCTGGGATCAGAGCTTCGACCGCATGGCCGATTATCTCAAGGAACTGCAGACGCCTAGGGGAGACCAGGATGACCGCAAGAACTGACACCGTCGCTGCACAATCGCTTGTCCTCGAATTTTCACGGGTCTTCGATGCGCCGCCGGCGCTCGTCTTCCGCATGTGGTCGAGCCCCGAGCATCTCTGCCGCTGGTGGGGGCCGAAGGGCTTTACGTCGAGTTGCGAGACGCACGAGTTCCACAAGGGCGGCAGCTACCATCTGCTCATTCATGGCCACGTCCAGGACGGCATGACCGGCACCTTCCGCGAGATCGTCGAAAATGAGCGGATCGTCTTCACCTTCGCCTGGGATCACGATCCCGACTGGCAGACGCTGGTGACGGTGACGCTGAAAGCCGAAGGAGACGGCACGCGGCTGACTTTCCGCCAAGAGCCGTTCCTCGACGTCGATACGCGCGACTCGCATCTGGGTGGCTGGGGCGAATGCCTCGATCGCCTCGCCGACGCGCTCGCCGGGCGACCGGTGGTCTGAAGCTTCGCGCGGAGGCTGATGCCGCCGGCGCGCCGAATGCCCGATTGAAAATGCTGTCACCGATGATCGTTGTCGATCATCGGAACGACAAGCCATGCGAGGAGAAACGAAGATGCTGAAATCCTACCGCGGCAGTTGCCATTGCGGGGCCGTGCATTTCGAATGCCAACTCGATCTCGCACCCGAGGGCCAACGCTCGAAGCCCGAGCTCGACGGCGTCTGGTGGACGTCGAGCTTCCGCTGCAACTGCTCCTGGTGCGCCAAGACCCGATTCTGGAAGAATTTTGCCCGGCCCGCTGGCTTTCGCGTCACGACGGGTGCCGACACACTGACCGAGTACCGCTTCGGCTCGTCGGCCATCCGCCACACCTTCTGTAGCCGCTGCGGCGTCCATCCCTTCGCCTCGGCCAGCTTCGACATCATGGGCGGCGACTTCTTTGCGGTGAACATCGCCTGTCTCGACGACATCTCGGCCGACGAACTGGCTGCCGTGCCGATCACCTATGAGGACGGCAAGAACGACGCCTGGGACCGCCCGCCTTTGGTGACCGCCTACCTCTAGCTGCAAGCATCGAAACTTCGAGCCGTGCATGACGGCCGCCACTGGGCGGCCGATTGAAAACCTGTGTCCAAACGATGGAGAGTGACATGGAGCATGAAATCGTATCGCGAGACGAATGGGTTGCGGCGCGCCGGACGCTGCTCGCCAAGGAAAAGGCAATGACAAAGGCGCGCGACGAATTGAGCGCCGAGCGGCGTGAACTGCCCTGGGTCAGGATCGACAAGCAATACTATTTCGACGGTCCCGGCGGACGGCTGCCGCTGTCCGACCTGTTCGATGGTCGCAGCCAACTGTTCATCAAGCATTTCATGATGGCGCCGGGCCAGCAGCACCATTGCGTCGGCTGTTCGTTCGAGATGGACAATGTCGACAGCGTGCTCGTCCATCTCGAGAACCACGACGTAAGCTACGTTGCGGTCACGCGTGCGCCGCTTGCCGAAGCCGAGGCGCTCAAGGCGCGCATGGGCTGGAAGGCGCGCTTCGTCTCGTCTTTCGGCAGCGACTTCAACTATGACTTCAATGTCTCCTACACCGCCGAGCAGTTTGCGGCGAAGAAGGCCGTCTACAACTTCGCCCCGCTCGACTTCGAGATCGAGGATCTCTCCGGCGACAGCGTTTTCTACAAGGACGACGACGGCCAGATCTACCAGACCTATTCGACCTTCGGTCGCGGCGCCGAGCAGTTCCTCGGCATCTATGGTTTTCTCGACGTGATGCCCAACGGCCGCGCCGAAAACGGGCCGTTCTACCTGCTCGCCGACTGGGTCAGGCCGCACGATATGTATGGCAAGGGCGGCATGGTCGAGATGACGGGACGATACCACCCGGCCGACTGCGGCTGCGGCAAGCACGGCTGAGCCGGCGATGTGCTGCGCCCTGACAGCAATGGTTTTCGCCGTGATGGCAGCTTGGCGCCGCTTTCGGAGAGCGGCGTCCGGTTGGCATTGCAGGCTGCGCTGGGCTGCGGCGGTCGTCGCCGCGCTGGTCGGTGGTGTCGGGGCAGCTGCCGCCGCGCAGCATCTTGGTCACTACGCCGTGCGCGCCGAGATCAATCAGCGCAGCATCGTCGCCGAAATGCTGGCGCAGCCGATCTGCTCCGGCAAGGCCGCGAGGTCCGGCGCGCAGTTGGCAATCAGCCTCGACTGACCGCTAACCTGCGGTCAGCGCTCGCGACAGGACCGAGGCGCCGAAGCTCAGGTGCCCCAAGTCCCATTCGCTAATGATTGTCGCGCGGCAGGCCCTTGGTCTGGGCGACGCGCTGATATTTGACCGCCGGCTTCAGCACCATGCCTTGTGCCAGCTGGTCGACCATGCCGCGCTGGATTTCCTGCCATGGCGTCTGGTGCGCCGGGAAGTGATAGCCGCCATTGCTCTGCAGTTCGGCGCGGCGGCGGGTGATCTCGTCGTCGCTGACGAGAATGTCAGCCGTGCCCTTGCGCAGATCGATGCGCACCCGGTCGCCCGATCTTAGAAGCGCCAGTCCGCCGCCGACGGCCGCTTCCGGCGAGGCGTTGAGGATCGACGGCGAACCCGACGTGCCGGACTGGCGGCCGTCGCCGATGCAGGGCAGCGAGTGAATACCGCGCTTGAGCAGATAGGCCGGCGGCTGCATGTTGACGACCTCGGCACCGCCGGGATAGCCGACGGGGCCCGCACCGCGCATGAACAGCACCGTGTTCTCGTCTATGTTCTCCGACGGATCGTCGATGCGGGCGTGATAATCCTCCGGCCCGTCAAACACTTTTGCGGTGCCCTCGAAGGCTTCGGGATCGCCAGGGTTCGACAAATAGCGGTCGCGGAACTCGGGCGAGATCACGCTGGTCTTCATGATCGCGCTGTCGAACAGATTGCCCTTGAGATTGATGAAGCCGGCATCCTTCTTCAGCGGGTCGGTGACAGATCTGATGACCTTGGTGTCCATGTTCTCTGTGGCGGCGCAGTTTTCGCCCATGGTCCGGCCATTGGCGGTGATCGCGTCGGGGTGCGGCAGCAGGCCTGCCTTCATCAGTTCGGCGACGACCGCCGGCACGCCACCGGCATGGTGGTAGTCCTCGCCGAGATACTCGCCGGCCGGCTGCAGATTGACCAAGAGCGGCACGTGGTGGCCGACCTTCTGCCAGTCGTCATTGTCGAGCGGCACGTCGAGATGGCGGGCGATGGCGTTGAGGTGGATCGGCGCATTGGTCGAGCCGCCGATCGCCGAGTTGATGACAATGGCGTTTTCGAAGGCTTCCCGGGTCATGATGTCGGAGGGCTTGAGGTCCTCGCGCACCATGTCGACGATGCGCTTGCCGGTCTCGTAAGAGATCTGGCCGCGTTCGCGATAGGGCGCGGGGATTGCCGCGGCTCCGGGCAGCTGCATGCCGAGCGCCTCGGCCAGACTGTTCATCGTCGTTGCCGTGCCCATGGTGTTGCAGTAGCCGACCGACGGCGCCGAAGAGGCGACGATGTCCATGAACTGTTCGTAGTCGATCTCGCCCGACGAAAGGCGCTCGCGCGATTTCCACACGATGGTGCCTGAGCCGGTGCGTTCACCCTTGTGCCAGCCATTGAGCATCGGCCCGACAGACAGCGCGATCGCCGGGATGTTGACGGTGGCGGCTGCCATCAAAAGCGCGGGGGTTGTCTTGTCACAGCCAATGGTCAGCACCACGCCGTCGAGCGGATAGCCGTAGAGCACTTCGACGAGGCTGAGATAGGCGAGGTTGCGGTCGAGCGAGGCGGTCGGGCGCTTGCCGGTTTCCTGGATCGGGTGGCAGGGAAATTCGAACGGCACGCCGCCGGCGGCAACGATGCCGTCGCGCACCCGCTTGGCCAGCTCGATGTGATGTCGGTTGCACGGCGACAGGTCCGAGCCGGTCTGGGCGATGCCGATCAGCGGCTTGCCCGACTGCAGCTCCTCACGCGTCAGGCCGAAATTCAGGTAGCGCTCGAGATAAAGCGCGGTCATGCCGGGATTGTCGGGATTGTCGAACCACTCCTGCGAACGGAGCTTCTTCGGTGTCTTTGTGCCGGCCATCAATTCCTCCCGAAATCCGGACTTGCATCGTTATGGCAAGGACCAAACAGCTGCAAGAGCGACGAAGGGTGCAGCACGCCCGATGCCACCGTGCGGTGCGGTGGTGCAACCGTCCAGGGGAAACTGGCACGCAACGCGAGGCTTTTCTCGCCGCGCGGCGATGATATGAATGCGCCGCCAGCGCGTAGTGCATTCCACAAGTTAGAGCGAGCAGTGCCTTGATCGACGACCGCCTCTATATCGACCCGGAGCTTGTCCAGTTCTACGATCTCGAGAACGAAGGCGGCGACGACGTCGACTTCCTCATGCGTTTCGTCGGCGATGCCCGTAGCGTGCTCGATCTCGGCTGCGGCACCGGCGCGCTGACTGCGATGCTGGCACCGGGCCGTGCCGTCACCGGCGCTGATCCCGCGCCTGCCATGCTCGACGTCGCCCGCAAGCGCCCCGGCGGCGACCGCGTCGAGTGGGTCCAGGGCGATGCCCGTTCGCTGCGCCTCGGCAAACGCTTCGACCTCGTGCTTCTGACCGGCCACGCCTTCCAGGTGTTCCTGACCGCCGAGGACCAGCGCGCGGCACTCGACACCATCGCCGCCCATCTCGCGCCGAACGGCCGCTTCATCTTCGATAGCCGCAATCCGTTGGCCCGGGCGTGGCTGGAATGGGGGCCCGATGATTCCAGGCGCACCGTCGTGCATCCCGCTTTCGGCGCCGTCGAGGCCTGGAACGACGCCGTCCAGGACGCGATATCAGGCATCGTTACCTACGACACCTTTTACCGCCTGCCGGCCGACGGCCGGCAGTTCCATGCCCAGTCGCGCATTGCCTTTCCGGGGCAGCAGTCGCTTGCCGCGATGATCGCCGAGGCCGGGCTTGTCGTCGACCACTGGCTCGGCAGCTGGCAGGGCGCACCCTATACGCCTGATATGGGCGAGATCATCCCGATCGGCCGCAAGGCCTGATCCCGATCGGCCGCAAGGCCTGATCCCGGCGCTGCGATGGACAATCGCCGGGCGCTGCGTTACGCCTCGGTAGGACCGGCATTCGGGAGGATAACGCATGGCCCTGGTGATCGAAGGCGAGGAAAAGATCGCCGCCCCCATCGACGTGGTATGGAAGGCGCTCAACGATCCGGCCGTGCTCAAGCAGAGCATCCCTGGCTGCGAGAGCCTTGAGATGTCGTCGCCGACCGAGATGGCCGCCAAGGTGGTGCTCAAGATCGGCCCGATCAAGGCGACCTTCACCGGCGAGGTAACGCTGAAAAACCTCAAGCCGCCGTACTCCTACACCATCGAAGGCGAGGGCAAGGGCGGTATCGCCGGCTTTGCCAAGGGCGGCGCCGACGTCACGCTGACCGAGGACGGGCCAGGTTCCACGATCCTCAAATATGAGGCCAAGGCCGATGTCGGCGGCAAGATCGCCCAGCTCGGCAGCCGCCTGATCACCTCGACCTCGAAGAAGCTGGCCGGGCAGTTCTTCTCGACTTTTAGCGAGAAGGTGGGGGGAGCATAGTCTTCCTTCCCCTACAGGAGAAGGTTCCCAAGGGGTGCATGACGGGTGCTGGACGGAATCCGTCAGCTCCAGTTTCCAGTCGTTGGCGATCCCGACCACCCGCTATGTCGCCGCTACAGGCGCCGTCTCCCGAAACCTCAGACCAAGCACCAATGGCACGCTGAGCCCGTAGAGGGCGATGACGGACAGCCAGATAGCGCCGGGCCATTGCGATCTGACGACGAAGTAAAAGCTGGAGAAGGCCAGCGGTCCGATGATCGAGGCCAGGCTGAGAGCCGAGGCCAGAACGCCCTGGAACTGTCCTTGCTGGCTCTCGTCGACCTGCCGGGTGGCGTGCGACTGCAAGGCCGGCACGCCGATGCCGCCGAGGGCAAACAGCGGCATGATGGCGAAGATCATCCAGCCCTCGCTGGCAAACGCCATGACGGCAAGCGCTGTGCAGGCGCAGGCGATGCCAACGAGGATGGCGGCGCGCTCGCCGATCAACTTGACCGCAGGACCAGGCAGGAAGGCCTGGGCGAGGGCCTGGCAGACGCCGAACGTGCCGAGCGACAGGCCGACCCACAGCCCGTTCCATTGGAACGCATCGCTGCCCCACAGCGCCCAGGAGGTGCCGTAGGCCTCGCCGGTGGCGCTGAAGATGAAGAAGACCGAGATGACGGGCAGAAGGTTCTTCATCGAAAACACCCAGCGCAGCGGCCGCAGCGGATTGAGCGCAGCGAAATCGATCATCTCCCGGCTGGGATTTCGCGACTCCGGCAAAACGAAAAATGCCATCAGGAGATTGCTGGCGTTGAGCACGGCGGCCGCGATGAAGGGCAGGCGCAGCCAATAGTCGCCGAGCACACCGCCCAACACCGGTCCGATGATGAAGCCTATGCCGAACATGGCGTTGAACAGGCCGAAGCGGCGGGCGCGCTGATGCTCGGCGGAAATGTCGGTGATGTAGGCCGTCGCCACCGAGACGTTGGCACTGGTCAGGCCGGCGATGGCGCGGCCGAGCAGCAGCATCCACAGGCTGGGCGCGAAAGCCAGGAACAGGTAGTTGACGACAGCACCGGCGAGCGAAATCAGCAGCACCGGGCGGCGGCCGAGCCGGTCGCTGAGCGAACCGAGGACCGGGGCGAAGACGAACTGCATGGCGGCGTAGAGAGCGGTCATGATGCCGATATAGGCGGCGACATTTCCGGTATGGGTGACGTCGCGCAGCAGCGCAGGCAGTATCGGGAAGATGAGGCCGATGCCGATGGCATCGAGGACTATGGCAACGAAGATGACGATGAGCGGCTTGCTCATGGCGGACTCCAATGAACGCAAGCGTACAGCGGCGTCGTGCGCCGATGGGTGCTCGCAATGGGGCCTGATCGATGTCAGGCGGGATGATTTTCGGGAGACGCTGGCGACCCACGCTCGAAACGGCAGGGGTGCTTGTGCTTGACCGCCTGGACGACTATTCGTCCACCTGTTTACTCCGCCACTGAGCGGATCAAGGGAAGCGGTCGCTTTTCGCGACGGGTTCCCTTTACGTCATGTCGCGGCGGGCGGCAAGAGGCGAGCGTTACGCCGCTTCTGTCCACGCTTCTCCGGCAATTTTCGCCGGAGCTTGCTTCGCCATTCAGCGGGCGCCTTCCATCGGACCCGATCCGTCCAATTGAAAGGCTGCGTCGGAGGTGCCTTCATCGCCTTCACGAGCCATGATGGTAGGCAAGGGTTCGGCGCGTTTTCCCTTCCGCCTGCTGCGGCGGTACAGGCTCTGATACCCGCGCCGCTGCTTCGTGACTTCATAGAGAACGATACCTGAGCACGTGCCGAGATTGAGGCTCTCGATCATCCCGAACATCGGGACAGCCACGCACATGTCGCTGCGCTCGACGGCGAGCGGACTGATGCCACGCGCCTCGTTGCCGAACCACACTGCCAGTTTGGTATGCTGCGTGTAGTCGCCTTCATGCAGGTAGACATTGGCCTTGCCCTTTACATGCGGCGAGGTGACCACCGATACGAAGCCGTTCTTTTCCAGATGCTCGAGGCAAGCTTCGGTGCTGTCGAAGCGCTTCACGAATGTCCATTTGACGGCGGAAACAGAAATCTTCGAAAGCGACTTTCGCTCGCGCATCTCCTGCCAGTCGTCGGGAAGCGCCTTGCCGGGGTCGACGATGTAGACCTTCTCTACGCCGAGCGCATTGGCGTTTCGGATGACCGTGCCGATATTCTTGATGTCGGCCGGGTCTTCGATGACCGCGACAAGGTTCTTGCAGCGAAACGACTTGATCGCTTCGGCGCGCTTGCGAACGGATGCTTTGGACTTCTCGGCTTCAACTGTTTCCATAAAGGCGTATTACCATGCGTCAATTGCTGTTCAATAGTGCTGACGCCGAGCGTGTCCATGAGCGGGAACAGCGGCGTCACTCGTTGCGACAACGGATTGATGGAGAAATATACGAAACATATATGATACGTATACTCGTTTCAGGAGACCTTCATGGGCATCGTGAAGATTGATGAGGATCTGCATGAGGAAGTCAGGCGGGCGAGCACGGTGATGTGCCGGTCGATCAATGCCCAAGCCGAGTTCTGGATGAAGGTCGGCATGCTTGCGGAAGCCAATCCGACAATGTCGTTCAATGAGATCGTCAGGATGCAGTTTGCGGCAGCACAAGTGCAGGTCCGGGATCTGGCGGTCGCCTGACATGGTCAAGTCACCGGACGAACTGGCGCTGATGCGCGTGGCGGGCAGGATGCTGGCGTCCGTCTTCGAGATGCTGGACGCGCAGGATTTGGCCGGCATGTCGACTTTGCAGGTCAATGATCTTGTCGAGCGCTTCATCACGGTCGACCTCGCCGCTCGTCCGGCGAGCAAGGGACAGTACGGTTTCAAGCACGTGCTGAACTGCTCGATCAATCATGTCGTCTGCCACGGCGTGCCTGACGGGCGCGAGATCATCCGCGACGGCGACATCGTCAATTTCGATATCACGCTCGAAAAGGGCGGCTACATCGCCGATTCGAGCAAGACCTACCTGGTCGGCAACGCCCCACCCGCGGCGGCCCGGCTGGTTCGGGTCGCGCAGGAGGCAATGTGGAAGGGCATAAGGCAGGTCCGGCCGGGAGCGCATCTGGGCGACATTGGTTTTGCGATCGAGCGGCATGCCAAGCGGAACGGCTATTCGGTGGTGCGGGAATATTGCGGGCACGGCATCGGCCGCGAGATGCACGAAGAACCGCAGGTACTCAACTTTGGACGGCCGGGAACGGGCCTGAGGCTGAGCGAAGGCATGGTCTTCACCATCGAGCCGATGGTCAACCAGGGCACCCGCAAGGTCGTAACCGAGAGCGATGGATGGACCGTCGTCACAGGCGACCGGAAGCTTTCGGCCCAGTTCGAGCACACGGTCGCTGTGACTGCGACCGGCGTCGAGGTGCTGACGCTGCGCCGCGACGAGACACGGATGCCGGAAGGCCGAGCGTGATCGCTGGTCTGCGCCAGTATCCCGGCCTTTGCTGGGAGCGCGGAAGGCAGGCGGTGCAGCCGGCGTCAGCACTGAACTGGGCGGCATCGGCGCGCTGAGCCAGCCGGCATTGACGCCGCAACGGCACTGGGGCAGTGACGCAGCGTTCATGGTGGCGGTGCGATGTCTTCCTTCTCCCTTGCGATTTTCGACTACGACGGAACGCTGGCCGACAGCTTTCCGTGGTTCTGCTCGGTGCTCAACCAGACTGCGCGGCAGTTTGGTTTTCGCGAGGTCACACAGGATGAGATTGACGAACTGCGGGCGCTTGGCACACGCGAGATCGTTGCGCGCCTGGGCGTCGCTAAATGGAAGTTGCCGGCGATCGCCATGCACATGCGCAAGCTGAGCGCTGAAAGCCGCGATGCGGTCGCATTGTTCCCCGGAGTCGGGCCGATGCTTGCGAGCCTTGCCGCAAGCAACATCCGTGTTGCCATTGTCAGCTCCAACACGGAAAACACAATCCGCCGGACGCTGGGGCCGGCCGCGGTTCACGTCAGCCATTTCCAGTGCGGCGCGTCTCTGTGGGGCAAGGGCGCGATGTTCAAGGCGGTCATCAAGCGCCTTGGTGCCGACAAGCGACGTACCATCGCCATCGGCGACGAGGTTCGCGACATCGAGGCGGCACGAGGCGCGGGCATTGCCTCGGGCGCGGTGACTTTCGGCTACAATGCCGGCGCCACCTTGCGTGCCCAGGGGCCCGATCTGGTTTTTGACAACTATGTCGATCTGGTCGCGAAGCTGACGGCCTGAGGTGGCATCTCCAGATCAGGCCGGCTTGATCGTACTGGCATCAAGGTCGCTCCATCATGAAAAGCGGCCGGAAATCGAACGCGCCTCGCGGCCGGCGCTCAAGTGCTGGTGATTTGCCAGTGCGGTGCCAGCCACATAGCGGGGTTGTTGAACTCAATTTCTGCCAGCACTTAGGTTAGTCCGAGAGTGGGCGACCTCTGGCTCGGGCAGCGACATAGAATGTCGAGTGACGTCCCTAACAACAAAACGGCCACCGTGGAAGCACTGTGGCCGTTGTCGTTTGGAGGTGGCGGAGCCTCAGCCGCGGAGTTCGCGCCTGAGAATCTTGCCGACATTGGTCTTCGGCAGTTCGGTGCGGAACTCGATGTATTTCGGCCGCTTGTAGCCGGTCAGGTTTTCGCGGCAGTAGGCGATCAGAGTCTCGACGGTAAGATCGGGATCCTTGCGCACGACGAACAGCTTCGGCACTTCGCCCGAATGCTCGTCCGGCACGCCGACGGCCGCAACCTCGAGCACGCCTGGGTGCTGGGCGACGACGTCCTCGAGTTCGTTGGGATAGACGTTGAAGCCCGAGACCAGGATCATGTCCTTCTTGCGGTCGACGATCTTGGTGAAGCCGCGCTCGTCCATGAAGCCCATGTCTCCCGACTTGAAGAAACCGTCCGGGGTCATCACCTTGGCGGTCTCGTCGGGGCGGTTCCAGTAGCCGGCCATGACCTGCGGCCCCTTGATGCAGATTTCGCCGACCTCGCCGAGCGGCATGTCGGTGTCGTTCTCGTCGCGGATGGCGATGTCGGTCGAGGGCAGGGGCAGGCCGATGGTGCCGGTGAAGTCAGGCGACGAGCACTTGTTGGCGGTCGCCACCGGCGAAGTTTCCGAAAGGCCGTAGCCTTCGGTGATGTGGTTGCCGGTCGTCTTCTTCCAGCGCTCGGCAACCGGACGCTGCACCGCCATGCCGCCCCCCAGAGACAGGATCAGGCCTGAAAAGTCGAGCTTGCGGAAGTCCTCATTGTTGGTCAGCGCGTTGAACAGCGTGTTGAGGCCGGGGAAGATGTTGAACTGGAACTTGGCCAATTCCTTGACGAAGCCGGGGATGTCGCGCGGGTTGGGGATCAGCACGTTGAGCGCGCCCTGCTGCATGCCCATCAGCGCGTTCACCGTGAGCGCGAAGATATGATAAAGCGGCAACGCGCAGACGAAAGTCAGGTGCGGCGGCTTCGGACGCACCGTGTAGGCGTCTTCTACCCACAGCGCCAGTTGGGCGACGTTGGCGAGCACGTTGGAGTGGATCAGCATCGCGCCCTTGGAGACGCCGGTCGTGCCGCCGGTATATTGCAGGAAGGCGATGTCGGAGGCGGCGACTGTGGCCGGTTTGAAGCTGAGGCTAGCGCCTTCCTTGAGCGCTGCCATGAACTTCACGTGGCCGGGCAACGACCAAGCCGGCACCAGCTTCTTGACCTTGCGCACGACGAGATTGACCAGCAGGCCCTTGAGCCCGAGCATCTCGCCCATCGAGGCGACGACGACATGCTTGACCTGGGTCTTGGCGACGACCGCCTGCAGCGTGGTGGCGAAGTTTTCGAGGATGATAATGGCCTCGGCGCCCGAATCCTTGAGCTGGTGCTCGAGTTCGCGCGGCGTGTAGAGCGGGTTGACGTTCACTACAGTATAGCCGGCGCGCAGGATCGCCATCATCGCGACCGGATATTGCAGCACGTTGGGCATCATGATGGCGACGCGGGCGCCCTTGGCGAGGCCCTTGGACTGCAGCCAGGCGGCGAATGCCGTCGACATGCGCGCAAGCTCGCCATAGCTCATTGACTTGCCCATGCACGAGAATGCGGGGCGTCCGGCATATTGGCGGCAGGCGTCGGTCAACAAATCGCCGATCGAGCTGTAGGCGAGCGGCGGCATCTCGGCTGGAACGTTGGCCGGGTAGCTCTTCAGCCACGGCTTGTCGCCGGATCTGGCTGCTGCCTTGGCGGGTGCCGCAGCCTTGGTCGCCGGTGCCGGCTTCGCGGCGGAGGCGGGTGCAGCCTTGGCGGCTGGCTTTGCCGCCGGTGACTTTTCTGCAGGCTTCACCTTGGCAGCGGGCTTGGGCGCTTCTGCTATCTTGGCCGGGGCGGCGGCTGCAGGCTTGGACGCCGAGGCCTCGACCTTCGATGCGGCGGGCTTGACGGCGGCCGGATTGGCGGCTGCGGGCTTAGCCTTGGCCGCAGCGGCTGGCTTCGGTGCTGCAGATTTTGCCTTGGTCGGAGCGGCTTCGGTCTTGGTCGCAGGCTTCGCGGCCACCCGCCTGGATGCCGTGGGTTTTGCGGCAGCTGATTTGGATGTCGTCGATTTGGCTGCGGTCGGCGTGGTTTTCACCGCAGCGGCAGGCTTTGTTTCGGTTTCCTGAGCCGGCTTGGTGGCTGGCTTGCTGGCCTGGGACTTGGGCTTCGGCGCAGCGGAAGTCTTTGCCGGCGCTGCAGCCATGGCTTTGGCGGGTGCGGCTTTCGACATCGCCGTCTTGGTCTTGGCAGTCGCTGGCTTCGGTGCCACGGCCTTGGCTGACGGTCTGGTTTCCGGCTTGGCCGTATCGGCTGGCTTGGCGGCCGCCTTCGTGGTTGCGGTCTTTGCCGTGCTTGCCTTGCCGGTCGATTTAGCCAATGCAGCCTCCCTGGTTGTTCTTGTTGTCCGGCATTGAAGGTCGCCGGCTTTCGCCCTCGTCCACGTCGCAGCGCCGCAAGAACAGTGCCGCGTCGGGGCATGTTGTAGTTGTTTGTATTGCCACCTGACGTTAACGGCAAGTATGACCCAACGTCACCTCGCAGAACGAATTTTAGGATTCGCAGTTATAGCCGGCCGAACCAGCAACAGCGCCGCAATTGCCTATGGCTGCGATGATAAAACCTGTCGCAGCCGAATCTAACGCGAAGTGCAAATGTCTGGCCGGCCAATGGAAATCGCAAATTTTCGACTATTTCGAAGCCATCTGTGGGTAAATTATTCTGCTTACCAAAGGGCAGGTAGGCGGGGAGTTCCAAAGCTAGATAAACGGTGCTTATATGCGCGCCTGCGAGCCTGACGGGTAGGGCTTGGGAAAAATCATAGGGAGTGTTCAATGTTGAAAAAAACGACCTTTGCGGCCGCGTTGCTGGCTGCAACCGTCCTCAGCGGTGCGGCGAGCGCTAAGACGTTCGTCTACTGCTCGGAAGGTTCGCCGGAAGGCTTTGATCCGGGCCTCTATACCGCCGGTACGACCTTCGACGCCGCCGCACACACCGTTTACAACCGCCTGCTTGAGTTCAAGAAGGGCACCACCGAAACCGAGCCGGGCCTGGCCGAGAGCTACACGGTTTCCGACGACGGCCTGGAGTACACCTTCAAGCTGCGTCCGGGCGTCAAGTACCAGACCACCGAGTTCTTCACGCCGAGCCGTGACTTCAATGCCGACGACGTCGTGTTCTCGTTCGAGCGCCAGCTGAAGGCTGACAATCCCTGGAACAAGTACGTGACCGGCGCTTCGTGGGAATATGCTGCCGGCATGGGCTTCCCGGAAGTGATCAAGTCGGTCGAGAAGGTCGACGACCTGACCGTCAAGATCACCCTGACCCGCAAGGAAGCGCCGTTCCTCGCCAACATCGCGATGCCGTTCGCTTCGATCGTGTCGAAGGAATATGCCGACAAGCTTCAGGCTGACGGCAAGATGAACCAGATGAACCAGCAGCCGCTCGGCACCGGTCCGTTCGCGTTCGTCGCCTACCAGCAGGACGCCATCATCCGCTACAAGGCCAACCCGGATTACTGGGGCGGCAAGCAGAAGATCGACGACCTCGTCTTCGCGATCACCCCTGACGCATCGGTTCGCTATCAGAAGCTGAAGGCCGGCGAATGCCACCTGATGCCGTTCCCGAACGCTGCCGACGTGGCTGCGATGAAGGCTGACTCGAACCTGAAGGTCGTGGAACAGGCTGGCCTGAACGTCGCCTACCTCGCCTACAACACCACCCAGGCTCCGTTCGACAAGCCGGAAGTCCGCAAGGCGCTCAACCAGGCCATCAACAAGCAGGCCATCGTCGACGCCGTGTTCCAGGGTGCTGCAACGCCGGCGACCAACCCGATCCCGCCGACCATGTGGTCGTACAACAAGGCCGTCGAAGACGACAAGTACGATCCGGAAGCATCGAAGAAGGGTCTTGAAGCCGCTGGCATCAAGGACCTCAAGATGAAGGTCTGGGCGATGCCGGTTTCGCGTCCTTACATGCTCAACGCCCGCCGCGCGGCGGAGCTGATCCAGTCCGATTTCGCCAAGGTTGGCGTTACGGTCGAGATCGTCTCCTACGAGTGGGCCGAGTATCTCGACAAGTCGAAGGCCAAGGATCGTGACGGCGCCGTCATGCTCGGCTGGACCGGCGACAATGGCGATCCGGACAACTTCCTCGACACCCTGCTCGGTTGCGACGCCGTCGGCGGCAACAACCGCGCCCAGTGGTGCAACAAGGAGTTCGACGATCTGGTGACGAAGGCCAAGGAGACCTCCGACATTGCCGAGCGCACCAAGCTCTACGAGCAGGCGCAGGTCTTGTTCAAGAAGGATGCTCCCTGGGCAACGATCGACCACTCGCTGTCCATCGTTCCGATGCGCAAGGGTGTCGAAGGCTTCGTTCAGAGCCCGCTCGGCGACTTCGCTTTCGACGGTGTTGACATCGCGGAGTAAGGTTGCCTAAACAGGCCAACCTTGGGTTGGGGCGCTTGGATCACAAGCGCCCCAATGCACATTTTGTGCTACCCTTACCTTTTCTCGGAACATTCACTTAAAGGTTCGACATGCTCCGGTTCCTGTTGGGACGGCTCGCCGTCCTGATCCCGACATTCATCGGGGTCTCAATCATCGCATTCTCCTTCATCCGTCTGTTGCCCGGCGATCCTGTCGCCCTGCTTTCCGGCGAGCGCGTCATGTCGCCGGAGCGCCACGCGGAAATCTCTGCCCAACTCGGTTTCGACCGGCCCATCGTCATCCAGTACCTCGACTATCTCTGGGGCGTGGTGCGTGGCGATTTCGGTACCTCGATCGTCACCAAGAGGCCTGTCGTCGACCAGTTCTTCGAACTGTTCCCGGCGACGGTCGAGCTGTCGCTCTGCGCTATCATCTTCGCCGTCGTGCTCGGCGTTCCGGCAGGCATCATCGCTGCGATCAAGCGTGGTTCCTTCGCCGATCAGGCGATGATGGGCACTGCACTCGTCGGCTTCTCGATGCCGATCTTCTGGTGGGGCCTGCTGCTGATCATGCTGGTATCGGGCATGCTCGGCTGGACGCCTGTCTCCGGCCGCATCTCTCTGATGTACTATTTCCCGCCCGTCACCGGCTTCATGCTGATCGACTCGCTGCTTTCAGGCCAGGCTGGCGCGTTCAAGTCGGCTATCAGCCACCTGATCCTTCCGACCATCGTTTTGGGTACCATCCCGCTTGCTGTCATTGCCCGCCAGACGCGCTCAGCGATGCTGGAAGTGCTGTCGGAGGATTATGTCCGCACGGCGCGCGCCAAGGGCCTGTCGACCTTCCGCGTCGTCGGCGTCCATGCGCTGCGCAACGCCATGATCCCCGTTGTCACGACAGTCGGTCTGCAGGTCGGCGTGATGCTGGCCGGCGCTATCCTGACCGAGACGATCTTTTCCTGGCCGGGTATCGGCAAGTGGATGGTCGATTCCGTGTCGCGGCGCGACTATGCCGTCATCCAGGGTGGCCTGCTCATGATCGCTGCCGTGATCATGCTGGTGAACCTTGCGGTCGACCTGATGTACGGCCTCATCAACCCGCGTATCCGGCACTAGGAGGGCACGATGTCTCAAGCTGCTGCAACCAGTGCTGTCTCGACCGACCCATCCCGCCGGGCGCGGCTGGCCGAGTTCTGGTACTATTTCTCTGAAAACCGCGGTGCCGTCATCGGCCTCGTGTTCTTCATCTTTCTCGTGCTCTTGGCGATCTTCGCGCCGCTGATCGCGCCGCATGATCCGACCCAGCAATACCGCGACGCGGTTCTGGTCCCGCCGGTCTGGCAGGAGGGCGGCCGCGCCGACTTCCTGCTTGGCACTGACGCCGTTGGCCGCGATATGCTTTCTCGCCTCGTCTTCGGCACCCAGTTCTCGCTGTTCGTCGGTGTCATCGTGACCGCGCTGTCACTGGTCATCGGCGTCGTCTTCGGCGTCATCGCGGGCTACTTCCGCGGCTGGGTCGATACCGCCATCATGCGCGTCATGGACATTATCCTGGCCTTCCCGTCCCTGCTGTTGGCACTCGTGCTGGTGGCGATCCTTGGACCGGGCCTGGTCAACGCGATGATTGCCATCTCGCTCGTCTACCAGCCGCATTTCGTGCGCCTGGCACGCGCCGCGGTGATGAGCGAAAAGACCCGCGACTACGTCGTCGCCGCCAAGGTGGCGGGTGCCGGCCACACCCGCCTGATGTTCAAGACCATCCTGCCGAATTGCATGGCACCGCTGATCGTCCAGGCGACGCTGTCGTTTTCTTCCGCCATTCTCGACGCCGCGGCACTGGGCTTCCTCGGCATGGGCGCGCAGCCGCCGACCCCGGAATGGGGCACCATGCTGGCCGAGGCCCGCGAGTTCATCCAGAGCAAGTGGTGGGTGGTGACGCTTCCGGGTGTTGCGATCCTGATCACCGTGCTGGCGATCAACCTGATGGGCGATGGCCTGCGCGACGCGCTCGACCCGAAGCTGAAGAGGTCCTGACATGGCGCTTCTTGAAATCGAAAACCTGGTCGTCGAGTTTGAGACGGCCTCCGGTCCCTTCCGCGCCGTCAATGGCGTGTCGATGAAGGTCCACGAGGGCGAGGTTCTTGCCATCGTCGGCGAGTCCGGTTCGGGCAAGTCGGTGTCGATGCTGGCCGCGATGGGCCTGCTGCCCTGGACGGCCAAGGTCACCGCCGACAAGCTGACCTTCAACGGCCGCGACCTGCTCGCCATGCCTGCCAACGAGCGGCGCAAGATCATCGGCAAGGACATTGCCATGATCTTCCAGGAGCCGGTGGCGAGCCTAAACCCGTGCTTCACCGTCGGCTTCCAGATCGAGGAAGTGCTGCGCGTGCACATGGGCCTCGACAAAGCTGCGCGCCGCAAGCGCGCGATCGAGCTTTTCCAGGCGGTCGGCATTCCAGATCCGGCCGAGCGCCTCAACTCCTACCCGCACCAGATGTCCGGCGGGCAGTGCCAGCGCGTGATGATCGCCATCGCCATTGCCTGCAATCCGAAGCTGCTCATTGCCGACGAGCCGACAACCGCTCTCGACGTGACGATCCAGAAGCAGATCCTCGACCTGTTGATGAAGCTGCAGGCCGACCACGGCATGGGCCTGATCATGATCACCCACAACATGGGTGTCGTGGCTGAGACCGCCGACCGCGTGGTCGTGCAGTACAAGGGCCGCAAGATGGAAGAAGCCGACGTGCTGACGCTGTTCGAAAACCCCAAGAGCAACTACACGCGCGCGCTGCTGGCGGCACTGCCGGACAATGCGACCGGCGATCGCCTGCCGACGATCTCGGAACTCTTCGTCGACGACCAGGTGGAGGGGGCTGCACGATGAGCGTCATTCTCGAAGCGCGCAACATCGTGCGCGACTACCACGTGCCCGGCAGCTTTCTGAAGAAGGCCAAGACCGTTCACGCCGTCAAAGGCGTGAGCTTCCAGGTCGAGAAGGGCAAGACGCTGGCGATCGTCGGCGAAAGCGGCTGCGGCAAATCCACGCTCGGCCGCATCCTGACGCTGATCGACCCGGCGACGTCGGGCGAGTTGCTGATCGAAGGCAAGACCGTCGACATCGCCAAGGGTGACCTGACGCCCGAGATGCGCCGCAAGGTGCAGATCGTGTTCCAGAATCCTTATGGCTCGCTCAATCCGCGCCAGAAGATCGGCGACATCCTGACCGAGCCGCTGGTCATCAACACCAAGACGCCGGCCGACGAACGCCGCGACCGCGCGATGACGCTGCTGAAGAAGGTTGGCCTCGAAGAGAAGCACTACAACCGCTATCCGCACATGTTCTCGGGCGGCCAGCGCCAGCGCATCGCAATCGCGCGCGCGCTGATGCTGAACCCGAAGCTTCTGGTGCTGGACGAGCCGGTGTCGGCGCTCGATCTTTCGGTGCAGGCGCAGGTGCTGAACCTGCTCGCCGACCTGCAGGACGAGTTCCAGCTGACCTACGTCTTCATCAGCCACGACCTTTCGGTCGTGCGCTACATCGCCGACGAGGTGATGGTGATGTATTTCGGCGAGGCGGTCGAATATGGCAGCCGCGACGAGGTCTTCGCCGACCCCAAGCACAGCTACACCAAGACGCTGTTTGCAGCGACGCCGCGCGCCGATGTCGAGAGCATCCGCGCCCGTCTGGCTAGGAAGAAGGCTGCCTGAGCGGCTGCTGGTTTCGACTGACTGATCAATGCCTCGGCCCGGAAATCGGAAACGGTTTCCGGGCCGAGGCATTTCCGGAAGCGTTCGCGCGCCGATAGGCTGCTCACGTAGCACAATGTTTTGGGCCAGCGGCCCAAAACGCCAATTTCGTCTCTCGCAAAAAGGCTTTCCCGGATCATAATCCCGGCCATCATCACTACAGCGCCGCGCGTCCACTTGGACGCGCAAAGGACGTTGTGAATTTTGGATCGGTGCATGATCCTTTCCGAAAATCGATTCCGATTTTCGGGGTCATGCACCAGGGCCCGGCGATGCCGCCGTGCCGAGGGCTTGGAGGCTGACATGGCGGGTTTTGAGATTTCGAGACGCAAGGTTCTGGCGGGATCGGCGTTCCTGCTGGCCTCGACGGCACTGCCCTCGATCGGCTGGGCGCAGGCAAGGAAGGGCGGCCGGCTGGTCGTTGCGGCGGATTCCGAGCCGCGCAACCTGAACCCGGCGATCGTTGCCTCCAACGGCGTGTTTTTCGTCGCGAGCAAGGTCATCGAGCCGCTGGCCGAGGCCTCGTTCGACGGCGAGGATGGGCTCGAGCCGCGGCTGGCGACGAGCTGGGAAGGTTCGGCCGACGGCCTGTCCGTCACCTTCAAGCTGCGCGAGGGCGTGACCTGGCACGACGGTCAGTCGTTCAGCTCGGCCGACGTGGCGTTTTCGGCACTCAATGTCTGGAAGCCGCTGCAGAATCTCGGCCGCGTCGTGTTCAAGAACCTGGAGGCGGTGGAGACGCCGGACGCAAACACCGCCGTGTTCAAGTTCTCCAAGCCGACGCCGCTGCAGCTGATCAAGAACGCGCTGCCGGCGCTTACGTCGGTGGTGCCGAAGCATGTCTATGACGGCAAGGATATTGCCGAGAACCCGGCCAATAATGCGCCGATCGGCACCGGGCCGTTCAAGTTTGCCGAGCACAAGGCGGGCGAATATTACCGGCTGGAGCGTTACGACAAATACTGGGGCGAAGGCGAGCCTCAGCTCGACGAGATCATCTATCGCGTGCTGCCCGACCGCGCCGCGGCCGCCGGCGCGCTGGAGGCGGAAGAGATCCAGCTTGCGGCATTCTCCGCCGTGCCGTTGGCCGATCTCGAGCGCATCTCCAAGGTTCCCGGTATCAAGGTCATCACCGAAGGCTACGAAGCGCTGACCTACCAACTGGTGGTCGAGATCAATCATCGCCGCAAGGAGATGGCCGACCTCAAGGTGCGCCAGGCGATCGCCCATGCCATCGACAAGGATTTCGTCGTCAAGACGATCTTCCTGGGCTATGCCAGGCCGGCGACCGGTATCGTACCGCAGAATGACAAGCAGTTCTACACGCCTGACGTTGAGACCTACGGCTTCGACGTCGCCAAGGCGAACGCGCTGCTGGACGAAGCCGGCTATCCGAAGAAGGATGACGGCAAGCGTTTTGCGCTCAAGCTTCTGCCGGCGCCCTATTTCAACGAGACCAAGCAGTTCGGCGACTATCTGCGCCAGGCGCTGGCCGCCGTCGGCATCGATGCCGAGATCGTCAACAATGATTCTGCCGCCCACCAGAAGGCCGTCTACACCGAGCACGCCTTCGACATCGCCATCGCCCCGCCGGTGTTCCGCGGCGACCCGGCGATCTCGACGACGATCCTGGTGCAGTCGGGTATTCCCGACGGTGTGCCCTTCTCCAACCAGGGCGGCTACAAGAACGACGAACTCGACGCGTTGATCGGCAAGGCTGCGGAGACGCTGGATCCGGCAGCGCGTATCGAGCTCTACAAGGAGTTCCAGAAGAAGGTGGCGGCCGACCTGCCGCTGATTAATGTCGCCGAATGGGGCTTCATCACGGTCGCGCGCGACACGGTGAAGAACGTCTCGAACAACCCGCGCTGGGCGGTTTCGAACTGGGCGGACACCTATGTCGAAACGTGACATCATCGTCTGAGCTGGATGATGATCCGTTATTGAGCATGCCCATCGCATTTGTGGTGCCCTACGTTGCCCCCCTTTGTCCTGCCGGACATCTCCCCCTCAAGGGGGAAGATTGGCCGTTGCGGGCGCATTCGCGTGCGCCTGCAACGGTGAAGCAAAGTGGTTGCGCCGATGACTACCGATCTTCCCCCTTGAGGGGAAGATCGCCCGCAGGCCAGAGGGGAGCGACTGGGCCGCAACACCTCCTGTCATGCCCGGCCATTTCCGTCCCATACCTGACGAAGATGAGACGCGCATGACCCGCGCCTTGCGCCTGCTGAGACGCCGATTGATCGGCAGCATTCCGGTGCTGCTGATCGTGGTTGTAGGTTCTTTCCTGTTGCTTGAAGCCGCGCCCGGCGATGCGGTTGACGCTTATGTTGCCTCCGTCGGCGGTGACGCCGGCATGATCGAGGCTTTGCGCCAGAGCTGGGGGCTCGACGCCTCGCCGATGACCCGGCTTGCCGCCTATCTCTGGGCGCTGCTGCATCTCGACCTCGGCCACTCGGTCGCTTTCTCCCGGCCGGTTCTGGATGTTGTGCTGGAGCGGCTGCCGAACACGCTGCTTTTGATGGGGGCGGCAACGGCACTGTCCTTCGCGCTTGGCACCGCACTCGGCATTCTTGCCGGCGCGCGGCCGGGCAGCGCCCGCGACCGGCTGCTGTCGATCGGCTCGCTGGCGCTTTATGCCGTGCCCGGCTTCTGGCTGGCGCTGGTGCTGACCATCGTCTTCTCGGTCGAGCTGCGCTGGCTGCCGCTGTCGGGCATGGAGACGATAGCATCCGGCAAGACAGGCTTTGCTCGCGCCCTCGATGTCGCCTGGCATATGGTGCTGCCGGTGACGAGCCTCGGCCTGATCTATCTCGCGCTCTATCTCAGAATGATGCGGGCCGGCATGGCCGAGGTCTGGCGCATGGACTTCACGCTCGCTGCACGCGCCCGTGGCATCCCGCGCCGGCGCATCGTGCTGAGCCATGTCGCGCGAAACGCGCTCTTGCCACTGGTCACCATGCTCGGCCTGCAGTCGGCGCAGATGCTGGGCGGCAGCGTGGTGATCGAAAGCGTCTTTTCGGTGCCGGGCCTCGGCCGGTTGGCGCAGGAGGCGGTGGGCTCGCGTGACACGCCGCTGCTGATCGGCATCATCCTGGTCAGCGCTGTGCTGGTGATCGTCATCAACCTGCTTGTCGACATCGCCTATGTCGCGCTCGACCCGCGCGTCGGCGCCAGCGAGGCGAATGCATGAGTGCGCGTCGCCTGTTCCGCACGCCCGAAGCCGTTGCCGGTTTTGCCATCCTCGGATTGCTTGGCCTGATGGCACTGGCCGCGCCCATGCTGTTCCCCGGCGACCCTCTGGCGATTGCCGGTCAGCCCTTGCTGCGGCCTTTCCAGGATTGGGCGCTGCCGTTGGGCACCGATAGGCTCGGTCGCGACGTGCTGGCCGGGCTGTTCCATGGTGCGCGCACGTCGCTCGCCGTCGGGCTCGCCGCAACTGCCGCCGCGATCCTCGTCGGCAGCATCCTGGGCACTGTGGCCGGCTTTGCCGGCGGGTTGGTCGACGAGGTGCTGATGCGTATCACCGACGCCTTCCAGACCGTGCCAGGCTTCCTGTTGTCGCTCGCCCTTGTCAGCGTCGTCGGGCCGTCGCTCGGCGTGGTGGTCGCGGCGATTGCGCTGAGCGCCTGGACCGGGCCGGCACGCATCGCCCGCGCCGAGGTGCTGTCCATCCGCGAGCGCGACTATGTCGCCTCGGCGCGGGTCATAGGCATGCATCCGGTCGAGATCGCCTTCCGCGAGGTGCTGCCCAACGCGCTGCCACAGGTTTTGGCGCTGTCGTCGGTGATCGTGGCCGCAGCCATCCTGACTGAGGCGGCACTGTCCTTCCTCGGCCTTGGCGATCCCAACCGCGTCACCTGGGGTGGCATGATCGCGGAGGGCAGGGCGGTGCTTCGCTCCGCCCCCTACCTCTCCGTCATCCCCGGCATCGCATTGGTGCTGGCTGTGCTTGGCGTCTACCTGGCCGGCGAGGGCGTGGTCGAAGGCACGGCGGCGCGCGAGGGGCAGGCATGAAACCGCTGCTTGAACTGCGTGGGCTGGGGGTGCGCTACAGGGTAGCCGTGGCGCCGGCGCTGGAAGGTGTCGACCTCGACCTCGCCGCCGGTGAACGGCTGGCCATCATCGGCGAAAGCGGCTCCGGCAAAAGCACCTTGGCACGGGCCGTTGCCGGGCTGCTGCCGCATACGGCGGCGATTGCTGGCACGGTCGCATGGCCGGGGCTCGACCATCCGGCGCGCAACGGCCGCGATGTCGGCTTCGTCTTCCAGGACCCGGCGTCGAGCCTCGATCCTGTCATGTCGGTTGGCGACCAGGTCGCCGAAGTGGCACTCGCCAATCTCGACATGGACTGGCGCGCAGCACGGCGGCTGGCGGTTGAGCTTCTCGACAGGGTGAAGCTGCCTGAGCCGGCGGCGCTGGCGCAGGCCTATCCACACCAGCTGTCGGGCGGGCAGAAACAGCGCGTGGCAATTGCTGCGGCGATTGCGGCCCGCCCGAAACTGTTGATCGCCGACGAGGCGACGAGCGCGCTCGACACTATCGTCCAGGCCGACATCGTGGCGTTGATTCGTGCGCTGGTGTCCGAGGACGGCATGGCGCTGCTGTTCGTCAGCCATGACATCGCCCTTGCCGCCAACCTCGCCGACCGCATCTCCGTTTTCCGCAATGGCCGCATGGTCGAGATGGCTGCGACGGCTGAACTGCTGTCGCGGCCTCGGAGCGACTACAGCCGTGCGCTGCTGGCCGCACATCTGGGGCTGGATGCCCATGCGGGTGCAGCCATATGAGCGCGCTGCTACGGGTTGAAGGGTTGTCGAAACGCTACCGGCGCGGCGACAGGGAGTTCGCTGCGCTCGACGGTGTTTCCTTCGAGATCGCCCCAGGCGAGACACTGGCGCTGGTCGGCCCCTCCGGCTCGGGCAAGTCGACGGTAGCGCGCATCCTGCTGCGGCTGGTCGAGCCTGATGCCGGCAGCATCCGCTTCAACGGTGAGGAACTGCTTGGATTGCGTGGTGCTGCTCTCAGGGCAACGCGGACGAAGCTGCAGATGGTGTTCCAGGATCCGCTGGCCGCCTTCAATCCGCGCGCCACGGTGGCTCGCCTGATCGACGATCCGCTGCGCATCCATGGCATTGTCGGGCGCGCCGATCGGCCAAAGGCGATTGCAGCATTGCTGGAACGTGTCGGCCTCGCTGCCGAGCTGGCCGGCCGCCGCGTGCACGAGATTTCGGGCGGCCAGCGCCAGCGCTTGGCGATTGCGCGCGCGCTTTCCACCAGGCCAGCGCTGATCGTGCTCGACGAGGCGGTGTCGGCACTCGATGTGCTGGTACGCGCCGACATTCTCGGTCTGCTTGCCGAACTGCAAAGGGATGAGGGCGTTGCCTATCTCTTCATCTCGCATGATCTGGGCACGGTGCGCGCCATGGCCCGCCGCATTGCCATCATGGATGGCGGCCGCATCGTCGAGCACGGCGACGCTGCTACCGTTATCGCCAGCCCGGCCTCGTCCACGGGCCGCGCTCTGGTGGCGGCCACGCCGGAACTGCCTGTCTTCCCAGGACTGCCTGCTTTCAAGGAGACCGTTTCGTGACCGAACATGCCATACGGGCCGAGAAACTTGCCGCAGAGCTCGATTCCGCCTTCCGCAACCGCGCCGACCTCTACCGTCTGATGCTGGACGAGCTTGCCGTCGAGCTTGGCGACGCCAAGGCGGAGGAGATCCTGGTGCGGGCGATCGAGAAGCGCGGCCGCGAGGTTGCCGTGCTGGCTTTCTCCAGCTTCGGGCCAAACGATGCGCGTGCCATCGGCGAGGCCTTCCTGGCCGTCAGCCCCGATGGCGGGCGGATGTACCCGACAGATGTCGAGCGCAGCGACCAGCACATCGCCTTCAAGGTCAAGCGTTGCCCACTGAAAGATGCCTGGGTGGGGGCAGGCGTAGGCGACGACAGGCTGGCGACCTTGTGCCGGATCGCCGGCGCCTTCGATCGTGGCCTGTTCGAGGCGACAGGCATCCGCTTTGACAACGTCACCTGGACGCCTGGCCACGGCTCCGGCTGCTGCCACATCTGCTTGACCGATCGCGACGCCTGAGATCGCTTGGGCCTGCCCGTCGCTGTCGCGGTCGAGGCAGGTTGCTCTGCGCATCGGCAGGACGGAAAAACGCTTCACGCTTTTCCTTCAATTGCTGCCGTGCGACGATTCGCCAGCGGCGTGAGTCGCGGATCGGCACATACGGGGAAATGCGATGTACAAATTCGAGGTCTACAAGGACAAGGGCGGCGAGTTTCGGTTCCGCTTCAGGGCTTCCAATGGCGAGGTGATGTTCAGCTCGGAAGGCTATGCCGCCAAGGCATCGGCGCTGAAGGCGATCGAGTCGATCAAGAAAAATACGCCCGCTGCCTCGGTGGACGATCAGACCACTGCGGTCACCTGACGGGCGGCATTTCCACGGCGGGTCGACTGGTCGGCCCGTCCCCAGCCTGCTTTTCGAGCATGATCTGACCGGCAATCGGTGCCTGCTTTCGATCATGCGCTAGTCGTTGCAACTGCGCATCGTGTCTCGTGACGCGCTCCGGCCGATGCGCCAGAACCTGGAGAGACCACATGGGTATCGAAAGCTTGCTCGTCTTCCTGATCATCGGCGCCGTTGCCGGCTGGCTCGCAGGCCAGTTGGTCAAGGGCTATGGCTTCGGCCTGATCGGCAACATCGTCGTCGGCATCGTCGGGGCGCTGATCGCCGGCTGGCTGTTTCCGGCGATCGGCATCAGCCTCGGCTCCGGCATCGTCGCCGCCATCATCCACGCCACTATCGGCGCGGTGATCCTGCTGGTGCTGCTGCGGTTGGTGAAACAGGCCTAGCGAAGTCGCCAGAGACGTTCCTGATATCGCCGGCAAGCACAGCTTCGCCGGCGATTTGGTTTCATGCCCTGCCGGAAATTTCCGGTGCCGCTAGTGGCCGTGCTTCCGCGGTTCGGCGATCTTGGTCGCCAGCCCGAGCACGCCCAGAAGCCTGATGGTCAGGTAGGTGACGTCGAATTCCCACCAGTGATGGCCATGGCGCGCCGAGCGCGGGTCGGCGTGGTGATTGTTGTGCCAGCCCTCACCATTGCTGAGCAGGCCGACGATGACATTGTTGGTGCTGTCGTCGGAGGTCTCATAGTTGCGGTAGCCCCAGACATGGGTCACCGAATTGACCGACCAGGTGATGTGCCAGGTAATCACGGTGCGCAGGAACACGCCCCAGACGAGCAGGCTGAGGCCGAACTGCATGGCTTCGTCCGTCGTGCCGCCGGCAATCAGGCTTGCGACGACGCCGCCGCCGAAAAACGCCACCCAGGACGCCAGGATGATGCCGAGATAGACATGCGGCTTGTCGAGCTTGCGGTAGAACGGGTCGCGGACGATGTCCTTGGCGTAGCGGCCGTAGATCTGCATGCGCTCCATGTCGGGCGATTTGACCAGCAGCCAGCCGACATGGGCCCACAGGAAGGTGACGATCGGGCTGTGCGGGTCGGGCTCTTCGTCGGCATGCTCGTGATGTCGGCGATGCACGGCCACCCAGCGCGCCGGCGTGTCCTGAAAGGCGCAGACGGCGATGATCGCTAGCCCATGCTCCAGCCATTTCGGGCAGGTGAAACCGCGGTGGGTGAGGAGCCTGTGGTAGCAGAGATTGATGCCGAGCGTGCCGAAGACGTAGATGCCGGCGATGCAGAGGATGACGCCGGTCCAGCTGAAGAACCAGGGCAAGAGGGCATAGAGTGCCACCAGATGATAGAAGGCCAGGCCGCTGACATTGAGCCAGTCGATACGGGCCAAGAGCGGCTGGCGCGCGACAGCGGACGTGGCGGCCTGTGCCGCGATCTGGTCGGACATATATGCTCCCCGTTGCGACCCGGACCGTTTCGTAACGACAGAGCCGCCTCCTCCATTTTCGGGCGAGGTTGCGCAGTTTCTAATGCAGGGTCAAGGCACGTTTGGAATTGCCCCGAAATATGCGCGTGGGGCAGCCGGCGTATCGGGCACGGCCTGCCGCCATAGCATGCGCCGTTTGCCGGATCGTCGGACAGTCGGCTCTCCGGCTGACAATCTGTGGCTGGGAAAGTACGCCCGGTGCCCACCAAGAGCCGTGTAATCGCAGACAGTCAGTCGTGATGCAGGCAATCGTCGCAGAGGCCAAACTTCCAAGCAGCTGCGGTGACGCCATTGAAGCGATGGTGGCAATGGATACATTCCATGTTGCCGCCTTCTTCTTCCTCGCGTGCCGACTGTGAGAGGATTTTTTGTAATGCGAAATAAGTTTCGCGCCGGTGCAGCAACTCTTCCCGCACTTCCCGCCGCGAATAGGACACTTGAATTGCCATGATCTACACCGCCCGCTGTCTGATCTACCCCAGTGCTATAGTCGCTGATGTTTCCCCGGGGTCAATTAGATCGATGGATTGACGTGTTGTACGGCGGGCTGCCGACGTCCTTCTGACGCCTGCCCTATTGCCTTCGACCCCGTTGCCGCAAGCGAGGCTTTCGGCCTTGCCTTCGAGCCAGATCAGGAAATCCGCGGGAACATTCGTCGATCCATTGAGGAGCGGATTGCGTGCCCGTGCCTTGGTAAAGACGTTGTGATAGTGGACGACCGAAAGCGGCAGGCGTTGCCGGTCGGCCCGCATCTGTCGAGCTGGGCAAGGCTGAACGCCAGGCGGGCCAGAAGACGCGGTTGTCAGGACACACGACCGAAGATCTGGCCGTTGTGGCGGCCTCGCTTCGGCGGGCGGAACTCTTCGTGCGCGTCAATCCGGTCAATGCGGGCACCACGGCCGAAATCGAGACTGTGCTGGGCCATGGCGCACAAGTGCTGATGCTGCCGTATTTCCGTACGGCGGGCGAGGTCGAGACCTTCGTCCGCCTCGTTGACGGGCGCGCAGCGGTGATGATCCTCGTCGAGACCGCGTCGGCGCTGGTCCGAATTCGCGAAATACTGGCCGTCCCGGGTGTCTGCGAGGTCATGGTCGGTCTCAACGATCTGCGCCTTGAACTCGGCGTGCGCAATCATTTCGAGGTGCTGGTCTCGCCGCTGATGGATGCGGTGGCGCGCGAGGTCCGGGCAGCGAAGCTACCCTTCTCGATCGGCGGCGTCGGTCGTGTCGATGATGTGTCGCTCCCCGTTTCCCCTAATCTGGTGCTTGCCCAATATGCACGCCTCGGCGCCACCGGTGCGTGGATTTCGCGGTCGTTCTTCGAGTGCGTGCCTGCGGATTGGGATTTCGGCGACGCGGTTGCATCGATCCGGCGGCGGCTCACCGAATGGGCGGATGCTTCGCCCGAGGCGCTGGAGCAGGCGCGCGACGAACTGTCCCTGCATGCGCGCCTGTGGCGGTGAGGCTTGAAGTAACCGCTTCGCGGTCACCGCGTTGCGGCAAGGCCTGCCGGAAGCGGCTGGCTCGAGCATTTCAGATGCATGTCACGGGCGAACTGTTTGCGCATCTTGGCCTGGTGCTGCTTGCCGGCCATTGCGATGCCAAGCCCGTATGGGCCGAGAAGCAAACCGGCGGAATAGCTCATGGTCTTTTTCTCGCTAGCCTCATGGTTCGATGCCGCTTCACGAGCTTTTGCGCATTCCGCCGAGCGCCATTTGGGATCCAGGGTTGAGAATGTGTTGGCATGTTCGGCTGGCTGGGTCGTGCACCCTGCGACTGCCAACATTGTCATGGCTGCGAACAGTTTTGCTTTCATCCATAAGCCTTCGCTAAATATGCTCCATCATCACCGGCAGCGGTAATTCCGCAAGGGGGCAGCGCTATCAAGCACGTGGACCCAGCGCCGTGGGATTTATCATCAGGAAACTAAGTTGCCTTGGTGTGGGTGTGTCGGCTATTCAGAAACGTCTGAAGAAGGAGGAAAACATCATGGCGCACAAAACCATCCTGAAGTTCGGCCGGCCGGAAGGTGCCGACTCCAGTGACCTGCCAGGTTGGGTCGTGGTCGAAGGAAAGCCGACGATGAAGACTGCCGTCCAGCACACGACCAGGGATGGCAAGGTGCTGTCGGGAACGTGGCAGGCCACCCCGGGCACCTACCACGCGAGCTACACCGACTACGAATTTGTCCACATGATCTCAGGCCGCATCATCATCACGCCAGACGGCGGCGAACCCGTCGAGGTTGGGCCGGGCGACGCGTTTGTCGTCGAAGCCGACTTCAAGGGGACCTGGAAGATCATCGAGCCGGTGACGAAGCACTTCGTCGTCACTGTTGGATCGTAGAAACCTAATAGCCCCAACAGCGCAACTGGCTGGCCCCGGCGATCGGAAAAGGCTGCCGGCCGGTTCGCACGCAGGACAATTGCCTGGTTGATTCGGCTCTGTTCGACATTGAGCGCGGAACCTGGCGCGCCGATGATGCATGGATATTCCTTGGGGAAAACGGGTGCAGCTTGCGTTGATCAAAAACGCGAAACGCATCGCAAACGCAGCGCTCTCCAACTGAGCAGGACCGCCTTTCCAAGCTTGGCAGCCGACGTTCGACAGCCTCATGGGGCGCCTGCGCAACCGCCATCAAGATCATCATCGACCCTGGCGGAGGCCAACTGCGAACTACCACCTGTGCTTGCAGGTGGTTGACCTTTGCCAGAGCTGGTTTATTTAGGGCGCGGGCAGATATGGGGTGGTGATTGATGTTGGCAGTGGTGAATTCGCTGTGGATTGGCAACAAACTGGGGCCGGTCCACGCGGGTTGTCTGAGGTCGTTTCTTAGACACGGGCATCGTGTCGTTCTGCACGTGTTCGACCGGCCGGAGGACGTACCGGAAGGTGTCGAACTTTTCGATGCCCAACGGTTGATGGCGCGGTCGGAAATAGTTGCGCATCAAGCCACCGGCAGCCTGGCCCTTGCGTCGGATATCTACCGCTACCGCATCCTCAAGGCTGGCCTCGGTATCTACGTCGATTGCGACGTCTATTGCCTGAGGCCGATCCAGCAGGAAGAATTCCTCTTCGGATGGGAGTCTGACAGCGCGATCAATGGCGCTGTCCTGGGGCTGCCTTCGCAACATGCGGCGCTCGCAGATCTGATCGCCGCATCCAGCGATCCTCATTTCATTCCGTGGTGGTATAGGAGCAGGAAGAGACGGTTGCTGCGTCTGCGCAAGGCCATGCGCTTGCCAGTCCCGGTATCTCGCCATCGATGGGGCGTGATTGGTCCGCAGTTGCTGACCAACGTCACCCGGCGCCATGAAATTGCTGGTTCGGCCAAACCGATAGACGTGTTCTACCCGGTCAGCTACCAGAACACGAGCCTGCTCTTTGATCGCGGGCTGTCCTGGCCCGACATAGCGACCAATCGAACGCTTGGCGTTCATTTGAGCGCCTCGGTCATATCAGGACGCGAAATCGTACGCGGCAGCCTGCTTGACGCGGTCATCACCTCATAACGCATTTCGAGACTTCATTTATGTCGCTGAAGAGCCGGCTCAGTTCCTTTCGCCGTGTGTACCTGGCTGCGCGTACGATAGAAACACCGCCTACACTTCTGTTCTGGTGGGGTAGCTACGGCTTCAAGGGCGGTCCCACGATCGGCGATCTGATGGCCGTCGACAATCTGTCGGCGAGCCTGCGTCGGCGCGGCATCGAGCATGCCGTCATTTCGCATCCGGAACTGCAGATTCCAGGCCATCTGCCGGTTGATGATATCTACTCGATCAAGCCGGTGAGAAAGGTCGTGTTCGTCTGCGGTCCGATCACCGACAGCCGGGACCTGAGCGACCTTTTGTCGATCCACAGACATGCCGGAAAAATCGCCGCAGGCGTCAGCATCCTGCCCAATCAGGCCAAGATGAATCGCCGGTTCGATCAAATTGTTGGTCGCGATGGCATTGATCCATCCTACTTCGATCTTGCCGTTTCAGAGACCGTCGAGCCTGCCGGCAAAAACCGGCCATTGGAGACAGTGGGTATTTGTCTTCGAGGCCCTCAAAGCGAGTATGGCGCCAGGCGAGCAGGGATGGCTTTGCAGGCGGAGACCATATTGCAGGATGCGGTGCGCGGGTCGGGCCTTCGTCCGCTCGAGATCGATACGGTGCTCTCGCCCTCGAACAGCGCCGGGGCGATCCATGCCTGCTTTGCATCCTCTGACATTGTGCTGACGACCCGCATGCATGGAGCACTGTTGGCGCTCGCTGCGGGAAAGCCTGTGATTGCGATCGATCAGGTGCCCGGTGGAGCAAAAGTTACCGCCGTGGTCGGGAAGACCGGCTGGCCATTTGTATTCCAGGCGGAAAAGGTGTCTGCCGAAACGGTGCGGGCGGCTCTTGACGAACTGCGCACCGGCAATTGGCGGACCCAGCTACTCGGCGCCCAGGCCAGGATCTGTGCGCTTGTCGAGGATGCGCTCGCGGCGAGTGTCGATGCAATCGCGCATTGATGCGCCAGCGCTGCCTGTGACGAGGCTCGTCCGGAAACAGCCAAAGATCTTCGGCCACATATGGTCTGCCGGCGGAAGAAGGAGGTCATACTCTGGAAACTGGTGCCGCTTAGGTGACTCGAACACCTGACCCCATCATTACGAATGATGTGCTCTACCAACTGAGCTAAAGCGGCTTCCAGGCTTCGCGACCCGAGGGGCGCGAGACAGTGAGCGCGTGATAACTTCATTGCGCGCGGATTTCAAGCGGCCTTTGCAGGGTTTTGACAAGAGGCGAACATGTCGCCGCCTGTCGTTGGAGAAGGTCGTTGCCAGCCGAGGACGGGCCCCGGCAGGACGAGCGGTCCAATCGGTTGGGTCGTTGCCCGGCCGAGCCTGTCCTAGGGGCGGCTTGCGCCGGCCCTCACACGCAGCCGGCGAGCCGCGCTTTCGCTGCGGCGTATTCGCTGGCGAGGCGGTCGACCAGCTCAGTGACCGGGACGACCTTGTCGACGGCGCCGATGCCCTGACCGCAGCCCCAGATGTCCTTCCAGGCCTTGTATTTGTTGTCGCCCTCGAAATCCATGTGGCTGGGATCGGAGACGGCAAGGTTGTCGGGGTCCATGCCGGCCGCGCGGACCGAACCCTTGAGGTAGTTGCCGTGGATGCCGGTGAACAGGTTGGAATAGACGATGTCGGCGGCCTTGGATTCGACGATCATCTGCTTGTAGGCGTCGGAGGCGCGCGCCTCCACCGTGGCGATGAAGGGCGAGCCGATATAGGCGAGGTCGGCACCCATGGCCTGGGCCGCGAGCACAGCACCGCCATTGGCGATGGCGCCCGAGAGCAGAAGCGGTCCGTCGAACCACTGGCGGATTTCCTGGATCAGAGCGAAGGGCGAAAGCGTGCCGGCATGGCCGCCGGCACCGGCCGCGACCGCAATCAGGCCGTCGGCGCCCATCTTGATCGCCTTGCGGGCATGGCGGTCATGGATGATGTCGTGCAGCACGATGCCGCCATAGGAGTGTACCGCCTGGTTGACCTCCTCGACGGCGCCGAGCGACGAGATGACGACCGGCACCTTGTATTTCACGCATAGGCGCAGATCGTGCTCGAGCCGCTTGTTGGACTTGTGGACGATCTGGTTGACGGCGAAGGGGGCGGCCGGACGGTCGGGGTTGGCGGCATCGTGGGCGGCAAGATCTTCGGTCACCTCGGCCAGCCATTCGTCAAGCTGAGCCTCGGGGCGGGCGTTGAGCGCCGGGAACGAGCCGACGACGCCGGCCTTGCATTGGGCCAGCACCAGTGGCGGATGCGAGATGATGAACAAAGGCGCGCCGATGACGGGAACACGCAAATTCTTCTTGAGGATTTCAGGCAATGCCACGCGTCTCTCCCGGGTATCGATTTTGACGTTTCCGTAAACGTCACTCCATATAGCAGATCGGGCAGGATCGACAATGCATCAGTCCCCGGGTCCCGGTCCGGCGCGCGCCGCAGACATCTGCGGCGAGGCGCTGGTTGTTTTGCCGGCCTTACCTGCCATTGCAGCCATTTTGGCCGACATTTCGCTAGAGGTGCCGTTGATTGATGCCTTTTCTGCCGCTAACCATCTGGCAACACAGGCGCGTTGCGAGGAACATCGGTTGGATTCGATCGAAAAAGCGATCCGGAACGCTTTCGAAAAAGGCGATCCCGAGAATCGTGAGTTTCGTGAAAAGGTCTATCGCGCCGCCTTCGGCGCGCTCGACCGCGCGCTCAAGGCCAATCCGGCGATGACGGTGGAGGCGGCGATCGGCCGCCGCAAGTCGCTGCAAGCAAAGATCACCGAGATCGAATCGGAATTCATGCCGGCGGCCCCATCCGTCTCGCTCGGTCAGGCTGGCGCCGCATCGGTGCCGGAAATCTCGCTCAACGGCAATGGTGCAACAACGGCGCCCTCGATTTCGATCGGTACGCCTGCGGCGGGTGTGACACCCGTCGTGCCCGACATCATGCCCGATGCGGTGCTGCCCGATGGACCGCCGGTCGAGATCACAGAGAAGCGCAGCCGGGCGGAACGGCGTGCCGCTGACCGTGCCAGCGCGCGGGCCGAGCGACGCCGCCCTTATGCGGCGATGTTTTTTGCCGTGACCTTGCTTGCCATGGGCGGCATCGGCGCTTGGTGGGCGGTGCAGACCGGCCAGTTCAAGTCGGCGGCGGAAATCGACACTTCGGTGCACAACCCCCCGAAGCAGCTCGAAAGCGAGGATTTTTCGCCGAACGACGCCGGACCGGCACGGCCAGGCGAGGTCGACCAGGCACGTAACTGGATCACCGTGTTCACGCCCACCGACCCAACCGATGTCAGCGCGCCGAGTGGCACATCGGCCGAAGTCGCCAAGGACGACACCGGCACCTTCTTGCGCATCCGTTCGGGCGATACCGGGTCGGCGATCGTCTTCGATGTCGGCCGTGGCGTGCTTGAGCAGATCGCCGGCAAGCATGCGGTGTTTGACATCATCGCGCGCGCCGAGGACGGCAAGGAAACGCAGATGGCTGTCGACTGCAATTTCGGCGAACTTGGCGACTGCGGCCGCAAGCGCTACCTCGTCGGCTATCAGCGCGGCGAATACCTGTTCGAGATGGACGTGCCCGACAAGGAGCCCGGTGCCGCCGGCACCATCGCCATCAACTCGGACCTGGGCAAGGAAGGCAAGGCGGTCGACATCTACGAGATCAGGGTCTCGGTGACCGAATAAGCCGCTGTGGGCATGATCTCGTTTCGAAAACGGCGTCCGATTTTCGGGACCCTATTTTGTTGAAGGCACGATGCGCTAGTCGAGCAGCGCCTGCAGCGTCTCGATGCGGTCCGCTTCTGCAGGCGGCTTGTCCCAGCGCAGCCGGGATATCCTGGGAAAGCGCATGGCGACGCCCGACTTGTGGCGGGTCGAGCGGTTGAGGCCCTCGAAAGCGACCTCCAGCACCAGACCGTGGCCCCTGTCGGCGCGCACCGATCGCACCGGGCCGAAGCGCTCGACGGTGTTGTCGCGCACGAACTTGTCGATCTGCTTGAGTTCCTCGTCGGTGAAGCCGAAATAGGCTTTGCCCACCGGCACCAGCTCTTCCGCCCCCGCAACGCCCGACCAGACGCCGAAGGTGTAATCCGAGTAGAAGCTCGAACGTTTGCCGTGGCCGCGCTGGGCATACATCAGCACTGCGTCGACAGTGTGCGGGTCGCGCTTCCACTTGAACCAGGGACCCTTGGGGCGGCCGGCGAGATAGGGCGAATCCAGTCGCTTCAGCATAACTCCCTCGATGATCGGGTGTGGTGGTTCTCTACGCATCGCTTCCAGCTGGCTCCAACTGTCGAAGGCTACCAGCGGCGACAGGTCGAAACGGCCGGGGTCGAGCTTGGCGATGAAGGCCTCGAGCCGCGTGCGGCGTTCGGTGAAGGGTAGCTCGCGCAGATCCTCGCCATCGATCTGCAGCAGGTCGTAGCAGCGCACGAAGGCGGGGTAGCGGTCCTGCATCTTGGCCGACACGGTCTTGCGGTTGAGGCGCTGCTGCAGGTCGGAGAATGTGCCGGTTGCCTCGCGGGGTACGCCGACGAGCAGTTCGCCATCGAGTGCCGCGTCGAAATCCATCGCCGCCACCACGTCGGGGAAGGCGCCGGAGACGTCGTCGCCGGTGCGCGAATAGAGCCTGCGGATGCCGCCCTCCGATACCGCCTGGACACGAATGCCATCCCATTTCCACTCGGCGGCGTATTCGGCGGGATTGAGCTTTTCGAGATCGCCATCGCCGATCGGATTGGACAGCATCACCGGTCGGAACAATGCCCGCGCAGCCTTCTCGGGCTTCCCAGCCTTGCCCTCCAGCCATGCGAACAGGCTGACATAGGGCGGGGTCAGCCCGTGCCATAGCTCCTCGATCTCGGCGACGTCGACGGAACCGAGATCGGCCAGCGCCTGCTTGGCTAGGCGGGCGGAAACGCCAATGCGCAGGCCGCCGGTGACAAGTTTGATGATGGCGAAGCGGGCCGACGTGCCGGCCTGATCGAGCAGGCGGGCGAGCACGGCCGGCCCGTCGGAGCGGCTGGCCGACTGCAGTTTCTGTACCACCTCGGCAAGCGTGATGTCGTGGTCGGGTCGGCTTTCGGGCACTTCTGGCCAGACGAGCGACACCGTCTCGGCGAGGTCACCGACATAGTCATAGGAATAGCCGAACAGGACAGGGTCCATGCGCTCGGAGACGAGCTGGCGCAACATTGCCGGCTTGACCGAGGTGATGTCGAGCTCGCCGGTAATTGCCGCCAGCGCCAGACCGCGGTCGGGATCCTCGACCGCGCGGAAGTAGTCGGTGATGAGCTTCAGCTTGCCATTGCGCGACGGCGTCAGCACCAGACGGTCGAGGAGTTCGGCGAAGCGGTTCATGGGGTGATGGTTCCCCGCGAAGGCTGAGCTTCGTCCCCTCTGGCCTGCCGGCCATCTCCCCCGCAAGGGGGGAGATCAGCTGCCATTCCGGCGTGCGCCAGTCGCCAATGTTGCAGGTCGAGCGGAGGCGGCGAGGCGAATGATCTCCCCCCTTGCGGGGGAGATGTCCGGCAGGACCGAGGGGGGCGCCGTCCCGCAAGCCGGCCAGTCTTGCCGTCCGGGACCAGGCAGGGGAGTGTGGGAAAGAACACCATGTTGGCCATCAATCCCCCTCATCCTCATAGCCGACGAGGTGCAACGGCCGAGCCGCTATGCCGTTGAGCTCGCACCAGCGCACCAGCGCTTCCTCGCGGCCGTGAGTGACCCAGACCTCGCCGGCGCCTGTTTCCGTGATCGTGGCAGTCAGCTCGGCCCAGTCGGAATGGTCTGAGATGACGAGCGGCAGCTCGACGCCGCCCTGCTTGGCGCGCTGCCGGATGCGCATCCATCCCGAGGCGAAGGCGGCGAGCGGGTCGGGGAAGCGCCGGGCCCAGCGGTCGGCGAAGGTTGAGGAGGGCGCAACGATGATGGCGCCGGCGAAATCGGCCTTGTCGCCGTCCTCGACGGTCGCCGGCTGAAGGTCACCGAGGTCGACGCGCTGGCTCTGGTAGTATTCGCTCAGTCGCGTGAGCGCGCCGTGGATGTAGATCGGCCTGTCATAGCCTTGGTCGCGCAACAGCCGCATCACCCGTTGTGCCTTGCCGAGCGCATAGGCGCCGACGAGATGCGCGCGTTCGGGAAACTGCCGGATGGATCTCAGAAGCTTGCCGATCTCCTCTGAAGCGTCGGGATGGCGGAAGACGGGCAGGGCGAAGGTGGCCTCTGATATGAACACGTCGCAGGGCACGACCTCGAAGCCGGCACAGGTCGGGTCCTTGACGCGCTTATAGTCGCCGGAGGCGACAATGCGCATGCCATTGCGCTCGACCGCAATCTGGGCCGAACCGAGCACGTGGCCGGCGGGGTGGAACGACACGGTGACGTCACCGAGCCGGATCTTCTCGCCGAGCGGCATCGCCTGGCTGGTGGCGGCGAAATGCGGCCCGTATCGTATTGCCATGATGTCGAGCGTCTCGCGCGTCGCCAGTACCTTGGCGTGGCCGGGGCGGGCATGGTCGGAATGGCCGTGCGTAATGAGCGCGCGTTCGACCGGCCGTACCGGGTCGATGTAGAAATCGCCGGATGGGCAGTAGAGCCCTTCGGGACGTGAATGGAGGAGGTCGCTGGGCCGCATCCTCTCAAGATAGGCATTTGCTGCTTGCGTGGAAGCCCGGTTTGGCAGTAATGCGCGCCACCCTCCTTGTCATGGATACCGCGCTTGACGCCGTTGCAGCTCTCTTCCAACGACCTGCTTGCCGACCGGCGGGCGGATTATGCCGAAATGCTGTTCGGTTCCGGCGACCATGTCGCCGCAGCCGAATTGATGCTCGGGGCACTTGAGCTCGCGCCCGGCTGGGCGATGGGCTGGTTCCGACTTGGCGAGATGCAGGAGGCTGCCGGCCAGAAGGAGGCCGCCGCCGAGGCGTGGCGCATGTCACTGAAGTTCGAGCCAGCCGATCGGCCGGGCGCTGCGCTCAAGCTGCAGCTGATCGGGGCAGCACCAGCAGCCGACAGTCCGCCCAGCGCCTTCGTCGAGATGCTGTTCGACCAATACGCCGAAAAGTTCGACCATGCGCTGGTGGAGACGTTGCATTACCGCGTGCCGGAGCTGCTGACGGCGGCGATCGCGGCGACCGGGCGCAACGCATTCATACATGCCGCCGATCTTGGCTGCGGCACCGGCCTGATGGGCGTCAAGCTCAGGCCGGTGGCGAAGCAACTCGACGGTTACGACATCTCGGCGGAGATGCTGCGCAAGGCGCGCGACAAGGGGGTGTACGACCATCTGGTCAAGGCCGATTTGCAGGAACTGGAGCCGGAGGGACCTACCGCCGATCTCGTCACGGCGGCCGACGTTTTTATGTATCTCGGCGCGCTTGACCAGGTGTTTTCGAGCGTCATGAAGATGCTGGCGCCTGGGGGCCTTTTTGCTTTTTCCGTCGAACGTCTCCAGGGCGAGGGAGTCTTCGAGCTGCAGGCCTCGCGACGCTACGCCCATTCCGAGGCCTACGTGCACGGCCTGATCGCCGCTGCCGGACTGCGGCTGGTTTCGCTGGAGCGCGCCGTCATCCGCCAGGATCGCCGCGAGCCGGTCGAGGGACTGATCGTGGTGACGGAGTACGCCTAGCGCCGACTGCTGATCGGGCTGCCGAACATGCCGCGCGAGCGCAGCGGCTTTTCAGCCGGTTTGGCGATGGGGGCTACCTGCTGTTGCAAGGCTTCCATTTGGGCCTGAAGGTCGCGGACGAGTTTTTCCAGCTCGGTGATGCGGGCTTCGTGGGAGGCGGTGTCGGTCATGGGGGGCAGTCCTGAGTTTGGCTTCCCATCTGATACGGCAGTGCTTCGGATGCAAGCCTGTTACGTCGCGAAGGAAGGGCACCTGGCCGGTCAGCGAAACGGGGATTATCTTGATCCCTTTTTGTTCCAGATTTCGCTTGGCGCAGCACGTTCGCCGCGCTAGGCATGGGGCGTGACGAGCCAAGCGCGACTGGAGCCGAATTCGACTGCCGCGATGCTGCCGGAGCCATTCGCGCGATGGTTCGCCGAGCGCGGTTGGTCGCCGCGTCCCCACCAGCTTGATCTCCTGGCCAGCGCGCAACAGGGCAACTCGGTGCTGCTGATCGCGCCCACCGGCGCCGGCAAGACGCTGGCCGGTTTCCTGCCGGCGCTGACGGATCTGGCGGTCAGGCCTAAGAAGCGCCCAGGCGAACCGCAGCGCGGCGTACATACGCTTTACATCTCGCCGCTCAAGGCGCTCGCCGTCGACATCGAGCGCAACCTCGGCAAGCCGGTCGACGAGATGAAGCTGCCGATCAAGATGGAGACGCGCACCGGCGACACACCGCAGCACAAGCGCACGCGACAGAAGCTGTCGCCGCCGGACATTCTGCTGACGACGCCCGAGCAGCTGGCGCTGCTGATTGCCTCGCCCGATGCCGACCGCTTCTTCAACGGCCTGCGCTATCTGGTGCTCGACGAGCTGCACTCGCTGGTGACTTCCAAGCGCGGGCATCTTCTGTCCCTCGGGCTAGCGCGGCTCAGGGCGTTCGTGCCGGACCTGCAGGCGATTGGCCTGTCGGCGACGGTGGCCGAGCCGGACGAGCTGCGGCGCTGGCTGGTCAGGCAGAATCCTGCAGGCCAGATGGCCGACCTGATCACGGTGTCGGGCGGGGCTAGGCCAGAGATCACGATCCTCGATTCCAAGGAACGCGTGCCGTGGTCGGGGCATTCGGCGCGTTATGCCATCCCCGAGGTCTACGACGCGATCCGCCGGCACCAGACGACGCTTTTGTTCGTCAACACCCGCAGCCAGGCGGAGCTCCTGTTCCAGGAGCTGTGGCGTGTGAACGACGACAATCTGCCGATTGCGCTGCATCATGGCTCGCTCGACGTCGGCCAGCGCCGCAAGGTCGAGAAGGCCATGGCCGACAACTTCCTACGCGCCGTCGTCGCCACCTCGACGCTCGACCTCGGCATCGACTGGGGCGACGTCGATCTCGTCGTCCATGTCGGCGCACCCAAGGGAGCGAGCCGGTTGGCCCAGCGCATCGGCCGCGCCAACCACAGGATGGACGAGCCGAGCCGGGCGATCCTGGTACCGGCCAACCGCTTCGAGGTACTGGAGTGTCGGGCAGCACTCGAGGCCAACTATTTGGGCGCGCAGGACACCCCGCCGCTAATCGACGGCGCGCTCGACGTGCTGGCCCAGCATGTGCTGGGTTGCGCCTGCGCAGCACCCTTTGATGCCGACGAGCTCTATGCCGAGGTGACTGGGGCGGCTCCCTATGCTGGGCTCGACCGCGACAGTTTCGACCGCGTCGTCGATTTCGTCGCCACTGGCGGCTACGCGCTGCGCAGCTACGAGCGTTATGCCCGTATCCGCAAGACCAAGGACGGCAAGTGGCGGGTGTCCAACCCGCGCATCGCCCAGCAATACAGATTGAATGTCGGCACCATCATCGAGGCGCCGATGCTGAACGTCCGCTACACCCGCGCCAAAGGCAAGGCGGGCGCGGGCACCGCTGCAGCACTTACGCTGCGCGGCGGCGCTCCGCTCGGCAAGATCGAGGAGTATTTCGTCGAGACGCTTTCGATCGGCGACATGTTCATGTTCGCCGGCAAGGTGCTGCGTTTCGAGGGCATCCGCGAGAACGAGTGTTATGTCTCGACGGGCGGCGGCGGCAACGTGCTTGTGCCGTCCTACGCCGGCGGCAAGTTTCCGCTGTCGACCTATCTCGCCGACCAGGTGCGCGGCATGCTGGCCGACCCCGCACGATGGCAGGCGCTGCCGGAGCAGGTGGCCGACTGGCTGCGCTTCCAGCAGGAGAAGTCGGTGCTGCCGCGCCAGGAGGACCTTCTGGTCGAGACCTTTCCGCGTGGTGAAAGGTTCTACATGGTCGCCTATCCCTTCGAGGGACGGCTGGCGCACCAGACGCTCGGCATGCTGTTGACCCGCCGACTGGAGCGCATGGGAGCCAGGCCGCTTGGCTTCGTCGCCACCGACTATTCGCTGGCGATCTGGGCGCTGGGCGATCTCGGGCGCATGTTCAAGGGCAGGAAGCCGTCACTGGCCGAGCTGTTCGACGAGGACATGCTTGGCGACGACCTCGAGGCCTGGCTCGCCGACAGCTGGCTGCTCAAACGCACCTTCCGCAACTGCGCCGTGATCGCGGGCCTGATAGAGAAGCGTTTCCCGGGGCAAGAAAAAAGCGGCCGGCAGGTGACAGTTTCGGCCGACCTCATCTACGACGTCTTGCGCAGCCATGAGCCCGACCACATCCTGCTCAAGGCGACGCGGGCGGACGCCGCAAGCGGGCTGCTCGATGTCAGGAGGCTGGCCGAGATGCTCTCGCGCATCCATGGGCGAATCGTTCATAAGATGCTCGACCAGATCTCGCCGCTGGCGGTGCCCGTCATGCTCGAGATCGGCCGCGAGCCGGTCAATGGCGAGGCCAACGACACGCTGCTTCTGGAGGCTGCGGACCTGATCGAAGAGGCGATGGGAAGCACATGAACATAGCCGCGCGTGAACTGACCAGGGTTGGCTGCGAGGCGATTGCGGTCGCTGGCGTGCGCGCGGCCTGCGATTGGCGCGGCGTTGTGCATTTCCCTGATATCGACCTGCTCGTCGTTTCCGACCTGCATCTGGAGAAGGGCTCGTCGCATGCCCGCCGCGGTCGGCTGATTCCGCCCTATGATACGGCGGCGACGCTTCGGCGGCTTGCCGAGGTGGTCGCGGACTACCAGCCGCGTACCATCGTCAGTCTCGGCGACAGTTTTCACGACGGCGAGGGTGCGGCACGGCTGCCCGAACCGTTTCGTGCCAGCCTGATGGCGATGATAGCCGGGCGGAGCTGGTTCTGGATCGCAGGCAACCACGATCCTGATGCGCCCGACGACCTGCCGGGCGAAACAGTCGAGGAGCTTGCGGTCGCCGGCCTGGTGTTTCGCCACGAGCCGTCGAAGGGCCACGCCGAGGGCGAGATTGCCGGCCACCTGCACCCTTGCGCCCGCATCGTCCAGCGCGGCCGCTCGGTTCGCCGGCGCTGCTTCGCCAGCGACGGCGCGCGCCTTATCATGCCTGCTTTCGGCGCCTTCACCGGTTCGCTCAACGTGCTCGACCGGGCTTATCGCGGCATGTTCCGGGAGGGAGCGCCGACGGCGTATATGATCGGGACGAGTCGGGTCTATCCGATTGCCGGGTCGTTACTCAGGCCGGGTTAATCTTTTTCGCTGGGCGGCGGAACGTTGCGCCATTGATGTGTCGACCCGATCGCTTCGCTCGCACCATCTAAAAAAAACGCCACCCCAATGCAAAACGACCCGGCGCAGTCTCCCGCGCCGGGCCATGTAGGAAGCAATGTTGCCTGATATCAGCTGGCAGCGCTTGCCTGGACGGCGGTGCGCTCGGCCAGCAGCTGGCGGACGACGGCCATGTGGTTGTTCAGTTCGCCGATCGCTTCGTCGAGCAACTGGCGCTGCTTCTGCAGGCGGCCCAACTGCTTGTCCGACTTGTCGAGGGTCAAGCGCAGCTGCTTGGCGTTGGTGCCGGTCGGATCGTAGAGGTCGATCATCTGCTTGACGTCGCGCAGCGAGAAACCGACCTTCCTGCCGAGCAGGATCAGCTTCAGCCGGGCGCGGTCGCGACGGGTGTAAAGGCGCGTCGCGCCCTCGCGCTTGGGGTTGAGCAACCCCTTGTCTTCGTAGAAACGCAGCGTCCGCAAGGTGACGCCATACTTCTTTGCCATTTCGCCGATGCGGACGTAGTCCTCGCCGGAGAGATTGTTTTCATTGGCCGCAACATCGGCGACCGATACAAGCTTCATCATCTACTCTGCTATCCCCAATTGCGAGCAATGGCGGCAAGGCCGGCCGGTGCTCTGATGGAAGCCGTAGGGGGCGAGGCTTCCGATCGTGGTTTCTATGTAAATGCTACCAAAAGACGGCGATCTGTACACGTCTTACGGTTACGTAAATGCTATAACGATGCAGCCTACCCTACGCAAGGGAAATCTGGCCGATCCGACCGCCAAGGCGGGAACACAACGTCGCACTTTCTTAAGCTTGGTTAAGAGCTTGTTTACCACGTTGAGGGAAATGTAGCCGTGTCGGTTTCCCCCGTGGTCATCATGTACCGAATTGTTCACGGTTTCGGAAGGCGGCGAAATGCCCAGGGCTAAAGTTCCCGTGGCAGATCGCAGCCTCCGTCCCGGCAAGGCTTGAGACTTCTGGTTCCGGCACCAGCACTCTGACCAACGGGCGTTTCGATGAACAGCAAGCGGTCCTATCTCGATTCCCTCAACGACGGCAGGCAGCGCCGCCCGCTGGCCTCGCTCGACGAACTCAATCGCTCGCTCGAAAATCTCGAGGCACGGCTCGAACGCCAGCGCAACGAGCAACGCGAGTCACCCGCTGATTCTTACCGCGCGCCGCCACGCCAGGCGCCGCCAGCCGGTTACACGCCGCGTGGCGAATATGGCCGCACCGCACCCTACGAGCGCCCCTACCAGGCCATCGCCCGGGACATAGACCGCGCCCGCGGTCAGGAGGATGGCGTCGCCGCTGTCGGCAAGATCGCCGTTGAACTCCGCGCGCTGCGCGAGGAGATGCATCACCAGATGAGCACCGGGCTGCAGCGCGAATTCGACCTGCTGCGCAAGGACATCGACCGCGCCAGCCAGTCCGGCGCCGTCGGCTCCCATGCAGCCGAGCTCGGCCTCGAACTGGAGCGTCTGTCGGGCGCCATCCACACGCTCGCCGAACGCAGCGACGACAAGAGCGTCAACACGTTGCGCCTGGAACTCGAACAGGTCCGCCGCTCGCTCGGCGATCTCGCACGCGAGGAGACAGTGCTTTCTGTCGACCGCCGCTGGGACGAGTTCGACCGCCGCTGGGATGAATTTGCCGACCGCATGTCGGCTGATGTCCGCCAGCGCCCCGAGGATCCGGCACTCGCCGCTCTTGCCGGCCGGCTCGAACAGATCAACGACGCCGTCAACAGCCTGCCCGAATCGCTGTCGCTGCGCTCCATCGAAGACAAGGTTCGCACGCTTGCGGGCGCAGTCGACCAGTTCGTGCGCCAGCGCGACAGCCATGGCGACGAGATGTTCAGCCTCATCGACGAGCGCCTCGACGAAATCTCGCGCGCCATCGTCGCTTCGACGGTCGCGGCACAGACGCCGCATTTCAATCCCGAGCCGTTCGAGCGGATCGAGGTGCGCATCGCTGCCCTTGCCCACCAGATCGAGGAAATCACCTCGGAGCAGCCGACCGCCGAGATCATCGACCGCCTCAACACACTTTCCGAGCGGGTCGACGACATCGCACAGCGCAGCGACATCCCTGAGCAGGCGGTCGAGCGCCTGACACGCCAGATCTCGCTGATCGCCGATAAGATCGAGCGCACGCCCGCCGCACCTGACGCCGGCCTGATCTTCCAGGGCATCGAGCAGCGCTTCGATGCGCTGGCCGACGTGTTCGAGCGTCGTCAGGGTGACGCTTTCGAACACGGCAATGTGTTGTTCCGCGATCTCGAACGCCGCCTCGAAGACCTGGGCGAGCGCCTCGATCGCCAGTCGACGCAGCCTGCCGCCGACCATTCCGGCATCATGGAAGCCATCGACGCGCGCTTCACCGCCTTTGCCCAGCGCCTCGAAACCAATCGCCCCGACCCTTCGACCGAACTCGCGATGCGCGGGCTCGAAGCCCGTCTCGACGACATCTCCAATCGTCTCGAAATCTCCGCCGCACAGGTGTCGAGTATCGATCCCGACCTCATCCGCGGCCTCGAAGCCCAGGTCAGCGAACTGTCGAACCACCTGGCACGGCCCGGCTCGCCGCTGCCCGAGTTCGAGGACATCCGGCCGCGTCTCGAGGAGATCGAGCGCTCGATTTCGGGCAACCATCATGCGCTCGTCGAGGCAGCCCGCCAGGCCGCCGAGGATGCGGTGCGTTCCTTCTCCGGCTCGGCCACGGAGGCGGCCGCGGTGGCCGGCCTTGCTCAGGACCTGAAGGCACTCGAAGCGCTGACCCGCCGCTCCGACGAGCGCAACGGCAAGACCTTCGAGGCGATCCACGACACGTTGCTGAAGATCGTCGACCGGCTTGGCTCGATCGAGACCAGCGAAGCGCCGGCGCCTGTCGAAGCGCCGCCCGCCTCCGTTGCCGAGCTGTTGTCGACGACAATGCTATCGCCGGCGCCGAAGCTGTCGCTCAGCGAAACGCCGTCGCTGGAGCCAGAAGCACCGGCGCCGCTGCCCGAAGCCCCTCATACCTTCGGCCGTCGCGCAAGCGACCGGCCTGACGACGACCGCCCTGCGCGCAGTCCGGCCCAGGCAGCCGCCGAAGCCGCCGCCGCAGTCGCTGCTCTCGACGGCGTGCGCGCTGAAAAGAAGGAGCAGAAGCCGCCCCGAACATCGATGCTGAGCGGTCTCGCCCGCGCCTTGACCAGCAAGAAGGCCAAGCCGCAGCCCATCGCCGCGGAAATTGCCGAGCCTGTCGTCGAGACGCCTGCGCCGGGCATGATGCTCGACGCGCCGCTCGATCCCAAGATCGCCAACCGTCCGCTGGAGCCGGGTTCCGGCGCACCCGACCTCAACGCCATCATGCGTCGCGTCCGCGACGAACGCGGTGAGACGGTGCGCGCCAACGAGCCCGACGCCTCGAAGTCCGACTTCATTGCCGCTGCCCGCCGCGCCGCCCAGGCCGCGGCTGCCGAGGCCGATGCGGCCAAGCGTAGCTCCGACCTCAAGGGCCCGGTGCGGGCGCTGCGCATCGGCGACCTCATCAAGTCCCGCCGCAAGTCGGTGCTGATGGCCGTCGGCGCCGTGATGCTTGCGCTCGCCGGTATGCAACTCGGCAAGGCATTCATCAGTGACCCGATCGAAACCGCAAGCATCACCGTAGCGCCAGCTGCATCGCTGCCGGTCAAGACGGCGTCCGCCGTGGCGCCGGCAAAGCCTGTCGAACTGGCCGCTGCACCGGTCCGCAATGCCGACAAGGCCGAGACCGCCAGCGCGCCCGCCATCGGGCCCGAGCAGATCGCCGACGCATCGACTGACCAGGTGCAGGCCGATGCTGCGCTCGACCAGACCAGCACGCAGTCGATCCCGGCGCAGCCTGTTACCACCGAGACCATAAAGCCGTCCGTCACCCCGGCAGCCTTCATGCCCGAAGCTGTCGGCCCGGAAGCGCTGCGCCAGGCGGCAAATGCCGGCGACGCCAAGGCGCTCTACGAGATGGGTTCGCGTTATGCCGAAGCGCGCGGCGCCAATGCCGACATGAAGGCAGCATCCCAATGGTACGAAAAGGCCGCTGAGCTCGGCTTCGCACCGGCGCAGTACCGCATCGGCAACATGTACGAGAAGGGCACCGGCGTCGAACGCGATGCCATCAAGGCCAAGACCTGGTACCAGCTTGCCGCCGCCCAGGGCAACGCCAGCGCCATGCACAATCTTGCCGTGCTGTTCGCCATGGGCGCCGACGGCACCGTCGACAACGACTCGGCCAACCGATGGTTCACCAGCGCTGCCGAACTCGGCATCAAGGACAGCCAGTTCAATCTTGGCATCCTCGCTGCCAAGGGCGTCGGAATGAAGCAGAACCTCGAAGAGTCCTACAAGTGGTTCGCCATCGTCGCCAAGCAGGGCGACAAGGATGCTGCCGCCAAGCGCGACGAGATCGCCAAGGCGCTAAAGCCCGAGCAGCTCAAGCGTGCTGAAGAGACGACTGCATTGTGGCAGCCCAAGCCGCTCGACCCGGCCGCCAACGCGGTCGAGGTGCCGGCTGCCTGGCAGGATGCGCCGGCCGCCAACGTCGACATGAAGCGGGCGGTGCAGAACATCCAGGCGATCCTCAACAGGAACGGCTACGAGGCCGGCAAGCCCGACGGCATGATGGGCCAGAAGACCAAGGACGCGATCATGGCGTTCCAGAAGGACAACGCTCTGGCGCCTACCGGCAATGTCGACGAGCCTCTGGTCGAGGCGCTCCTGGCGCGCAAATAATTAGCCACGGCTGATATCAGGTGGCCCGCCTTTACCGGCGGGTTAACTGATTGAGTTATTTTTCGTTTTGTGCCCGGTGAAGTTTGACTTCGCCGCAATGTCGGCGCAAGTACCCGGTAGCCAACAAGCTCCCAGGGATGGGCGTCGGCAACAATTCGATTTGCAGAGTCTGACGGGTGGGCATTTATCTCCCGATTGCTGAGATGTCGGTCAATGTGTTCGTGCTCCTTGCGATGGGTGCGGCGGTCGGCTTCCTGTCGGGCATGTTCGGGGTCGGCGGCGGTTTCCTGATCACGCCGCTTCTGATCTTCTACAACATCCCCCCCGCCATCGCTGTCGCCACCGGCGCCAACCAGGTCATCGCCTCGTCGTTCTCCGGCGCGCTTGCCCATCTCAAGCGCGGCACGCTCGACTTCAAGCTCGGCACGGTGCTGCTTGTCGGTGGCATTGCCGGCTCGGCGGCCGGCGGCTTCGTCTTTGCGCTGCTGCGCGCTATCGGCCAGCTCGACCTGTTCATTTCGCTGCTCTATGTCGTCTTTCTCGGCACCGTCGGCGGGCTGATGCTGATCGAAAGCGTCAATGCGCTGCGCCTGACCAAGGGCGGCGTGCCGCCGGCCCTGAAGAAGTCGGGCCAGCACAACTGGATCCACCGCCTGCCCTTCAAGATGCGCTTCCGCACCTCGAAGCTGTTCGTCTCGGTCATCCCGGTGCTCGGCATCGGCGCCGGCATCGGCTTTCTCTCCGCCATCATGGGCGTTGGCGGCGGCTTCATCATGGTGCCAGCGCTGATCTACCTGCTCAAGGTGCCGACCAACGTCGTCGTCGGAACCTCGTTGTTCCAGATCGTCGTCGTTTCGGCCTTCACCACCTTGGTGCACGCCTCGACCAACCAGACCGTCGACATCATCCTGGCGCTGGTGCTGATGGTCGGCGGCGTTGCCGGCGCCCAATACGGCGCCAAGGCCGGCCAGAAGCTGCGCGGCGAACAGCTGCGCGCGCTGCTCGCACTGCTGGTGCTTGCCGTTGCCTTGCGCCTCGGCTTCGACCTGTTCGTCAAGCCGCAGAACCTCTATTCGCTGACCGGCGTGAGCGGGCTTCTGTGATGCGGGTCGCGGCATGTCTCGCAGCCCTGATGCTGGCGGCAGCCCTTCCGGCCCGCGCCCAGGAGCCGGCGCATCCCGAAAGCATCCAGATCGGGCTCTCGACCGACCGCGTCGCCATCACCGCCGACTTCGCCGGTGCCGACCTCACCATCTTCGGTGCGCTCGAAAACGCCGACCCGCTGATCAACCGCCAGGGCCGCTACGATGTCTATGTCGTGCTCGAGGGTCCGGCACGGCCGGTGGTGGTGCGGCGCAAGAGCCGCGTGCTCGGCATGTGGATCAACACCCAGTCCGAAACCTTCGTCAACGTGCCGATGTCCTATTCGGTGGCGACCACCCGCCAGCCGCAGGACATCACCGATCCCAACAACTACCGCCAGCTCTCGCTCGGCGCCAACAACATCTACATGGAGCCCGAGGACAAGCGCGACAGCCCGCTGACCATCCAGGAGTTCACCGACGCGCTGCGCGAGCGCAAGCTGGCGACCGGGCTCTACTCCGACAATATCGGCGGCGTGCAGTTTTTGTCGCAGAGCCTGTTCCGCGCCACGCTGCACCTTGCCCCCAACGTTCCGGTCGGCACCCACAAGGCGCGGGCCTTCCTGTTTCGCAACGGCATCTTCATCAAGGAAACCTCGGCCCAGCTGGCCATCGTCAAGTCGGGCTTCGAGCAGACCATCTTTCGCTTCGCCACCGACCACGGCTTCGGCTACGGCCTCTTCGCCATCGGTCTCGCCATGCTCACGGGTTGGCTCGGCAGGATCATCTTCAGGAAGGACTGAAGGGGAGGCCAAGCTCTGTGCTTCTGCTCGGTGGTCGCCGGCACTCGACGGCTGACTGGCTATCGCATCCTCATATCGGCAAGTCCGGCACCGGCGTCGTAACGGTGACATTGGCAAGGGCGGAAGCAGCCAAGCAGCAGGCGCCTGCGCCTTTTCTCCGGCCAGCGCCTGCCTCAGCGCTGACGACCTCCTAAAAAGCTCAAAACGCACGGAAAATTTCGCCGAATTGCGGATTCACAAAAATTGACGTTTACGCAAACGTCAATTTTTGCTAATCGCGGTTCGACAAGCGGTTCCCCGTCGCATACCGTCTGGCCGGAACCGGCTCACATTTGCTGGAGGAAGAGCAATGCCGACATTTCGCGCGCCGGTCCAAGACACACTTTTCGTGCTCAATGACGTGCTCGGCTACGAGCGCTACAGCAACCTCGCCGGCTTCTCCGACGCCAGCCCCGACGTGCTGGAGGCGATCCTCGCAGAGGGGGCCAAACTCGCTGAAAACGTTATGCATCCGCTCAATCGCGTTGGCGACGTGGAGGGCTGCGTCCGCAACGACGACGGCTCGGTGACCACGCCCAAGGGCTTCAAGGAGGCCTTCGACCAGTATCGAGAGGGTGGCTGGATGGGGCTGGCCGTACCGGTCGAGCATGGCGGCCAGGGCCTGCCCTACACCGTGCACTCGGCGGTCGGCGAATACATGTCGGCGGCCAATATGGCGCTGATGATGTATCCCGGCCTGACCCAGGGCGCGATGGCTGCGATCCTCGTGCATGGTTCCGACGAGCAGAAGGCGACCTGGCTGCCGAAGATGGTCGAGGGCACCTGGACCGGTACCATGAACCTGACCGAGCCGCATTGCGGTACCGATCTCGGCCTGCTGCGCTCCAAGGCTGTGCCGAACGGCGATGGCTCCTACAAGATATCCGGCCAGAAGATCTTCATCTCGGCCGGCGAACACGACATGTCGGAGAACATCATCCATCTGGTGCTGGCCCGCATCGAAGGCGCGCCGGAAGGCGTCAAGGGCATCTCGCTGTTCATCGTGCCGAAGTTCAAGCTCGACGCAGCCGGTAATCCCGGCGCGCGCAACGCGGTGTCGTGCGGCTCGATCGAGGAGAAGATGGGCATCCACGGCAACTCGACCTGTGTCATGAATTATGACGAGGCCGAGGGCTTCCTGATCGGCGAGGCCAATGGCGGCCTGAAGGCGATGTTCACGATGATGAACGAGGCCCGCCTCGGCGTCGGCCTGCAAGGTCTTGCAGTCTCCGAGATCGCCTACCAGAACGCCGTTGCCTATGCCAAGGACCGCATCCAGGGCCGCTCGCTGACCGGGCCGAAGGCGCCCGACAAGAAGGCCGACCCGATCATCGTCCACCCCGACATCCGCCGCAAGCTGATGACCATGAAGGCCTTCAACGAGGCCGGCCGGGCGTTGGTGCTATGGACGGCGATCAATTCCGATGTCGCCCATCGCTCCGAGGATGGCGCCGAGCGTCAGGCGGCCGACGATCACATGGGCCTGATGACCCCGATCGTGAAGGGCGTGCTGACCGACAAAGGCTTCGAGCATGCCGTGATGGCGCAGCAGGTGTTTGGCGGCCACGGCTACATCGAAGAGCATGGCATGAGCCAGTTCGTCCGCGATGCTCGTATCGCCATGATCTATGAAGGTGCCAATGGCGTGCAGGCGCTCGACCTGGTCGGCCGCAAGCTCGGCCTCAACGGCGGCCGCGCCGTGCAGGCCTTCTTCAAGGACGTCGGCGAGTTCTGCGAGGCCAATCGCGGCGACGAGCAGATGGCGCCCTTCACCAAGGCGCTGAAGAAGGGTCTCAACGACCTGCAGGCGGCGACGATGTGGCTGGTGCAGAACGGCATGGCCAATCCGGACAATGCGGGTGCGGCCTCGACGGACTACATGCATCTCTTCGGCCTCGTGGCGCTTGGCTACATGTGGGGTCGGATGGTCAAGTCGGCTCAGGACAAGCTCGCAACCGGCGCCAATGGTTCGGCCGATTTCTACGAGACCAAGCTGGTGACGGGGCGCTACTTCATGGAGCGCGTCATGCCCGAGACCTCGGCGCATCTCGCGCGCCTGTCGACCGGCTCGGCGACGATGATGGCGCTCGCCGCGGAGGCGTTCTGATCCAAGACCTGGCGGCCGTTCGCGGCCGCCTCGCAAATGCGGCGTCGAAACGCGGAGGAGATCGTGGCGACAATTCCTGCAGATGTTCTGGGACTGCCCAGGCCCGCATGGGCCGGGGAAGACGTGGCGATGCTCTACGACATGGCGCACCGCTTCATGTCGGAAGAGGTTCTGCCGCACTACGACGGCTACGAGAAGAACGAGATCGTCGATCGCGCGGCCTGGGAAAAGGCCGGCGCCGCCGGCCTGCTCTGCGCCTCGATGCCTGAGGAATATGGCGGCTCGGGCGGCACCTTCGCCCATGAGAGCGCGATCATCGAGGCGATCGGCCATGTCGGCGTCGACGGCTTCGGCATCGCCCTGCACAATGCGATCGTCGCCCCCTATATTCTCCACTATGGCTCGGAAGAGCAGAAGAAGAAGTGGCTGCCCAGGATGGCGACCGGCGAACTGATCGGCGCCATTGCCATGACCGAGCCTGGCGCTGGCTCCGACCTGCAGGGCGTCAAGACGCGTGCCGAGAAGGACGGCAACCAGTACCGGATCAACGGCTCGAAAACCTTCATCACCAACGGCCAGCTGGCGAACCTGGTTATCGTGGTGACCAAGACCGACCCGTCCAAGGGCGCCAAGGGCACTTCGCTGATCGTCGTCGAGACCGATGAGGTCGACGGTTTCGAGCGCGGCCGCAACCTCGACAAGATCGGGCTCAAGGCAAACGACACCTCCGAGCTGTTCTTCAACGACGTGCGCGTGCCGACCTCCAACCTGCTGGGACAGGAAGAAGGCCAGGGTTTCGTCCAACTGATGCAGCAACTGCCGCAGGAGCGGCTGGAGATCGGCACGGGCGCCATCGCCATGATCGAGCGCGCGCTGGCCGTGACAATCGACTACGTCAAGGACCGCAAAGCCTTCGGCAAGGCGATCCTCGACTTCCAGAACACCCAGTTCAGGCTGGCCGAACTCAAGACCGAGGCGACCATCGGCAGGGTTTTCTACAACGACTGCGTCGCCCGCCATATTTCCGGCGGGCTCGATCCGGTAACTGCTTCGATGGCAAAGTATTGGCTGTCGGATCTGCAGTGCAAGATCGTCGACGAGTGCCTGCAATTGTTCGGCGGCTATGGTTATATGAACGAATACCCGATCGCCCGCATGTATCGCGACGCTCGCGTGCAGCGTATCTATGGCGGCACGAACGAGATCATGAAGTTGCTGATCGCGCGAAGCTTGTAGAGGAACTGGCAATGGGCGCCTGGGGCGTGAAACCCTTCGAGAACGATGATGCCGCTGACTTCGTTGCGGAGTTCGAGCAGCACGGTGTTGTCGCGATCTCGCGCGCCCTTGATGCCGGTTGTGGAACAGGCGGCTACATCGAGGCTCCGGACGGCTCCGTAGCCGTTGCGGCAGCGGCAATCGTGGCGACCGCTGGCGGGATGTCCGGCTTCCTGTCCGAGTCTGCCGAGACCGCACTCCGAAGTGTCTCGAGCTGGCAGGCTTTGACCGGTTTGAAGGCCAAAGCAATCAAAGCTGTCGAGTGCATCGGCGGACAGAATTCTGAGCTGATGGAACTTTGGAATGACGCCGAGCCGGCTGATGCAGCAGGCTTCAAGAGTGAACTGAGACGTTTGCGCGAGGCGCTGCGCTAGTCGGCGCGTCGGGCGAAAAGCTGTGGATCGACGCTGGGTGCCTGGAGCACTCGCGAACGAGCAAGAAAGGGACAGAAAATGGCTGACGCTTTTGTCTATGACGCCGTGCGCACGCCGCGCGGCAAGGGCAAGAAGGATGGATCGCTGCATGAGGTTCCGGCGGTGCGCCTCGGCGCCAAGGTGCTGGAAGCGCTGCGCGACCGCAACGGCTTCGACACGGCAGAAGTCGACGACATCATCTTCGGCTGCGTCGATCCCGTCGGCGAAGCCGGTTCGGTGATCCCGCGCTCGGCCGCCTTCGAGGCCGGCTACGACAACAAGGCGCCGGGCATGCAGATCTCGCGCTTCTGCGCCTCCGGCCTCGACGCCATCAACTTCGGCGCTGCGAAGATCGCGCAGGGCGCCGACGAGATCGTGATCGCCGGCGGCGTGGAATCGATGTCGCGCGTCGGCATGGGCATGTCGGGCGGCGCCTGGTTCATGGATCCCTCGGTCGGCATGCCGGCCTGGTTCATGCCACAGGGCGTGTCGGCCGACCTGATCGCCACCAAATATGGTTTCTCGCGCGACGACGTCGACGCCTATGCCGTCGAGAGCCAGAAGCGCGCCGCCAAGGCCTGGGAGAAGGGCTACTTCAAGAAGTCGGTGGTTCCGGTGAAGGACCAGAACGGCCTCACCATCCTTGCCCATGACGAGCACATGCGCCCGACCACAGACATGCAGTCGCTCGGCCAATTGCAGCCTTCCTTTGTCATCCCCGGCGAGATGGGCGGCTTCGATGCGGTTGCCGTTCAGCGCTATCCCGAGCTCGAAGAGGTCAATCACGTCCACCATGCCGGCAATTCGTCCGGCATCGTCGACGGTGCGGCCGCGGTCCTGCTCGGCTCGAAGAAGGCCGGCAAGACGATGGGCCTCAAGCCGCGCGCCCGCATCCGCGCCTTTTCCAATATCGGCTCGGAGCCGGCAATGATGCTGACCGGTCCGGTCGACGTGACCGAGAAGCTGCTCAAGCGCGCCAAGATGAAGATCTCCGACATCGACCTGTTCGAGCTCAACGAGGCCTTCGCCTCGGTGGTGCTGCGCTACATGCAGGCCTTCGAGATCCCGCACGACAAGATCAACGTCAATGGCGGCGCGATCGCCATGGGCCACCCACTGGGGGCGACCGGGGCGATGATCTTCGGCACCGTGCTCGACGAGCTGGAGCGCCGCGACCTCAACACCGCGCTGGTGACCTTGTGCATCGGCGCCGGCATGGGCACCGCAACGATCATCGAACGCGTTTGATTTCGGCCGGAAGGAGACAGACATGACCTACACCAACTTCACGGTCGACGTTGATGCCGATGGCATTGCGCTCGTCACCTGGAACATGCCCGACCGCTCGATGAACGTCTTCACCGAAGAGGTGATGGGCGAGCTCGACAAGATCATCGACCAGGTGGTTGCCGACGCCGGCATCAAGGGCGCCGTCATCACCTCGGGCAAGGAGACTTTTTCCGGTGGTGCCGATCTCACCATGCTGCAGAAGATGCTCGGCATCTATGCCAAGGAAAAGTCCAAGGATCCGGAGAAGGCAGCCAAGCTCCTGTTCGACAACGCCGGTCGCATGGGCGCGTTGTGGCGCAAGCTCGAGACCTCGGGCAAGCCATGGGTTTCGGCGATCAACGGCACCTGCATGGGCGGTGCCTTCGAGCTGTCGCTGGCCTGCCACGGACGTGTCGCGGCTGACTCGGACAAGGTCAAGATGGCCCTGCCGGAAGTGAAGGTCGGCATCTTCCCGGGCGCCGGCGGCACCCAGCGCGTGCCGAGGCTGGCCGACCCGCAGTCGGCGCTGCAGATGCTGACCTCGGGCCAGACGCTGTCGCCGCAGAAGGCGAAGGGCATGAACCTGATCCACGAGATCGCCGAGCCGAAGAAGCTGATCGAGACCGCCAAGGCGATGATCAGGAACGGCCTGAAGCCGGTCCAGCCGTGGGACGAGAAGGGCTTCAAGCTGCCGGGCGGTCCCGTCTATTCGGCCGCGGGTGCCAATCTCTGGCCGCCGGCAATCGCTATCCTGCGCCGCGAGACCTATGGCAACTATCCGGCTGCGACAGCGATCCTGAAATGCGTCTATGAAGGCCTTTTGGTGCCGTTCGACACCGGCCTGCGCATCGAGCAGCGCTACTTCACCGAGATCATGCAGACCAGGGAAGCGGCGGCGATGATCCGCTCGCTGTTCGTGTCGCTGCAGGAGCTGAACAAGGGCGCTCGCCGCCCCGAAGGCATCGCCGATACCAAGTTCAAGAAGATCGGCATCATCGGCGCCGGCTTCATGGGGGCGGGCATCGCCTTTGTCACCGCCAAGGCCGGCATCCCGGTGGTGCTCGTCGACCGCGACCAGGAAGCGGCCGACAAGGGCAAGGCGCACTCCGACAGCTTGATCTCCGACCAGGTCAAGAAGGGGCGGGCCAAGCCGGAGGAGCGCGAGAAGCTCCTGTCGCTGATCACGCCGAGCGCCGACTATGCCGACCTCGCCGGCTGCGACCTCGTGGTCGAGGCGGTGTTCGAGGATTCGGAAGTCAAGAAGGCGACGACCGAGAAGGCGGAAGCCGTGCTCAAGTCGTCGGCGGTGTTTGCCTCCAACACCTCGACAATACCGATCACCTCGCTTGGCAAGAACTCGGTTAGGCCGAAGAACTTCATCGGCATCCACTTCTTCTCACCGGTCGACAAGATGATGCTGGTCGAGATCATCATGGGCAAGAAGACCGGCGACAAGGCGCTTGCGGTGGCGATGGACTTCGTCCGCGCCATCAAGAAGACGCCGATCGTCGTCAACGACACGCGTGGCTTCTACGTCAACCGCTGCGTGCTGCGCTACATGTCGGAAGCCTTCAAGATGCTGATCGAAGGCGTGCCGGCAGCGATGATCGAGAACGCCGCCAAGGCTGCCGGCATGCCGGTCGGCCCGCTGGCGCTGACCGACGAGACCGCCGTCGACCTCGCCCAGAAGATCATGAAGCAGACCATCCGGGACCTCGGCGAGAAGGCTGTCGATCCACGCCAGATGGCGCTGATCAACACCATGGTCGACAGCCATGGTCGCCTCGGCCGCAAGAACACCAAGGGCTTCTACGATTACCCGGCAAAACCGGCGAAGAAGAAGCTGTGGCCCGGCCTCAAGGACCTCTATCCGCAGCTTGCTCCAGAGAAGGTCGATGTCGAGGAGATCAAGCAGCGCCTGCTGTCGGTCATCGCGCTCGAAGCCGTGCGCGTGATGGAGGAGGGCATCGTCACCGACCCGCGCGAGGCGGATGTCGGCTCGATCCTCGCCTTCGGCTTCGCGCCCTACACTGGCGGTGCGCTGTCCTACATCGACGGCATCGGCGCCAAGAAGTTCGTCAAGATCGCCAAGGACCTGCAGAAGAAGTACGGCGCCGAGTTCAAGGCGCCCAAGCTGCTGGTCGACATGGCCGAGAAGGGCGAGACCTTCTACCAGCGCTTCGATCCTTACGCGAAGGCAGAGGAAAAGAAGGCGGCCTGACGCAGCATGTACGTCTGGGCAAGACTGGCACGCATGGCCGCGACGAAATCTCGTCGCGGCCCTTACCGTTTTGGCGATGAGGGCCGGCTGTCGTTCCGCTGCCTGCCGACCGACATCGACTTCAACATGCATCTCAACAATGCGCGCTACATGATGCTGGCCGATGTCGGTCGCATCGACATCTTCATGCGCTCGGGCCTGATCGAGCTCGCCCGCAAGCGTGGCTGGGCACCGATGCTGGGTGGCCTGCAGACGGTGTTTGTGCGCGAAATCAGGTTGTGGAAGCGCTTCGACGTCGTCTCCTCAATCGAGACCTGGAGCGGCTCCGAGGTGATCGGCAAGCACCGCTTCGTGCTCGAAAACGGCGAGACAGCGGCGCTGATCATGACCAGCGCCGGTGTCTACGACCGGGCGAACCGCCGCTTCGTGCAGATCGACGATCTGGTGCGCGAGCTCGGCGCTGACATCACCCCGCGCGGCGCCAGCGAGGAGGAGAGCATCTTCATCGCCTCGCATAAGGGCCTGCGCACGCTGGCGAAGTCGAAGGACTGACGCAGCTTCAAGAGAGTCAGAAAGTGCTAAAATAGCGAGACCTGAACGATTGTGCATTGGGAGGAGTGTTCGCCATGCGCATGATGCTGAAGGTCTCAATCCCTACCGAAGACGGCAACAGGGCGATCAAGGACGGCTCGCTGCCCCAGGCCATTGAACGCGTCATGGCCGACCTCAAGCCGGAGGCAGCCTATTTCACTGCCGAGGCCGGGCGGCGTACGGCGTTCATCTTCCTCGATGTGGCCCATTCGTCCGACATGCCGATGGTCGCCGAGCGCTTCTTCTTTGGCTTCAACGCCAATGTCGACATGATCCCGGTGATGAATGCCGAGGATTTGAGGAAGGGCCCGCCGGCGACGATGGCCGTACTGGCAGGCTGATTTTTCATCGGCTTGTACGTTCATTGCTGCGTGACGCGCCGGCGTCGGCATACTGTCCGTCCGCATTGGCGGTGGACAATGGCGATCGTCATGGTTAAATGCCGAAAGGTATTTTTTCCTGTCCAAAGGGGAGCGCCATGCTCTCGCATGAACGTGTCTGGGCCGCCATAGACGCTCTCGCCGAGCGTTATTCGCTTTCGGCGTCGGGCCTCGCCAAGAAGGCCGGGCTCGACTCGACCGCGTTCAACAAATCCAAGCGCCAGTCCGTCGACGGGCGGCCGCGCTGGCCTTCGACGGAGTCGCTGGCCAAGATTCTCGAGGCCACCAACTCCTCGCTCGAAGAATTCCTAGGTTTTGTCGAGCCGGTGAGACCGGTCAACAAGTCCAAGGTGAGGGAGCGGGCGGCCGGCGTGCCGCTGCTGGGCTTTGCGCAGGCAGGCGCTGGCGGCTTCTTCGACGATGCCGGATTTCCCGCGGGACAAGGCTGGGACCTGATCGAGCTTCCGGCACGGGCCACCGAGAGCTCCTACGCGCTCGAGGTACAGGGCGACTCGATGCTGCCGCTTTACCGTAACGGCGACGTGCTGATCGTCGAACCGGGGGCCGTCGTGCGCAAGGGTGACCGCGTCGTGGTCAAGACTGTCTCGGGCGAGGTCATGGCCAAGGTGCTGGAGCGCCAGACGCAAGGCATCATCGAACTGGTGTCGCTCAACCCCGAACATCCGGTCAGGCGTTTCCAGACCCATGAGGTCGAATGGGTGGCGCGCATCGTCTGGGCGAGCCAGTAAGATGCGCCCGGCAGCCATGGCCGTCGCCGCCGTAGCGTTCGGCATTGCGGCCTTGCTCGTCACCATGGGCGGGCACAGGCTCGCGGCGATCGAGGCGCCCGAGATCGACGTGATCGACGAAAGCGACCTGCCTGACATGCCGCCGCCGGAAGAGGGTAGCACGTCGGCGGTCGAGCCGGAGGCGCTCGATGCCGAGGCTGCGTCGAGACCGGTGGCGCCTGAAGACATCGCCCCGCCGCCGCTCGAGCAGGGCGATCTTGTGCGCGAAGCACCGCGCCCGCCATTGAGCGAACTCAGCCTGGCGTTGCCGCCCAAGCCCAAGATGCCCGACGATTGGGACGGCACAACACTGTTCCAGCCGGTAGCGTCGGCTTCAGGCCTGATCGAGGCCAAAGGTTTCAGCGTGGCGATTGCGGGGGTGACCCCCGTCGATGTCGGCGAAAACTGCAGCTATGAGGGCAAGGAGTGGAACTGCGGAACGCGGGCGCGCACGGCGTTTCGCAGCTTTCTGCGCTCCCGCGCCGTGGTCTGCGATGTGCCGCCTCAGTCCGAGCGCGGCGTGATCGTTGCCCGCTGCCGCATTGGCAAGCAGGACGTCGGCCAATGGCTGGTCGCCAATGGCTGGGCCAAAGCCGAGGCCGGTGGTCCGTATGTCGAGGCGGGCAAGAAGGCCGAGGCCGAGAAGAAGGGCATCTACGGGCCGGTACCGACGCGCATCGAGATGACGCTCACGCCTGTGGGGACGAGCCTGCCCGCGGTCGAGCCGCCGCCATCCGAGCCGGCCGTCGAAGAGCCGGCGCAGTAATTCAGGCGCTTTCGGGCAACCGCTCCAGATAGAGGTCGAATTCGTCGCGATGGGTTTCGACGAAGCCGTGGCGCTCGTAAAAGCGCCGGGCGTCGCTGCCGCGCAACACGTCGAGGCGGATTGGCTTGGCACTCTCATTGGCCTCGCCCAACAGCTGTCGCAATATGGCGCCGCCGACACCACGCCCCTGCGCTTGCGGCACGAGATAGAAGTGCTCGAGCAACAACGCACCATCTTGTGGGCCAAAGGCGACGCAGCCTATCAGCTGTCCGGCCGGGTCCAGGATCAGGCGCGTATGCTCGGGGCGGAACGACGCGCGAAAGCGGGCACGCGCCCGCTCTGGATTGAAGCGGCCGATGCGCTCCAGGCTCGGCCGCATTGCAAGCAATCTAATCTCGAACAAGCGTTCGAAATCAGCCTCGCGGGCCGGCACCAGGCTGAACGCAGCGGCCGCGCCGGCTGGTGGCACGTCAGGCCGCCAGCTTGCCTTCCAGCGCCTTGGTGATCAGCGTCCGGGTTTCGGCGATGCCGTAAAGGACTGCGAACGAGCCGAAGCGGGGACCGCGTTCCTGGCCGATCAGCACCTGGTAGATCATCTGGAAGAAGGCGCCGGACACGCCTGGGCCACCCTCTGGACTCTTCTTGCTGTGGTCCTGGTAGCGCTCGATCTGGCGCGCGACGTTAAGCGAGGCGTTCTGGATGGCTTCGCCGTCAGCACCCGCGGGCAGGTCGGCAAGCGCCTTTTCCAGCGCTTCCAGTGCCGCCCGCTCGACGTCGTCGGCCGGCCGGAAGGTCTTGGTCGGCTTCACGAAATCGTCGAAGTAGCGGACGGCATAGCCGGTCAGCTTGTCGAGCTCGGGATGCGTCTCGGGCGTCACGCCGGGCGCATGGCGCGAGATGAAGCCCCACAGAACTGCCTTGTCATGCGCGTTGGAGGCGCTGACCAGGTTGAGCAGCATCGAGAACGGCACCGGCATGTCGATAACAGGCGGGTTGCCGTCATGCATGTGCCAGACAGGATTGCCCAGCCGTTCCTTCCATTCCTGTCGCGGATACGCGGAGAGGAAGGTGTAGTACTCGTCGACGGCGCGCGGGATGACGTCGAAATAGAGTTTCTTGGCCTGGCGCGGGCGCTGGTACATGTAGAGTCCAAGGCTTTCGGTCGGCGCGTAGGTCAGCCACTCGTCGATGGTCAGGCCGTTGCCCTTCGACTTCGAGATCTTCTGGCCGTTCTCGTCGAGGAACAGTTCGTAGACGAAGTGCTCCGGCGCGTGCCCGCCCAAAAGGTTGCAGATGCGGTCGTAGATGACGGCATTGGTCTGGTGATCCTTGCCGAACATTTCGAAGTCGACGCCGAGCGCTGCCCAGCGCATGCCGAAGTCCGGCTTCCACTGCAGCTTGACCCTGCCGCCGGTGACCGACAGCGTGGTTTCGGTGCCTTCGTCGTCGAAGGTGATCGTGCCGGTCTTGGCATCGACATGCTTCATCGGCACGTAGAGCACGCGGCCGCTCTTCGGCGAGATCGGCAGGAACGGGCTGTAGGTCGCCTGGCGCTCTTCGCCCAGCGTCGGCAGCATCACCGCCATGATCTGGTCGTAGCTCTCGGCGGCGCGCAACAGCATCGCATCGAACTTGCCGGCCTTGTAGTACTCGGTCGCACTGGCGAACTCGTACTCGAAACCGAAGGTATCGAGGAAGCGGCAGAGCATCGCGTTGTTGTGGTCGCCGAAGCTGGCATAGTCGCCGCCGAAGGGATTCGGCACCGCCGTCAGCGGCTTGTGCAGATGCGGTTCGAGGAACGCCCGGTCCGGTACGTTGTCGGGGATCTTGCGCATGCCATCCATGTCGTCGGAGAAGCACAGCAGCTTGGTCTTGACCTTGTCTTCGGTCAGCACGCGGAAGGCGTGGCGCACCATGGTGGTGCGCGCCACTTCGCCGAAGGTGCCGATATGCGGCAGACCGGACGGGCCGTAGCCGGTCTCGAACAGGACGGTCTCGGGGAATTCCTTGCCTTTGTAGCGCTCGACGATCTTTTTGGCCTCCTCGAACGGCCAGGCTTTGCTTTCAGCCGCTGCCGTGAGGAGTTCGGGGTTGAGATCGATGATGTTTGATCTCGTCATGTCGAGAGCCCTTTTCGTTGGACGGAACTTCCGCCGAAGAGGGCATGCTCTATGCGCGCAGGCCGCGGGCGTCAACGATTCCGGCCATTTTTCGTTGCAGCGGCGGGGTCGCGTTCCTAAGTTCGGGCGACATTCAACGCTTTGGAGAACTCCATGCCCTTGCCGACCGCCCACGAGGCGCTGATCTATCTGATGGTCATCACCGCGACATGACCGATGTCGAGCTGGCGCGGATCGGCGAGGTGGTCAAGTCATGGCCTGTTTTCATGGATTTCGATGACAAGCGGCTGATCGCCGTGGCCCAGGACTGCCAGCAACTGCTGCACGAGGAGCCAGGGCTGGAAGGCGTGCTCGAGCTCGCCCGCAGGGCAATTCCGGAGCGGCTGCACGACACCGCTTATGCGGCGGCTTTCGAGGTGGCCACAGTCGATCTCGAAATGCGGATGGAGGAGGTGCGTATCCTGCAGCGGCTGCGCCATCACCTGAGCGTCGATGCGCTCACCATCGCTGCGATCGAGCGCGCCACCAAGGCGCGCCACCGCACCCTGACCTGATCAGGACGGACGCCTAGAAGAAGCTGACTGGGAAGTAGCGGAGATAGAGCTCGGCGAAGGTGCCCTTTGCCGAGATTTCGTGCAGCGCATAGTCGAAGGCCGCCGTCAGGGCGGCGTTATCAGGCCTGGTCGCGATCGCAAGCCCGGTGCCGAGGTATTCCGGGGCAAGATAGGGCCCACCGGCAAAGCGGCAGCAGCCGGCGGCGTCGCTGCCGCTCAGCCAGAAGGACAGACGCAGGCCGTCGCCGAAGACGGCATCGAGCTTGCCCTCCTTGAGGTCGGCGTTGAGCCAGTCCGGCTTGGCGTAGGTAACGACCTTCAGATTGCCGAAGTAGTCCCTGAGCACGCGCTCATGCGCCGAGCCCGCAAGCACGCCGACGCGCTTGTCGCGCAACTTGTCGACCAGCGGCTCGGTGATGGCCTGCGCCTTCCTCATGATGAAGCGCGCCGGGAACTGGAGATAAGGCCGCGAGAAAGCATACTTTTCGCGCGTCTCGGCCGTCGCTGGCACGCCGGCGATGAGAGCTTCGCCTTCGCCTGAATTGAGCGCGCCACCAAGTTCATTCCACGGCAGGGCCTGGATCTGGCATTTCTCGGCAATGCCCAGTTCAGCGCAGATGGCGCGGGCGAGATCGACGTGGAAGCCCGACAGCCGGCCGGCCTTGTCGATGAAATTGAAGGGCGGGAAATCAGTGGTGGTCAGGAAGCGCAGGCGCGGCAGCGTCGACAGGTCAGGCTTCGGCAGCCGCTCCTTGCTGTCCCACAGCACCGGCACCCGCGGTTCGGCCGATCGGGCCGGGCTGAGCAGTGCTGCAAGCGACAGGACGATCGCAAGCATCAGCGGTGCGGGGTTCATGGCTGCTCCAGGCCTTTGGTTGCGACGCATCCGGTATGGATGCGCGTCGCTGGTGATCTCTGGCAGAAGCTTTAACGTCGTCGTCGCGCGCAGGCAAAGCCATTGTGGAGCAATGTGCGACAAGGCAGGCAAGCCCCCAATCGGAAACAACAATTTACATTAATTAGTCGGCGTCTCACCCATTCGGGGCATGGCCTCAGATGGGCCAATATGCATAATTGCCTGCGGGGAATTGCAGCATGGGGGTGTTGCAATGGAACTGGACCGGTCGCCTTGGGGAGGACGCACCTACGCGTGCGGGCTGTCTGATACAGCTGGCGTGGCTTGGTTCGATTACTGTCGTAGTATCCAAATTTACGGCTCGCAGGCCGTGGGTGCGTGATGGTTGCGGTCGACTCCAGTCACGCGACCATCCGCCCCATTTTTTTGCGCCCACCCCGTATCACACCTCCACCGAAGCCCAGGCGTTCGACAAAGCGACACCACCTCTGCGAGGTGTGTTGGCAAAAGCTCTGCCGGCTTGCATTGAAGCCAAGGGGCGGCGGCAGACGCCGCATCGGCGGCGTCGCGCAATAATCCGCTCTAGTCCTTCAGAAACTTCATGCCTTCGGCGATGATCTTTCCGTCGGGCCTGCCGACGGCGTCGAGGTCGCGCCCGTCATAGGCGAGCGCCCGCAGGATGTGCCGGATGACAGCGATGCGGCTGCGGCGCTTGTCATTGGCTTGGACGACGATCCATGGCGCGTGCTGGGTGTGGGTCTTTTCGACCATCAGGTTCAATGCCTTGGTGTAGTCGTCCCACTTGCTGATGCCGGCGATGTCCATCGGCGAGAATTTCCAGCTCTTGAGCAGGCTGTGGCGACGGTCGTGGAAGCGCTTGAGCTGCATCTCCTGGCTGATGTCGAGCCAGAATTTGAAGAAATGGATGCCCTCGTTGACGATCATCTTCTCGAAGTTTGGCGTTTCATCGAGGAACTGGCGGTGCTGCTCGGGCGTGCAGAAGCCCATGACCGGCTCGACGCCGGCGCGGTTATACCAGGAGCGGTCGAAAGTGACGAATTCGCCGGAAGTCGGGAACTGCTGGACGTAGCGTTGGAAATACCATTGGCCGCGCTCGGTCTCGGTCGGCTTGGTCAGTGCCACGTTGCGCGCGGTACGCGGGTTCATATATTCGCGCACGGCGGCGATGGTGCCGCCCTTGCCGGCGGCGTCGCGGCCTTCGAACAGGACGAGCACGCGCTTGCCGCTGGACTGCATCCAGGCCTGGAGCTTGACCAGCTCGATCTGCAGCTGCTCGATCGTCTGTTCGTATTCCTTCTGCGGCAGCTTGTCGTCATAGGGGTACTGGCCCGACGTCAGCGCCTTCTTGTCGATCCAGTCGGGCAGGACGGGGTCGTTGATGTCGAAGCTGCGCTCGTCCTTGCCGATGCGAATCTCGACCGGACCGGCGACCGACGTCGCATCGACCTTAACCGCCGCGCAGGCGGCGTTGTCCTTCTTGCTTTCCTTGTCTTTTTTCATGACCTCGGCACCTTTCCAGCTCGGCAAGTCATGCTATTGGGTGGCTTGGAAGCGGTCCAGAGGCTTCTTGCAGGTGCTGCGGCGCCGGAAACGTTCGTATGGCAGAGACCACCACGCAGACGAAGGCAAGGCGCACGGCGCGGATCGGGGTTGGCCGGCTGTACCAGAACCGCTGGATGCTGGCCGCGGCGATCCTTGCCGTTCTTGCCGTTCATGTCTTCCGCGGTGTCTCCGTGGCCTTCACGATCGCCACGATCGCGGCGTTAACGTTGTTTGCGCTTGTTGCGCCGCGCACGCCGGCGGCAAGGCGGATGGCGGAGGCCAATGCGGGGATCGAGCGCTCGCCGCTCGACAGGCTGTCGGGTGAGAAACTGGCGGCGGCCGTTGCCGATCCGCTGATCATCTTCGACCGAGACGGCACGGTGGTGCATGCCAATGCGGCTGCCGAAACCGCCTTCGGCGCGATCAGGCCGGAACTGCCGCTGCTCTTGAAGTTTCGTGCGCCCGAGATGCAGGTTCTGATCGAGGCCGTCTTGGCCGGCGAGGGCAACGGTCAGACCACAGACTATGTCGAGCGTGTGCCGTTCGAGCGGGTCTATCGTGTCACCGCATCGGCAGTCGGGCGCGGCACCGGGCTGTTCGTGCTGGCGTTCAAGGACCAGAGCGAAGCGCGCCGCATCGACCGCATGCGCGCCGACTTCATCGCCAATGCCAGCCATGAATTGCGCACGCCGCTCGCCTCGATTGCCGGCTTCGTCGAGACGCTGCGTGGCCCGGCCCGCAACGACCCCAATGCACGCGACCAGTTCCTGCAGATCATGCAGAGCCAGACGGGGCGCATGGCCCGCCTGATCGACGACCTTTTGTCGCTGTCACGGCTGGAGATGAAGCCCTATCTCAAGCCCGGCGTTCGGGTCGACCTGCGCCAGACGGTGGAGGCGGTCATCGCCTCGCTCGGCCCGCTGGCCGGCGAGACCGGTGTGATTGTCGAGCGCGATTTCGGCGGCGGGCCGTTCGAGGTTCACGGCGACCGCGACGAACTGTTCCAGGTGTTTCAGAACCTGCTCGAAAACGCCTGCAAATACGGCCAGTCGGGCGGAAGGGTGCAGGTGACGATGCGGCGCGTCGGGCAGGGCAGCGAAGCCGAGCTCGAAGTCACCGTCCGCGACTTCGGCCCGGGCATCCCGGAAGAGCATATCCCTCGCGTCACCGAACGGTTCTACCGCGTCGATGTCGAGACCAGCCGTGCTCAGAAGGGCACCGGCCTCGGCCTGTCGATCGTCAAGCATATCCTGACGCGGCATGGCGCAAGGCTGTCGATACGCTCAAAGCTGGGCGAAGGCTCGGCTTTCACAGTGCATTTCCCTGTCGCCTGAACGGCCGGCATGCTCGCCTAGTGCGGGCCGCATCGAACCGCCTGAGCGGGGGCTTGCCGCAATGCGCCTCAATAATTCGCATTGACTCTAATTAGAAGAATTTCTAAATAAAGTCGCAGACACAATCAGCGGCAGCCAGATGGGCATCAATGCGGTCTTTGAGGCGCTTTCACATCCAGTCCGGCGCCGGATCCTGGCGCTGCTCAAGAACGGACCGCTGAGTGCGGGAGAGCTTGCCGGTCATTTCGACCTGACCAAGCCGACGCTGTCGGTGCATTTCAACAAGCTCAAGGAGGCCGAGCTTGTCGTCTCCGAACGGCGCGGTACGAGCCTGATCTACCACCTCAACACATCGATCCTCGAGGAGGCCCTGGCCGGGCTTCTCAGTCTGAAGGACCCGGGAACATGAAACAGGCCCTGTTTTCGCGCATCAATCTGGCGCTTGCGGCAGCCCTCGCTGCCGTCACGCTTGCCGGTTACCTGCTGGTGCCGGCGGGCTCGATGTTGCCGATCCATTGGGGGCCGAGCGGCGAGGCCGATTCATTCTGGCCGCGCAACACCGCCCTGCTGCTGGCGCCGGTTGCGGTTATCGTGCTGTCGGCGTTGCTTGCCTTCATCGGCAACCGCGCCGGACCGGAGCAAATGGCGTCGAGCAAACATGCATTTGGCACTGTCATACCTGTCATTACGGGGCTGATGCTGGCGATCCAGAGTTCGATCGTGCTGATCGGCCTCGGCTATCCCGACCAGATGGTCCGGGTTATCACGCTATCCCTCGGTGTCATGCTGCTGCTGCTGGGTAATGTCATGCCCAAGACCCAGCCCAATGCCATCGCCGGCGTGCGCCTGCCGTGGATCATGAACGATCCCGCCCTTTGGCGCGCGACGCAGCGGCTGACCGGCATGCTGTTCGTTGCCGGCGGCATCTTGCTGGTGGTTTGCGCCTCGCTGGTGCAGCACCCGGCATGGCTGATCGTCGCATTGCTGGCAGCGTTCCTGGTGCCGCTCACCGTGGGCAGTTTCTACAGCTTTCTGATCGCCCGCCGCAGCCATTGATCCGCACTGAAAGCCGGCAAATAGTATGATGGCGCCCGGGATAATTCGGCGTTTGGCGATATGACGGCCAAATCCTTCTTCGGTTTCTTTTTTCCGTCATGCGGCTAGCGTAAAGCGCTAGATTCAGGATCACGATTCCCCGACGGGAAGCGACGAAAGAAAATTCGGCCATGCAGTCACAACACATAGTCAGTGCCTACGACGACGAGCTGAAATTCCTGGCGAGGAAGATCGCCGCAATGGGCGGCCAGGCCGAGCGTATGGTCGATCAGGCGATCGCTGCCCTGGTCAATGCCGACCCGGCACTTGGCCAGAGGGTGATCCAGGACGACATCGTACTCGACGAGGCCCAGCGCGAGATCGACGACAAGGCGATCCTGATCATCGCTAGGCGCCAGCCGATGGCGACCGACCTGCGCGAGATCGTCGGCGCGATCCGCATTTCGGCCGATCTCGAACGCGTCGGCGACCTTGGCAAGAACATCGCCAAGCGTGTGCTGGCCGTGGCCGAGGGCCGGCAGCCCAACAGCCTGTTCCGCGGGCTGGAGGCGTTGGCGGAACTCGCGCTGACGCAGCTCAAGGAAGTGCTCGACGTCTACGCCTCGCGTTCGGTCGAACGGATCGGTTTCGTGCGCGACCGCGACGAGCAGATCGACGCCATGTACACCTCGCTGTTCCGCGAACTTTTGACCTACATGATGGAAGATCCGCGCAACATCACGCCGTGCACGCATCTGTTGTTCGTGGCCAAGAACATCGAGCGCATTGGCGACCACGCCACCAACATTGCCGAGACGATCTATTACATCGTCACCGGCGATCAGATGCCGCCCGAGCGTCCCAAGGAAGACAAGAGCCATCACGTAACACTGGAAGGCGAAGGAAAGCCCGGCTGAGCCACGATGGACGCAGGCTCTTCTGCGCTGCGTGGTGAAGGTTTAGAATGATTGTCCGATCGGCGAGGCGGATGCCTCGCAGGGGTGCAGCATGACCGAACTTGCCAGGAAGTTCGATAAGGACCCCGAGCTGGAAGGCGGCGTCGTCGCGTCCAGCGTCTATTTCGGCGGGCGCCGTATTGCCGACATCCCCATCGAAGAAGCCGGCCTCTGGGCGGCCAAGGAAGGCCACGTCGTCTGGATCGGCCTGCTGGAGCCGGACCGCGACCTGCTGCTCAGGGTACAGCGCCAGTTCAACCTGCATGACCTCGCCATCGAGGATGCCGAGCATCCGCACCAGCGCCCCAAGATCGAGCAATATGGCGATGCCTTGTTCATCGTCGCGCGCACCGCGCAACTGGTGCAGGGCAGGGTGAATTTCGGCGAGACGCATATGTTCGTCGGCAAGGGCTACATCGTCAGCGTCCGTCACGGCGTGTCGACATCCTATGCCGCAGTCCGCCAGCATTGGGAAAGCTGTCCGAGCGCGCTGGCCAAGGGCGAGGACTTCATCCTCTATGCGATCCTCGACTTCATAGTCGACAACTACATGCCGGTGCTCGAGCAGATTGAGGAAGAGGTCGACCTCATTGAGGATGGCGTGCTGGCAAGGCCGATGATGTCAAAGGACATCGAGCGGCTCTACATGCTGCGCCGCGATCTGTTGCGCTTGCGCAATGCCGCTGGCCCCCTGGTCGAGGTCTGTCGCCGACTGACCAGCGCCGACTTGCCGCAATTGCGCCCGGCGATGCATCCGCTGTTTCGCGACGTCACCGACCACATCCGCACGGTGCTGGAAAAAGTCGATAATCTGCGTGAGGTGCTGGCCTTCGCCTTCGAGGCCAGCCTCTTGGTCGGCCAGAGCCAGGAAACGGCAATCGCCAAGAAGCTGGCCTCCTGGGCTGCCATCCTGGCGGTGCCGACAGCCCTTGCCGGCATCTACGGGATGAATTTCTCCGACATGCCGGAGCTGCATTTCGAATACGGCTATCCCACCGTGCTGGTCGCAATAGTTACGATCTGCTCGATCCTGTACTGGCGCTTCAGGAAGAATGGCTGGCTGTGAAAGAGCGAGTAGGCAATAGCGGGTGGCAATAAGGAAAGGGCCCCGGAACGCTTGGCGATCCGAGGCCCTTTCAAATCGTACTATCGCTATTCGCTCAGCGTGAGCGGCGGCGCTCAGAAGCCGGCTGGAAGGCGATCTTCGAGTGGTAGCCGCAATAAGGACCGCTCTCACCGGCTTCGTTGCCGCAGAAGCTGAAGTCTTCACTGAGCGGATCGCCGTTCGGCCACTTGCAGGTGCGCTCGCTGAGCTGAACCAGTTGCAGGCGGCGTGAGATCGGCACAACGACATTCTCGACCGGGCGAATGTACTGGCGGGCGACCGGCTCGACCTCGAACTGCGCCTGCAGCGCGGTTGCGCCGATGCTGGCGGTCACGGTGCGCGTCGCGGTGACGGTGCGCTGCACCGACTTGGTCGGGGTCGTTGCCTGCGTCGTCTTCTTCTGGCGTGCCGGAGCAGCCGTTGCCCGGCCGCGGCTCGACAGCTTCAGGCGGTGAACCTTGCCGATGACGGCATTGCGGCTGACACCGCCCAATTGTGCTGCGATCTGGCTCGCGCTCAGACCTTCCGACCACAATTTCCTGAGAAGTTCGACCCGCTCGTCAGTCCAATTCATGAGACAGTGCTCCTGATTTAACGCGCAGAATTCGGAATCCTTTTCCGTCCCGGCGAGCCGGGTGGACACCACATCTATTCGGTGAATATGTCCGCCGCACGAAATCTAGTTATTTCTCAATTACAATTACCGATGCGCCGAGTCCGTGACAAGAGTCGCGGAGGCTTTGCGATTCGGATTTTGCGGTTTTCCCCAACTTGCCGATTGCAGCGTGGCTACATGGCAACGGATGGCTTTGATCGCGTCGGCTTACGTGACGTTTTCGTTGACTTCATGGCAGAAAAACCTGATATAGCCGCAGGCCGCCGCTCTGAGGCGGCTTTTTGATTTTCCGGGGTTCGGAGACACATATAATGAGCGGATCGGCGCTTTTCGAGACCTTTGCTCGTGCACCTTTGGCTTTCGAGCGAGGTGAGGGGTCCTGGCTGATCACCGAAGCCGGCGAGCGATATCTCGATTTTGCTGGTGGCATCGCGGTGAATTCGTTGGGCCACAGCCATCCGCATCTCGTCGAAGCGCTGACCGAGCAGGCCGCCAAGCTCTGGCACGTTTCGAACCTGTACCAGATCCCCGGCCAGAGCCGGCTGGGCGAGCGCCTTGCCGAAAACTCCTTCGCCGACCGCGTCTTCTTCACCAATTCGGGTGCGGAAGCGCTGGAGTGCGCGATCAAGACCGCGCGCCGCTACCAGTATGTAAACGGCCATCCCGAGCGCTATCGCGTCATCACCTTCGAGGGCGCTTTCCATGGCCGCACGCTGGCGACCATCGCCGCCGGCGGCCAGGCCAAGTACCTGGAAGGCTTCGGTCCCAAGGTCGAAGGCTTCGACCAGGTCGCCTTCGATGACATCGATGCGGCGGAGAAGCTGATCGGCCCTGAGACGGCGGCAATCCTGCTTGAGCCGGTGCAGGGCGAGGGCGGCATCCGCCCGTTCCCGACCCAGTCGCTGAAGCGTCTGCGCCAGCTCTGCGACAAACACGGCCTGCTGCTGATTTTCGACGAGGTCCAGTGCGGCATCGGCCGGACCGGCAAGCTGTTTGCGCATGAATGGGCCGGCATCAACCCCGACCTGATGGCGATCGCCAAGGGCATCGGCGGCGGTTTTCCAATGGGTGCCTGCCTTGCCACCGAAGAGGCTGCAAGTGCGATGACCGCCGGCGTTCACGGCACCACCTTCGGCGGCAATCCGCTTGCCATGGCTGTCGGCAATGCCGTTCTCGACGTGGTGCTGGAGGAAGGGTTCCTCGACGAGGTCAGCCGTAAGGCGCTGCTGATCAAGCAGGGCCTCGCTGCAGTCGCCGACGAATTTCCCGACGTGATCGAGGGCATCCGCGGTTCAGGACTGATGCTCGGTCTCAAATGCACCATGCCCAACACCAAGGTGAACATGGCGCTGCGCGACCAAAAGCTGCTTGCGGTGCCGGCTGGTGATAATGTGATCCGCCTGCTGCCGCCGCTGACCACCAGCGACGCGGACATCCAAGAGGCACTCGCGCGCGTTCGCGCCGGAGCTGCCAGCCTCTCCAAGGCCGCCGCCAGCGGCGGCTGAACCCAGGGAAGTTACATGACCAGCGGGATTCGCCATTTCACCGACCTCTCGGCACTTTCCGGGAGCGACCTTCGCGGGATTCTCGACGACGCAGCTAAGCGCAAGGCGCGCCTGAAAGCCGGCGAGCGATCGAAGCCGCTGGAAGGCAAGGTGCTGGCGATGATCTTCGACAAGCCGTCGACGCGCACGCGCATCTCTTTCGACGTCGGCATGCGCCAGCTCGGCGGCGAAACCATCATGCTGACCGGCACCGAGATGCAGCTCGGCCGCTCGGAGTCGATCGCCGACACCGCCAAGGTGCTGTCGCGCTACGTCGATGCGATCATGATCCGCACCACGGCACATGATCGCCTGCTCGAGCTGACCGAGAATGCGACCATTCCCGTCATCAACGGCCTGACCGATGACACCCATCCGTGCCAGCTGATGGCCGATATCCTGACGTTCGAGGAGCATCGCGGACCGGTGCGCGGAAAGACCTTTGCCTGGACCGGCGACGGCAACAACGTGCTGCATTCGCTGCTCGAGGCCTCTGCCCGCTTCAGCTTCAACGTCAACATCGCCGTGCCGGAAGGCAGCGAGCCGGAGCAGAAGTACATCGACTGGGCCCGCGCCAATGGCGGCAAGGTCATGATCACCCGCTCGCCCGAAGACGCTGTTCGTGACGTCGACACCATCGTCACCGACTGCTGGGTGTCGATGGGCCAGGAACATCGCGCCCGCGGCCACAACGTCTTCCTGCCTTATCAGGTCAATGCCGATCTGATGAAGCACGCCAAGTCCGACGCCCTGTTCATGCACTGCCTGCCGGCGCATCGCGGCGAGGAAGTGACCGACGAGGTCATCGACGGGCCGAACTCGGTGGTCTTCGACGAGGCTGAAAACCGCCTGCACGCGCAGAAGGCCGTGCTCGCCTGGTGCCTGGGCGCTTGAATGCGTGATCCCGCGACCCTATCTGGGGCGGGATCATTCAATTGTCATCAAAGCCATGTTCTGCGACCGTCGGCGGACCGACCGGGCGCGGAATTCTATAGATGGGATAAGTTCCAGTGACTGAGACCGAACGCAAGCTCGGCGAATTCGGATTCGCCGGCGACGACCATGTTGTTCCATTCGCGGTCGAGCCGCTCGACGTGCGCGGGCGCACCGTCCAGCTCGGTCCGCTGCTCGACCAGATTCTCGGACGTCACGACTATCCGGAGCCGGTGGCCAGGCTTCTGGCCGAGGCCTGCGTGGTCACGGTGCTGCTGGGCACTTCGCTGAAATTCGAAGGCAAGTTCATCTTCCAGACCCGCACCGACGGGCCGGTGGACATGCTTGTCGCCGACTTCACCACACCGCATTCGCTGCGCGCCTATGCACGCTTCGACGCCGACCGCGTCGAGGCGGCGATCGCGGCGGGCATGACCTCGCCTGAAGACCTTTTGGGCAGCGGCGTCCTTGCCCTCACCATCGACCAGGGCGAGCACACCACGCGCTACCAGGGCATCGTCGAACTCAACGGCATCACGCTCGAAGAGGCGGCGCGCGCCTATTTCCGCCAGTCGGAACAGATCCCGACCGAGGTGAAGCTGTCGGTGGCGAAGCTGGTGCTGCCGGCCGAAGGCGGTCCGCGCGAGCATTGGCGCGCCGGTGGCCTGCTCGCGCAGTTCCTGCCCGACTCGCCGGAACGCCGGCGCGTGGCCGACATCCATGGCGGCGACGGCGACGAGCGCGACATCGCGATCCACCCCGACGACAATTCCTGGCAGGAGCTGCTGGCGCTTGTCGGAACCATCGAGCCGACCGAACTGATCGACCCGACAGTCGGCACCGAGAGGCTGCTCTACCGCCTGTTCCACGAGCATGGCGCGGTCGTCTATGAGGGCGTGCGAGTCGTCGACGAATGCTCGTGCTCGGGGCAGAAGATCAAGGGCATCCTGCAGGGCTTCACGGCCGAGGAAATCACCGACAGCGTCGAAGACGGCGTCATCCGGGTCGCCTGCGAGTTCTGCTCCAAGGCCTACGAATTCGACCCGGCCGAATTCGTACCGGCCCAATAGCCGCATAGGCTCGAATAGGACTGGCCGGTCGTTGGCCAATCCTGACCTGGGGGGCAAACTTTTCGCGGAAGCCTTTCGCCTCTAGTTCAGCCGGTGGCGGGCGTCTGGCAGGTCGAGCGAAAAGGCGGGAATGGCGATGTCGAACATCTCACCCGCCTCGTTGCGCATGGTGTAGCGCCCGACCATGATGCCTGAGGGCGTCGATAGCGGGCAGCCGGACGCATATTGATAGCTGTCGCCCGGATTGAGTTCGGGCTGGTCGCCCACGACGCCCGGCCCCCGGACTTCCTCGACCTTGCCGCTTGCATCGGTGATGTGCCAGTAGCGCGACAACAGCTGGACGAATTCGTCCGAGTTGTTCTCGATGGTGACGCGGTAACCCCAGACGTAACGGTTTTCCGACGGCTCGGACTGGTCCACCAGGTAGAAGGGCTCGACCTCGACCGCGATGTTGCGGGTGATTGCGCGATACATATGCAGCGCTCCTTGGCCTGCACGATTACAGAGTCCGCCGCACGAGGCGGCGGGTCAACTGGTCATAGACAAAATCACGCTGATTGTGATGACTGTGTGGTCGATTTCACTTCGCCGGCGCATCGGCGGCACCCGCAGACGTATACGGAACGAAGCCGCCGTAAGACGGATTAACAGAGACCGACGGCGTCCGGCTTGCAGAGCGCCGTCGGCCTTTGGTGCGTTTAGCGAGCCGCCTTCAGCGCGTCGCCGATGTCGTTGAGCAGGTCGTCGGCGTCTTCGAGGCCGACCGACAGACGCAGCGTGCCGTCGTCGATGCCAAGCTCGGCGCGGGCCTCGTCGGTGAGGTTCTTGTGCGTGGTCGTTGCCGGATGGGTGATCAGGCTCTTGGCGTCGCCGAGATTGTTCGAGATCAGCACGATCCGGAGCGCGTTCTCAAATGCGAAGGCCGCCTTCTTGCCACCCTTGACGTCAAAGCAGATCAACGTCGAGCCGCCCGACATCTGCTTCTTGACAATGTCGGCCTGCGGATGGTCGGCACGGCCCGGATAGATAAGGCGCGACACTTCGGGGCTATCGGCGAGGAAGTCGGCGATCTTGCCGGCGGTCTCGGTCTGCTGGCGCACGCGCAGCGGCAGGGTCTCGAGGCCCTTGAGCAGCGTCCAGGCATTGAACGGCGACAGGCTCGGGCCGGTGTGGCGGAAGTAGTCGTGCAAGTTCTCGTCGATCCACTTCTTGTCCGACAGGATCACGCCGCCGAGGCACCGACCCTGGCCGTCAATGTGCTTGGTGGCGGAATAGACGACGACGTGAGCGCCGAGTTCGAGCGGCTTCTGCTGCATCGGCGTGGCAAAGACGTTATCGACGACGAGGCGCGCGCCGATCGAATTGGCAAGGGCCGCGACCGCCGCAATGTCGACGACCTCGAGCGTCGGGTTGGTCGGGCTTTCCAGGAAGAACAGCTTGGTGTTGGGCTGGACTGCCTTTTCCCAATTCTCGATCAGCGTGCCGTCGACCAGCGTCGCCTCGATGCCATATTTGGGCGCCAGCGTCTCGACGACCCAGCGGCACGAGCCGAACAAGGCGCGGGCCGCAACGATGTGGTCACCGGCCTTGAGGCCGCACAGGATAGCGGCCGTGACGGCGGCCATGCCGGAAGCCGTGGCGCGCGCGTCCTCCGCGCCTTCGAGCGCGCACATGCGCTTCTCGAACATGTCGACGGTCGGATTGGCGTAGCGCGAATAGATGAAGCCGGGGGTCTCGCCCTTGAAACGGGCCTCGGCGCTTTCGGCGCTTTCATAGACATAGCCCTGGGTCAGGAAGATCGATTCCGAGGTCTCGCCGAAGTCGGAGCGAAGGCTGCCGCCATGGACGAGGGTGGTCTGGGGTTTCCAGTTACGCTGCTTTTCGGAGCTCATAGCCAAATCCAAATACAAAAAAACCGGTCGCGAAAAGTCGCAACCGGTCCACAACGCGGCCCTTTAGCGACTTGTTTAACGTGGCTGCAAGCCGACCGGCCAAATCACCACGGGATAAATGTCCTTTAGACCCGCAGCCTGCTTGCGTCAATTGCGTGGACGACTAAACGTTTTGGGCCACGCACATGACCCCGGAAACGGCCGGGATCCAGCGGCCTCGGCTCTGCATTCGGGCTGGTGGCGCTGTAGAGGAGTGAGGCAATTGCGGCAGTCGGGCATTCTTCCGGACCAGGACATCGCGGCGCTGTTTGCGTCGGGCGCGCTCAAGGCGCCGCCTTTGGATGCCGACCAGATCCAGCCGGCCAGCCTCGACCTCAGGCTTGGCGCAACCGCATTTCGCACCCGCGCCAGCTTCCTGCCGGGGCCTAATTCGCTGGTGTCGGAAAAGCTCGACCGGCTCAAGCTGCATGAGATCGATCTGAGCAACGGAGCGGTGCTGGAAACAGGCTGCGTCTATATCGTACCGCTGCTCGAGAGCCTGGCATTGCCGGCCGCGATATCGGCCTCGGCCAACCCGAAGAGCTCGACCGGCCGCCTCGACATCTTTACCCGCGTGATGACCGATCGCGGCCAGGAGTTCGACAAGATCCCTGCCGGCTACACCGGCCCGCTCTATCTCGAGGTCAGCCCGCGCACCTTCCCGATCGTTGCGCGCAAGGGCTCGCGCCTGTCACAGATCCGTTTCCGCAAAGGCAATGCGCTGCTGTCGGAGACCGAACTCAACGCGCTTCACCTGTCCGACCGGCTGGTCGCGATCGATCCGCCAAACATTTCGGGCGGCGGCATCGCATTGTCCATCGACCTCGCCGGCGAAGTGGGCAGCATCGTCGGTTATCGCGGCAAGCACCACACCGGTCTCGTCGATGTCGACAAGCGCGCCGCCCAGAAGGTCGTCGATTTCTGGGAGCCGATCTACAATCACGGTGCCGAGGAACTCGTGCTCGACCCGGACGAGTTCTACATCCTGGTGTCGCGCGAGGCGGTGCATGTGCCGCCGCTCTATGCCGCAGAGATGACGCCCTTCGACCCGCTGGTCGGCGAATTCCGCGTCCATTATGCCGGCTTCTTCGATCCAGGCTTCGGCCATTCCGGCGCCGGAGGCACCGGCAGCCGCGCCGTGCTCGAGGTGCGTAGCCACGAAGTGCCCTTCATTCTGGAACACGGCCAGGTCGTCGGCCGCCTCGTCTATGAGCACATGCTGGCGCGCCCGAAGGCGCTTTATGGCACCGACCTGGGCTCCAACTACCAGGCCCAGGGCCTGAAGCTCTCCAAGCATTTCCGCATGGACTGACCTTACGTCAGGGCGCGCCAACCTTAGTCTGCTTGTCCATTTCAAGCTGCTGTGCTTGGCTGCGGGCAGGGACGCTCAACATAAGGGCGCCCGGCAAATGGAGAGGATCATGCAGATTTCGTGGAAGTTCGCTTGCGCTGCTTCGCTGGCAGCGCTGTTGTCTGCGGCGGGCGGTGCTTGGGCGCAGGACGCTGCAAAGCTCAAGATCGCTACCGAGGGCGCATATCCGCCCTTCAACAATCTGAGCGCCGACGGCAAGCTCGTAGGCTTCGATGTCGACATCGCCAACGCGCTGTGCGCCCAGATGAAGGTCGAATGCGAGATTGTCGCCCAGGATTGGGACGGCATCATTCCGGCGTTGCAGGGCAAGAAGTTCGACGCCGTCGTCGCCTCGATGACAATCACCGAGGAACGCAAGAAGCAGGTCGCGTTCACCAACAAGTACTACACAACGCCGCTGGCTCTGATTGCGCTGAAGACCTCCGACCTGGCTTCGCCGGAGCCCGACGCATTGAAGGGCAAGTCGGTTGGTGCGCAGGCATCGACGACACAGAGCATCTATGCCGAGGATCACTATGCCAAGGCGGGCGCCGACGTGAAGCTCTATCCGACGCAGGACGAGGCCGTGGCTGACCTGACCAATGGCCGCCTCGATGCGGTTGTCGCCGACAAGTTCGTGCTCGTCGACTGGATGAAGACCACCGGCCAGGATTGCTGCAAGATGATCGGCGATCTCAAGGGCACGGAATCAGAAACCGGCATCGCGGTACGCCTGGACGACACGGCCCTGCGCGACAAGCTCAACGCGGCCATCGACGCCATCGTCAAGGACGGCACCTACGCCAAGATCAACGCCAAATATTTCGACTTCGATATCTACGGCGCGGATTGACGGCAAAGTCTGAGAACAAGGGCCGGGCGTTTGCGTCCGGCCTTTTTCGTATCCGAAGCCGGACTTTGTAAAACACGCTGTAAAATCTGCAGGTGGCTGCGGCCATCGCGTCGGGCGCAAAGTCTTTCCGCAAAAGCTGGAGCGGGTAGCGGGAATCGAACCCGCGCGTTCAGCTTGGGAAGCTGACAGGCTACCATTACATCATACCCGCGCGGGCACTTGGTTAGCATCAGCGTTGCTGGCAGGCAATCGGGAAACAGGATGTCTTGTCCGACGGCTGATGCAATTCGGCGATCTTGCCGAACGGCGCTATTTGCGCTTCCGAAGTATAGATGCTGCCTTGCGCGTCTCAGACAGCGCGATCTCGCCATAGGCACGTGGTTTGAGCTTGCCGCCAAAGCCGGCGCGCAGAATCTTACGGGCCTGGCTGCCGGAGTAACGCGCCAGGATCTCGCGACAAAAGACGCGCGAACGAAACTGGGGCGCGAGCTTTGGCGCGTTTGCCAGGAAGATCTCGAATACCTTCGGGTCGCCGTAGAAGCTGCGCAGCCGCTTGGGCGTTTCGCGGGTTATGAGGTCCAGCACCGACCAGAAGCCGCCATCGAGCATCCAGACATACCTGCCTGCATTGGCCAGGAGGAAGTCGATGTCCGTCAGTGTCGCTTCCTCGGCGAGCCGATAATATTCCGGTGTTCCCGACCGGAGCCAAGGCGAGCTTTCATGGTTCGAGAAAGCGTTTTGGCCATGCAGCCTGTAGCCTGACAGGACCACGTCGATGAGCGCGCTGCCGCCAAATCCGTGGCACATGAAGTTCAGGTAGCCGTCAGCCGACCGCATGTATCTGGCCTCGCCGCCGCGCCGGACCAGCCGCAGCTGAGATGCACGGTACATGTTGGCCGTACCTGGATTCCATTGCCAGCCGCTTGCCGATTTTGGGACGAGGGCAGTCCGCGCCGACAGCTGCTGGAAATCCTGGCGCGAAACCGTCGGCAGCCGCAGGACGGAGGCTTCGGCATGCAGGTTTCCCGTCTGGCTCTGACTGCCGCTGCCGACGTTGCCGCCGGCAGTTGCCAGGATGTTTCCGAGCGCGTCTGTCTCCACAACGCTCGAGGATGTGAAGGCCACGCTTTGCCGCAGCGCGAGGTGAGCCTGGACATGCATCGACGCGTAGGTCGACAACAGTACATCGTCGGCATCGACGAAGCTGACGAAGCCGCCCTTGATCTTGTCGAGCGACCAGAATGCCGCGCCAAGCTGGCCGAGATTTTCCGGCAGTGTTTCGATACGGAAGCGGTCGTCATTGCCGACATGCCTGGCGATGACCTCGACGCTGTCGTCGGTCGAACCGTTGTCGATGACCAGGCACTCGAAATTCGGGTAGTCCTGGGCCTTGATCGAGTCGATCGTGGCACCGACGTAGCGGCCATAGTTCCAGGCGATGACCACGAAGCTGACCAAGGGCGGCTTGATCGACCCGCCGGACGCCTCGTCGATACTCCGCCCGCCGATGGTGAAATCGGGCGCTGCGCGCTGGGATGGGGCCCACGTCTTCCGAATGATCACCTGGTAGTCACTGTGCAGGACCTCATACTCGCCTGCCTTGGCCTGGAGAAAGGCGTCGATGCCTGCCTGGGGCCGTTCGGCGGTGGGCTTGGCTGGCTGCCATAGATAGTCGTCGAGGATCATGATGCCGCCAGAGGCAAGCAGGTCCCAGCTTTGCTGGGCGTCGGTGAAGGCGGAGGCGGCGTGGTGGTCGCCGTCGACATAGACGACGTCGAAGCGGCGCGAGGTGCGCTGCAGTTCTGACAGCGCCTCGATCGAAAACGCCTTCAGCTTTTCAAGCCGATCGGCAAAGGGTCGTGTATTGGCGTCGAAACGCGCCTCCACTTCGACCATGTCCGTGTGATGGCGCGAGCCGGGCGTCCTGTGTTCGACGCTGCCCTCGAAGGTGTCGATGCATGTCAACTGGCAGTTTGGCAGGAACTGCAGGAAAAACAGGGCCGAGCGGCCTTCGAAGGAACCGATCTCCAGAACCCGCAACGGCTCGTGCGCGCGCTCGCGCAGCAACTGCTCCCAGACGGGAATGTGGTGGGATGTCCAGTCCCTGCTGAAAGCGCTGCCGTCGAAGTAGTTCATTCAAACGCGCCTATTGGCCTGGAAATGCTCAGCTTGTAGAAACATGAGTGACATCGCATGAGCCTGCCCAGCAGGCAATCTCTATAGCGAAGGCAGAGACCGACGTGCATCCGGAAATGCGGGTACTGGTGACAGGCGGAGCGGGTTTTCTAGGCTCTCATCTCTGCGAGCGACTTGTGGCAGCGGGTGCGCATGTCTTGTGCGCCGATAACTTCTATACCGGCGCGCGTGACAATGTCGCTCATCTTGTCGAACATCCCCGCTTCGAACTGATCGAACACGATGTCTGCCAGCCGCTGTATGTCGAGGTCGATGAGATCTACAACCTGGCTTGTCCGGCGTCACCCATCCACTATCAGCGCGATCCGGTCCAGACCACCAAGACCAGCGTCCTCGGCGCCATCAACATGCTTGGACTCGCCAAGCGTCTTGGGGCGAGGATACTCCAGGCGTCGACATCGGAAGTCTATGGCGACCCGGCCATCCACCCGCAGGACGAAGGCTACTGGGGTAACGTAAATCCGATCGGACCGCGCTCGTGCTACGATGAAGGCAAGCGCTGTGCCGAAACGCTGTTCTTCGATTATCGGCGCCAGCACGATCTGGAGATCAAGGTCGCCAGGATCTTCAACACCTATGGGCCGAGGATGCAACCCAATGACGGGCGCGTCGTCTCCAACTTCATCATGCAGGCATTGCGCGGCGACAGCATCTCGATCTTTGGCGGTGGCACGCAGACGCGGTCGTTCTGTTATGTCGACGATCTTGTCGACGGCCTTATCAGGTTGATGGCCTCTCCACGGGATTTCACCGGGCCGGTCAATCTGGGTAACCCCGAGGAGTTCTCGATGATCGATCTCGCCCGGGCGATTCTGGTGGAGACGGACAGAAGGTCGCAGCTTGAATTCCTCCCGCTGCCCGAGGACGACCCGAAGCAGCGACGGCCCGACATCACCTTGGCCGCCACCCTGGGCTGGCACCCGAAAACACCGCTGGAGGAGGGATTGCGGCGCACCGTCGCCTACTTCCGGGAGTTGATGATCGCTCAACCAAACCACAGGGCCGGCGGCGTCGATGCTGCCGGCCCTGTGGCCGCCGCTTCCTGATGCCGACCAGCGCCAGGCCTAGGCGCGTCCGTTGTTGCGCTCAGTCGCGTCCTGCGCCTCCACAGTGCCGCCCTTTGCCAGCTCGACCATGCCAGCGAGCAGCTCGACCTGATCAAAGAAGCAGACGCGGCCGCGGCCATCCTGCTTGGCGCGGTAGAGGGCCGCGTCGGCGCGCTTGAGGTAGCTGCCGATGTCGCTGCTGTTATCGCCGATCAGGGTGACGCCGACGCTGGCGCCGATGGAGATCTGGTGGCCGCCGATCTCGTAGGGCGCGCACAGCGCCTCGACGATGCGGCAGCCGAGAGACACCGAAGCGTCCGGCTGCCGGCTGTCGTTCTGGATGACGGCGAACTCGTCGCCGCCGAGGCGAACCAGGCAATCAGCCTCGCCCACACAGCCGCGCAGCCTGTCGGCGACCACGCAGAAAAGGGCATCGCCGACGGGGTGGCCGAGCGTGTCGTTCACCTGCTTGAACAGGTCCAGGTCAAGACAGAGCAAGGCGCCGTCGCGGCCGTCCCGGACATTGGCGACTGCCTGTTCGAGTTGCTGGCGGAACAGGGTGCGATTGCCTAGTCCGGTCAGCGTGTCGTGATGTGCCAGATAGGCGATGTCGGCCTGTGCGCGCTTGCGCTCGTCGATGTCCTCGAGCAGTCCGACCCATTCGATGAGGCTCCCATCGGCTTCGAACACCGGGGCGCCCTGGGAACGAACCCAGAGCCAGCGGCCGTCGCTGATCTTCAGACGGAACTCGACATCGAGCGGGGTGCCTTGCGCAAGCGCCGTCATCCAGGCCGCCGAGGTGAGGGGACGGTCTTCGGGATGGATGGCGCTGGTCCATTCCTGTCCCTCGACCTCGCTTTCCGGCCTGCCGGTCAACTGCTCCCAACCGGTGGCGAGACCCACTTCGCCATCGCCGTCGCGGCGCCAAAGCACGATGGCGCCGGTCTCGGCAATGGTGCGATAGCGCCGCTCTTCGTTACGCAGTGAGCGCTCGGCTCGCGCGAAGCTCTGGCGCAAAGTCTCGAACTCGCGAATGGACGAGGGCCTCACGGAAGCCGCGTCTGTCTCTTTTCCGTCGGCTATGGCGTTGCTGTAGCGGGCAAGCGATTGAACTGGCTGCAGGATGCGGCCACCGAGCCAGATTGCGGCACCTACGGCCAGCAACACGCTCGCGCCCGCGCCCAGCAACAGGTTCATGATCGGCTCGCGCCAGCGTGCATCGAAAATGCTCGTCGACTCGGCGACGATGACCACCCAGCCCGGTGTGCCCGCAAGCCTTTGGAAAGACAGGACGATCGGCAGGCCTTCAATTGTCTTGGCCGCGAAAATTCCCGCATCGGCGCTAGGTGCCTCCAACTTGGGCCAGTCCGGGGCAACCTGGCCAACGAACCGGTCGGCATCGCGTGAACGCGCCAGGATGCGCCCGTTGCCGTCGGTGACCGCCACGAGAATGTCGGTCGGCGCGCGCCGGCCGCGCTGCACCGTCTGGATCAGCGCCTGCGGCGATGTCGACATGACGTAGGCTGCAGTCCCGCGCTCGCCTGCAGGGGCGGGTACGGCCAGCACGAGGCGTGGCTGGCTGCCTGTGGTCAGCACGTTCGAGACGACGTTCGACTGCTTGCTCATGGCGAGCAACGCCGCGTCAGCGGCGGCATTCGACCGGGCGCGCAATACAGCTACGCGATCGCTGGTGATCAGCGCGACATTGTTGTCGGCGCCCAGCATCCACAGTTCCGGTTCGGGAAGCGGTTCGGAATCAGGAGTTTCGCGATGTTGCGCCAGCACCGACATATTTGCGAAGCGGCTTTCGATCTCGCCTTCGATCGCGTTGGCAAGCGTCCGGGCAGTGTCGTTCAGACGCGCGACCGCGGCATCCTTGTACGCGGTACCGGCAGACCAGACGGCGATAGCTGAGATTGCAACCACTGGCAGCAGGCAGGCGAGCGCCAGCGCGATAAGATAGCTGTTGAGACTGCGCTGCCCTTGCCATTGTTTCTCGACCTCCACCGCGAACGACACTCCCAACCAAGGTACAAAGGCGCAGCCGCCGTCGATCCATCAGAGGTTGCTAATCGCCCGAGAATGTTTTCCACAAGGTCAACGCAGGCATATCGTCATGCGTGAAATATCTGCGGGCCAGATGACGCGCAGGTTGTGCGTCCAGCGGAAACGCCGGGCCGCACCTTGATGCCGGCGCGCTTATCACGATATCCCTGTCAGGCTAGAATCGCAGGAGATCGAACTTGTCCGGATTGACGCGTTTTCTCGGAGACACCCCGCTCAGGGTGTTCATCAAGCTCCTGGTTATCTCCTTCCTCGTCGGCATCGTGATGAGTGCCTTCGGCTGGTCTCCCTTTGACGTGCTCTACGGCATTCGCGATTTCTTCGTCGACATCTGGCGCATGGGCTTCCGCGCTATCGACCGCTTCCTCGGTTACTTCCTGCTGGGTGCTGCGATCGTCATACCAGCCTTCATCATCCTCAGGCTGTTCAGCTATCGCAAATAGCTGCCGCCCCTTTTCGGGATCACGTTAGGCGAAGGCGGCTGCTGTTTCGAACAGGATGGCGTGGCGCGCGGCAAGTGCTGCAACGTCGGTCGAGTAGCCGCCGCCAATCACGCCGCATAGTGGTACGCCTGCCTCGCGAAAGTGCTCGATGACGAAGCGCTCGCGCCGGCGCAGACCTTCGTCGCTGAGCGCAAGACGGCCAAGCCTGTCGTCGCGATGCGGATCGACGCCGGCATTGTAGAAGACGACGTTCCACCCACCACGGCGTGACAAGCCGGCAAGGGCGTCGGCGAGAACCTCGAGATAGGCGTCGTCGCCGGTCTTGTCGGGCAGGCCGATGTCGAGACTGGAGGCGACCTTGCGCACCGGGTAGTTCTTCTCGGCATGCATCGAAAAGGTGAAGACGGAAGCGTTGCCGGCAAGGATCTCGGCGGTGCCGTCGCCTTGATGGACGTCAAGGTCGATAACGAGGATGTTTTCGGCGAGCCCGTCTTCGAGCAGCGCCAGTGCCGCGACTGCAACGTCATTGAAGGTGCAGAAGCCGGCGCCCTGGGCGCGGCGGGCATGGTGGCTGCCGCCGGCGGCGTTGCAGGCGATGCCGTGGCGGAGTGCCAGTCGGGCCGAAGCCAGCGTGCCGCCGGCAGCGAGCTGGGCACGGCGCGACACGCGCTCGCCGACGGGAAAGCCGATCTCGCGCTCGATGTGGGGTGGTACTGTGCAGGTCAGCGCCTGCTCGACATAGGTCTCGTCGTGAGCAAGCCTGAGGTAGCGCGGCCCGATCAACTCGGCCCGGTTCAGCCCCTCCGCCAGGCCAAGTGTTTCGAGCCTTGCCATCAGCGCCGTGTATTTGCCCATCGGGAAGCGGTGGCCGGCGGCAAAGCCGGCGTCGTAGTCGGGATGGCTGACGATCTGAAGCGGCATGGAGGGTTGCTGAACCAGGCGGGCGAAATCGATTGTTGCCGTAACTTAAATGGTTGCGGGCGTTGGGGAAACCGGGGCATGTGCCTTACGGGAGATTCGGCAGCTGGGAGGACTTTCGTTGGAATACGCATCGCCAGAGGGCCGCGTGACGCCTTTTTCCGTCACCAACCGCTCGGTGCTGGCGATTGCCGTGCCAATGACCCTGGCCTATCTGACCACCCCCTTCATCGGTCTCGTCGGTACCGGCGTGGTCGGTCAGTTTGGTGATGCCGCACTCCTTGGCGGCCTCGCTGCGGGTGCAGTTGCCTTCGACGTGGTCTTCACCAGCTTCAATTTCCTGCGAGCGGGTACGACGGCGCTTGTGGCGCAGGCTTTCGGCCGCGGCGATGCCTCCGAAGAGCAGGCGGTGTTCTGGCGCGCCGTGGTGATCGCCTTGATTGCCGGTATCGTGCTGGCGCTGACTGCACCTCTGACCTCGCATGCCGGACAATGGTTCATGCAGGCCGAGCCGCGCGTCAATGAGACACTCGACCACTATGTCCGCATCCGTATGCTGGGCGCGCCCTTCGCCCTGATCAACTACGCCATCCTCGGCTACATCCTCGGGCGCGGGGAGGGCAGCTTCGCGCTGTTCCTGCAAGCGACGCTCAACGGCGTCAACATCATCGTCTCCATCCTGCTCGGGCTGCATTTCGGCTGGGGCGTCGAAGGTGTTGCCTGGGCCGCAGTTGCCGGCGAGCTTGCCGGCATGGTCATCGGCCTGGCGGTGCTGCTGCGGCGCTTCGGGCGCGAGCCCAGGCTGGCGCGCCGGCGCATTTTCGATGCCGCCGCGTTCAAGCGGCTGTTCGTGCTCAACCGCGACATCATGATCCGCTCGCTGTCGCTGCTCATAGCCTTTGCGCTGTTCACCCGCCAGGGCGCCCAGTTCGGCACGGTGACCCTTGCAGCCAATGCGGTGCTGATGAATTTCTTCATCGCTGCCGGCTTCTTCCTTGACGGCTTTGCCGCCGCCGCCGAACAGCTCGCTGGCCGCGCCGTTGGCGCGCGCTATGAGCCGGCTTTCCGCAAAGCCGTCTACCTCTGCTCGATCTGGGGCTTTGCGCTGGCCGGCAGCATGACGGCGGCGCTGATGATCTTCGGCGCCGACCTGATCGCGCTGATCTCGACGGCCGAGGATGTGCGTACGGCAGCCATCGCCTTCCTGCCATGGGCGGCATTCACTGCGCTGAGCGGCGTGCTTGCCTTCCAGATGGATGGCATCTTCATCGGCGCCGCCTGGTCGCGCGACATGCGCAACATGATGGTCATCTCGCTGCTGGTCTTCATCGCAGCACTGCTGGTGCTGCCCTCAGCCTACGGCAATGCCGGCCTATGGGCGGCATTGCACCTGCTGCTGATCGTGCGCGGCCTGTGCCTGCTGGCGATCCTCAAGCCGAGGGCGCGGGCAACGTTTCAGAGCGGTGCCGCCGCCCACTGATCGAGCCTGCTGTCACGCAGCTCGGAAATGCTCTTCAGGCCTTCGCGCGCGGCCAAGTCGGACATGCCGCGCACGATGCGCGCAGGCAGCGACGGGCCGGCATAGACCATGCCGGTGTAGAGCTGGACCAGGTCGGCGCCGGCGCGAATCTTCTCTAGTGCCGTTTCGGTCGAATCGACACCGCCGACGCCGATGATGGCGCGCTGCGGGCCGAGCAGCTTGCGCATGCGCGCGAGAACCGCCGTCGAGCGCGCGAACAACGGCTTGCCCGACAGGCCGCCGGCCTCGCCGGTGTGTACCGGGCTGCTCAGCGCAGGCCTCGTGATCGTGGTGTTGGAGACGATGACGCCATCGATCGCCTTTTCGGTCACTTCGGCCGCGATGTCTTCGAGCTCCGCCTCGTGCAGGTCGGGTGCGATCTTGAGGAAGATCGGAACGGCATGGCCGGCTTCGGCGCGGGCGATCATGACGCTGGCCAGCAACTCGGCGAGTTGTTCGCGCGCCTGCATGTTGCGCAGGCCGGGCGTGTTGGGCGACGAGATGTTGACCGTAAGATAGGAGGCATGGCGGGCGAAGCGCTTCACGCCGAGCACGTAGTCACCGATGCGGTTTGTGCTGTCCTTGTTGGCGCCGATATTGACGCCGACGATGCCGGGCCGGCCGGCACGGGCGACGAGGCGCTTCTCGCAGGCGTCATGGCCTTCATTGTTGAAGCCGAGCCGATTGATGACGGCGTTGTCCTCGACGAGGCGGAAGATGCGCGGCTTGGGATTGCCGGTCTGCGGCAAGGGCGTCACCGTGCCGATCTCGGCGAAGCCGAAGCCGAGCCCGAGCAATGCGTCCGGCACCTCGCCGTTCTTGTCGTAGCCGGCGGCCATGCCGAGCGGATTGGCAACGTCGAGCCCGGCGATCTTCAGCCGCAGGCGGGCATCGCGAGGGGCGCGCCCACCGACCGGCAGGCCGCAGCGCAGCGCCTTGATCGACATGCCATGCGCGGTTTCGGCATCGAAGCTGAACAGCAGATGCCGGCCAAGACGGTCGAATGCGCTCATGCTTCAAGCTCCGGAAAATCGTGGGCGCCATCAGCCTTGAGCGGCAGGGGGCGGACCCATTTGGCAGCGCTGGTCTCGAGCTCTGCGTAGAGATGCGGAAACAATGCGCCGCCACGCGAGACTTCGTATTTCAGCGCCGGGCCGAGGCGTTCGGCGTCGATAGCGATGAGCAGCAGGTCGCCCTGCCCGGTGAAGTGCTTGGCAGCGGTTTCCACCACCTGCGCGGCGGTCGAGAAATGGATGAAGCCGTCGGCGAGATCGATCGGCGCACCGGTGAAGGTGCCGCTGCGTTCGGCCTCGCGCCACATCGCTTCTGGGCAGATCTTGTAGATGGTCTTCGTCATACGGGCGCTATAGGCTGAAAGCATGATGCGGGAAAGGGCAGCGTTCATTGCCCACCGTAATTTGGGCCCAATGCCCTCAGACAATGCGCACCGTCCGCGAATGGAGACAGCTATGCGCCGCGCCTTTTTGATGTTCGTTCCCCTGATTGCCGGCCTGGTTGCCGGACCGACCTTGGCCGCCGAAACGCAGCGCTACCAGATGGAAAAGACCGACAAGGGTTATGTCCGCATGGACACCCAGACTGGCGAGATGTCGATCTGCGAGGAGCGTGACAGCCAGCTGGTATGCAAGCTGGCCGCCGACGAGCGATCTGCCCTGCAGGACGAGCTCGGCCGGGTGCAGTCCGAGCTGAAGGCTCTCGACGAGCGCATCGTGAAACTCGAGAATTCGCTGACGGCCCAATTGGAATCGAAACTGCCGACCGAGGAAGAGTTCCAGAAGAGCATGGGCTACATGGAGCGTTTCTTCCGCAGCTTCATGGGCATCGTCAAGGACATGGAAAAGGAAGAGCAGGCGCCGCAGACGGCGCCCGTTCCGAACAAGACCTGAGCAGAATTCGCGCCTATCGGCCTGAAAGTTGAGCATGAATGGCCAACTCGCGGACGATTTGACTTTAGCTGCTTGAAAAGACGCCAGTGGGCCGCATAATCGCGCCCGACGGTCCAAGGCGCACAGAACGGTCGGGGCCTCGGGAGGGATATTTGCCAGCAGGCCACAAGTTCGTCATTGCGGACGACCATCCGCTTTTCCGCGGTGCTCTCAAGCAGGCTATTGCCGGGCTCGCCGACGTCTCGAGCGTGCTGGAGGCAGGCGACTTCGAGAGCGTCAAGGCGATCGTGGCGGCGCACGAAGACATCGACATCGTCCTGCTCGACCTGTCCATGCCCGGCGCCTCTGGGCTTTCAGGCCTGATCTCGCTGCGCGGCGTCCATGCTACCGTGCCGGTCGTCATCGTCTCCGCCCATGACGACCCCGAAACCATCCGCCGAGCGCTCGAACTGGGCGCCTCGGGCTTCATCTCCAAATCGGGGAGCATGGATGACATCCGCAACGCCATAGAGGCGGTGCTGTCGGGCGAGATCTCGGCCCCCGGCGACATCGATCTCGGCGTCGAGCGCGATCCCGAAATCTCAGACCTGATCAAGCGTCTGCAGTCGCTCACGCCGCAGCAGACGCGCGTGCTCGGTATGTTGGCCGAGGGCCTGCTCAACAAGCAGATCGCCTATGAACTCGGCGTCTCGGAAGCGACCATAAAGGCGCATGTCTCGGCGATCCTGCAGAAGCTCGGCGTCGACAGCCGCACCCAGGCGGTCATCCTGCTGTCCAAGATCGGTGGCGAGCCACGTCCGGTGGCGTGAGCATGATCCCGAAAAGTGGCTCGGGTTTTGGTAGGAGATCATGCTCATGAAGCAGGATTTCACTCGGCGGCATGCGCCATGCGCCGCATTCGGTTCATCATCGAACGCAGTACGGCGGGCTTGAGCGGCTTGTTCAGCACGGCGACGTCGATCTGGTCGGCGGCGGCGCGGACCTCGTTGGAACGGTCGGCGGTGATCAGCACGGCGGGTGTCGTTTCGCCATAGACCCTACGCAGCGAGCGGATGACATCGAGGCCGTTCTCGCCGTCGAGATGGTAGTCGGCGAGGATGATCTCGGGTGCCGGCCCGTCCGGTTCGGCGGCAATGAATGCCGCCGACCCCGAATAGGTTCTGACTTCGCAGCCCCAGCCTTCCAGCAGGAGCCGCATGCCTTCGAGGATGCGGGCATCGTTGTCGATGCAGGCGATGGTCAGTCCGTTGAGCGCGGCCGCAGCCTGGATGCGCGGCCGTGCGGTGGTTGCGGCCGGCAGTTCCTCGGCGGTGGTGACGGGCAGGATGACCGAGAAGCGAGTGCCCTTGCTCTTGTGCGACTCGATCTGGATCTCCAGCTTCAGCACACGGGCGATGCGGTCGACGATCGACAGGCCGAGCCCCAGGCCCTGGGCCTCGCGAATGCCGTCGTCGAGGCGGGTGAATTCTTGGAACACGGTGCCGAGCTTGTCGGCCGCGATGCCGATGCCACTGTCGATCACCTGGATTTCGGCAAGCTCGCCGCGTCGCCGCACGCCCACGACGACACGGCCGGTGCGGGTGTATTTGATCGCGTTGGAGACGAGGTTCTGGATCAGCCGGCGCAAGAGGTTGCGGTCGGTGTTGACGGCAAGCGTCGACGGCACGATCACCAGTTCCAGATCCTTGGCGCGGGCCATGGGCTGGAAGTCCGTACCGATCTGGCGCAGCAGGCCATCGAGGCGGAAGACGGTTTCGGCCGGTTTCATGGCGCCGGCGTCGAGGCGTGAAATGTCGAGCACGGCGCCGAGGATGGTCTCGACCGATTCCAGCGAGGACTCGATGTTGCGCGCAGCGATGCCGGCATTGCCCTTGCCTGCCTTCTCGATCAGCGACGAGCAGTAGAGGCGTGCAGCGTTGAGCGGCTGCAGGATGTCGTGGCCGGCAGCCGCGAGGAAGCGCGTCTTGCCGAGATTGGCCTCTTCGGCAAGCATCTGCGCCTGGGCGAGTTCCTCGTTGACACGGGTAAGTTCGGCGGTGCGGCTCTTCACCCGCTGTTCCAGCGACTCGTTGGCGCGCTTGAGGGCGAGGTCGGCGGCAACACGCGCGGAGATATCGGTGTAGGTCGCAACGATACCGCCGTCGGGCATTGGGTTGGAGCTCATCTCGATGATCCTGCCGCTGGTCTTGAGCTCGACCTGCCAGGGGCCGCCGAAGCTGCTCAGCCGGTCGAGCGTTCGCAGCCGCGAGTTGGGAGCAATGTCGCCGCGCGCGACGAGATAGGCGAGCACGCGGTCGATCGAGACACCGACCTGGCCCATCTCGTCGGGCAGGTCGAACAGCGAGCGGTACTGGCGGTTCCAGCAGATCAGGCGGAAATCCTGGTCGAAGACGGTGATGCCCTGTTCCATCTGGTCGAGCGCGATCTGCAAAAGGTCGCGGTTGTGCTGCAGCGCTTCGGTGGCGTCGTCGAGCAGGCGGAACGTGTCTTTCGAGGACTTGTCGCCGCGCTTGAACAGCAGGGACAGGATCAGCCGTGCCGAGGACGAGCCGACAGCACTTGCCATGAGCTGCTCGGAAAAGCGGATGACGTCCATGCCGGCGGGGTCGTTGCCGTTGAGCTTGCTGCCGCTCTCGTTCTGGAACGTCTGGAAAGAACGCTCGGTGCGCTCGACGCCGAGATATCTGGCGATGGTGTCCTTGAGATCGTTGACGGTGATGGTGGTGCGGAAGCGGCGCAGCGACGGCATCGGGCTCGCGTCGCGCGGCACGAAGATCGACGCCTGGATCCGTTCGAGCGGCACCGAGGCGCGCGACAGCGAGCCGAATACGAAGAACAGCGTGTTGATGGCCAAGCTCCACAGCACGCCGTGATTGAGCGGCTCGGCCGAGGTGCCGAACAGCGCCTGTGGCCGAAGTGCCTCGATGCCGAACAGCCCGTCGGTGATGACGGTGGTGTCGGGTGCCGCGAGTGTCGGCAGCATCAACGTGTAGCACCAGACCACGATGCCGGCAGCCATGCCGAGGGCGGCACCGCGTGCGTTGGCCCGGCGCCAGATCAACCCGCCGATGAACGAGGGGGCGAACTGCGCGATTGCGGCGAATGACATCAGGCCGATCGAGGCGAGCCGGGTGTTGGTGGTGCTCTCGCGGTAATAGAGGAAGGCGACGAACAGGATGATGAAGATCGAGGCGCGGCGGATGTTGAGGATGATCGTCGACCAATCCTCCGTGTCGGCCGACTTGAAGGTAATCAGGCGGCGCACGAAGATCGGGATGACCAGGTCGTTGGAGATCATGATCGACAGCGCCACGCTGGCGACGATGACCATGGCGGTCGCCGCCGAGAGGCCACCGATGAAGGCGATCATGGCGAGCAGGTCCTGGCCCTTGAGCAGCGGCAGCGACAGGACGTAAAGGTCGCTGGTGGTGGCGGTGCCCACTGTAGACAGCCCGGCGAAGGCGATCGGCAGCACGAACAGGTTGATCGCCACCAGATAGGCGGGGAAGACCCAGGTCGCGGTGCGCAGTTCGCTCTCGCTGCGGTTCTCGACGATCATGACGTAGAACTGGCGCGGCAGCATGATGATGGCGAAGCCGCTGATGATGGTGACCACCAGCCATGTGCCGAGCGAGGTGCCGTAGCCCATGGCATCGCCGACCTGTTCGGTTACGGAGAAACTGCGCAGCATGTCGCCGGGACCGTCGAACAGTGCGAAGGTGACGAATAGGCCGACGGCGAGGAAGGCGATCAGCTTGACGATCGACTCGACTGCGACCGCCAGCACAAGCCCGTTCTGGTGCTCGGTGGCGTCGGCATGGCGGGTGCCGAACAGCGTCGCAAACAGCGCCAACAACAGCGCCACGATCAACGAGATGTCGCTGACGAAAGGATCGAAGGACGGCGGCGAGCCGGTGTAGTGCTCGACCATCAGACTGACCGAACCTGAGATCGCCTTGAGCTGCAGTGCGATGTAGGGGATGGCGCCGACGGTGGCGATCAGGGTGGCGATGGAGGCGACGGCGAAGCTCTTGCCGTAGCGGGCGCCGAGGAAGTCGGCGATCGAGGTGATCTTCTCGGCTTTGGCCAGCTTGATGATGCGGCTGAGCAGGGGAAAACCGAACATGAAGACCAGCACCGGGCCGATATAGATGGCGAGGAATTCGAGACCGCGTTCGGACGCCAGTCCCACCGAGCCGAAGAAGGTCCATGACGTGCAGTAGATGGCGAGACTGAGCGCGTAGATGAACGGCCGCGGCCGGCCCGGTCCCACGTTCGCGGCCCGGCGGTCGCCGATGCTCGCTATGGCGAACAACAGCGTCACATAGGCGACGGCGATGAGGACGACGGCCAGGCCCTGCACTCTTGGTTCTCACTCCCTCGGAAATGTCTGTTTCCGTTGCAGTGAGGCAATCACAGCTGAGCCGGCAAGTCCATTATCCTTGTCTCCTATGCCAGCGGCGCCTGCGCTTGCATGGGCGGGGTTTTGCAACCGCCGGTTTTTGCTATGGTAAGCGCGTTCGGCGACGGTCGGTGGGGAACGATTCGCCTTTCTGCAGATCGTATATGGAGGGCACTATGCTCAAGGAATTCCAGGAGTTCATTGCCAAGGGCAACGTGATGGACCTCGCCGTCGGTGTGATCATCGGTGGTGCTTTTGGCCTTATCGTCTCCTCGCTGGTCGGGGATATCATCATGCCGATCGTCGGCGCGGTGTTCGGCGGTTTCGATTTCTCCAACTACTTCCTGCCGCTGTCGTCTTCGGTGACGGCCGTTTCGCTTGAGGAAGCCAAGAAGCAGGGTGCAGTGTTCGCCTATGGCAACTTCTTCACCGTGGTCATCAACTTCCTGATCCTCGCCTGGATCATCTTCCTGATGGTCAAGGGCGTGAATACGATGCGCAAGCGCCTGGAGAAGCAGAAGGCAGCCGAGCCGGCTGGTCCTCCACCCGCCGATGTCGTGCTGCTGACCGAAATCCGCGACCTGCTCGCCAAGAAATAGCCTGCAGAAGCTGGCATCGCGAAAACCCCCGGCTGGCTGGACCATCGGGGGTTTTTTCGTTCGCGCCGGCACGATAGGACTAGCCCCGAGCAGCAATTCAAGCCTGGGGTGACCATGAGCCTTCTCGACGCCGTTCGCATTGAGGCCCGTAGCGCGCCGATGAGCGGCATCGAGGCGGTGGCCAATTATGGCCGTGATCGCGCCGGGCTCATCCCGATGTGGTCGGGCGAAAGCGACATGCCGACGCCGGCCTTCATCAGCGATGCAGCGGCGCGCGGGCTTGCCAATGGCGAGACCTTCTACACCTGGCAGGCCGGCATTCCGGAACTGCGCCAGGCGATCGCACGCTATTACCAGCGCCATTTCGGCAAGAGCTTCGGCGCCAACGAGTTCATCGTCACCGTCGGTGGCATGCAGGCGATCACCATGGCGCTGCAGATGACGGCGGGCGCCGGCGACGAGGCCATTTATCTGGCGCCAGCCTGGCCGAACTTCGCCGGCGCGGCCGGCGTTGCCGGCGTCAAGCCGGTGCCGGTACTGCTCGACATGACCGACAATGGCTGGAGCTCAGACGTCGAGAAGATCACTGCCGCCATTACGCCGCGCACCAGGGCGATCTTCGTCAACTCGCCGTCTAACCCGACCGGCTGGACCGCCGACCGCGATACGCTGCAGGCGATCCTCGACCTTGCGCGCCAGAAGAACCTCTGGATCATCGCTGATGAGATCTATGCGCTGTTCCACTATCAAGGCCGCCGCTCGGCGTCCTTCATGGACATCATGGATGCTGAAGACAGAATCCTGTTCGTCAACACCTTCTCCAAGAACTGGGCGATGACCGGCTGGCGCGTCGGCTGGCTGAAGACGCATCCGTCGCTTAGCCGCACCTTCGAGAATCTGGTGCAATATTCGAGCTCGGGCGTCGCGCAGTTCATGCAGCGCGGCGGCATTGCTGCCCTCGACCAGGGCGATGCCTTTATTGCCGAGCAGGTGGAGCGCGCGCACAAGGCGCGCGACATCGTCTGCAGGATCCTGGGCGAGACCGGCAAGGTGCGTTTCAGTGTGCCGCCGGGCGCCTTCTATCTGTTCTTTGCCGTCGATGGCATGAAGGATGCGGAGGCTGCCGCCTTCGACATCGTCGACAAGGTTGCCGTCGGTGTTGCGCCTGGCACCGCGTTCTGCGCCGGCGGCGAGGGGTTCCTGCGCCTGTGCTTCCACCGCCGCCTCGACCAGGTCGAAGAGGCGTCGCACAGGCTGGCCAGGTGGATCAGGGAGCAATAGCCCGGCGAACGAATCCAAGGTTCCATGCTGAAAGGCCCGGGACCTGACCGGTTCCGGGCCTTTCGAATGAGATGGGCTGAGATCAGCCGCCCGATTGCGGCACCAGCAGCGAGACGATGCGTTCGCTCTTGGGAACTTCGGTGTGGCCCTCGGTGCGATAGGGGATGCCCAGCGCATTCCAGGTCTCGACCAGCGCTTCCCTGAGTTCGGCGATCAATGCATCGCTGTGGAACGGCGTCGGCGTCACGCGCAGGCGCTCGGTGCCGCGCGGCACCGTAGGGTAGTTGATCGGCTGGATGTAGATGCCGTGGACGCCGAGCAGGCGGTCGCTGGCCATCTTGCACAGTTCGGGGTCGCCGACCAGGATCGGTACGATATGCGTTGCCGACTCCATGACAGGCAGGCCGGCGTCCGCCAGCACCTGTTTGGTGTGCGTCGCCTGGCGTTGCTGGGCATCGCGCTCGGCCTGCGAGTTCTTGAGGTGCCGGATCGACGCTGTTGCCGCCGCCGCTATCGATGGCGGCAAGGCGGTGGTGAAGATGAAGCCTGGAGCATAGGAGCGTACGGCGTCGATGACGCTGCGCGTGCCGGTGATGTAGCCGCCGAGCGTGCCGAAAGCCTTTGCCAGCGTGCCCTCGATGATGTCGATGCGGTCGGCGAGGCCCTCGCGCTCGGTAATGCCGCCGCCACGGCCGCCATACATGCCAACCGCGTGGACCTCGTCGATATAGGTCATGGCATTGTATTTCTCGGCGAGGTCGGCGATCTCGGAGATCGGGGCGATGTCGCCGTCCATCGAGTAGACGCTCTCGAACACGATCAGCTTGGCGCGCTCGCGGCCGGCGGCCTGAAGCAGGCTTTCGAGATGGGCGACGTCGTTGTGACGGAACACCTTCTTCTCGGCGCCGGAGCGACGCACGCCCTCGATCATCGAGGCGTGGTTGAGTTCGTCGGAGAGGATCAGGCAGTTCGGCAGCAGCCGGGCGATTGTCGAGATCGCGGCTTCATTGGAGACGAAGCCGGAGGTGAAAACGAGGCCAGCCTCCTTGCCATGCAGGTCGGCGAGCTCATGCTCGAGCTCGACCAGCGGATGGTTGTTGCCGGAGATGTTGCGGGTGCCGCCGGCACCGGTGCCCATGTTGCCTGCTGCCTGCTGCATGGCCGACACCACGTCGGGGTGCTGGCCCATGCCGAGATAGTCGTTCGAGCACCAGACGGTGATTTCTTCGGCCTTGCCGTTGGCGCGCCAGATGGCACGTGGAAACTTGCCGACGATGCGCTCGAGATCGGCGAACACGCGATAACGGCGCTCGGCGTGAACCTGGTCGATCGCTTCTTCGAAAAACCGCTGGTAGTTCATATGGACGTCCCAATTTTTCAACCGTGAGCATAATCAACGGTCGGTTCGGCGTCCATCGACCGTTTCTGGTCAAAATGCCACGCCCTCGACGTCCCAAACGACTACGGAACGCCCCAAAATCCCTTGACGTGGATCAAATTCCACTGCGACCGAATGGTCAACGTGATCTGGTTGCGAAAGTCCTATCTCGCATTCGCCGGTATTGTCGGGCTACACAGGGCGCGACGGAATGCGATGCGGAGTTTGTTGTCATGGCAGTATTGGTGACGGGCGGTGCCGGCTACATCGGCAGCCACATGGTCTGGGAACTGCTCGATGCCGGCGATAAGGTCGTCGTGCTTGATCGGCTGTCCACCGGCTTCGATTGGGCGGTGGCGCCCGAGGCGACACTGGTCAGGGGCGACGTCGCAGACAAGGACCTCGTCGGCCAGCTGATCCGCGAACATGGCGTCGACGCCATCATCCATTTTGCAGGCTCCATCGTCGTGCCGGAATCGGTTTCCGATCCGCTCGGCTATTACGAGAACAACACCTGCAAGACGCGGAGCCTGATCGAGACGGCGGTGCGCGAAAGGGTGAAGCACTTCATCTTCTCCTCGACCGCTGCCGTCTATGGCGCCGCCGGCATGGAGCCGGTGGTCGAGGACGCACGGCTCGCGCCGGAATCGCCTTATGGCCTGTCCAAGCTGATGAGCGAATGGATGCTGCGCGATGCGTCGGCAGCCCACCCACTGACCTATACGGCACTGCGTTATTTCAACGTCGCCGGCGCCGATCCCAAGGGCCGTACCGGCCAATCGACCAAGGGTGCGACACATCTGATCAAGGTCGCCTGCGAGACCGCGCTTGGCAAGCGCGGCTCGATGCAGGTCTTCGGCGAAGACTATGCGACGCCTGACGGCACCTGCGTGCGCGACTACATCCATGTTTCCGACCTCGTCGCCGCGCACCGCCTGGCGCTCGCGCGCCTGCGCGCCGGTGGCGGCAACCTCGTCGCCAATTGCGGCTATGGCCACGGCTATTCGGTGCTCGAAGTGATCGACAGCGTGCGTCGGGTCCATGGCGCTGACTTCGACGTCGAGATGACCGCCCGTCGGCCGGGCGACGCGGCCTCCGTCGTTGCCAATTCGGATCTGGCGCGCGGCGAGCTCGGCTGGGCGCCCAGGCACGACGATCTCGACGGGATCGTCGGTGACGCGCTCAACTGGGAAAAGCTGCTCAGCCGCAAGAACTCTTCCGTTATATAAGCTGCAGGTGGTGGATATCCGCCACCCCGTCTCGATAATTGCAACGCCAGGCGTTATGGGTGGCAAAGGGGCCTGACCCCGCACGGTGAAGGGTTCCCGCCAGAGCCTGGTGCATAGGCTGATCTTTGGCATCGCCGATGCGCAAGAAAGAGTTGGAGCGTCCTTTCCGCGTGCCAGGGGCACTGCGCGACGCTTCAAGGGGTGGCAGCATGAAGATATTGGTTCTCGGCGCGGGTGTGGTCGGAACGGCGGCAGCCTATTACCTGGCGCGCGACGGCCATGAGGTCACCGTCGTCGAACGCCACCCGGCGGCGGCACGCGGAACGAGCTATTCCAATGCCGGCCTGGTCTCGCCGGGCGACGCCACCGCCTGGGCCTCGCCGGCGGCGCTGAAGACCTTCATTCGCTCGCTTTACACCTCCGATCTGGGCATCAAGGTCAGGCTCAGGCTCGACCCCTATTTCTATGCCTGGAGCCTGCGCTTCCTGCGCCAGTGCACGACGGCGCGGCTGCGCGCCAACAGCGAGGTCAAGCTCAGGTTGGCGCTCTATTCGCGCCAGTGCATCAACGAGATCTCCGACGAAGCCGGCATCGGCTATGACGATCGGCGCAAGGGCATCCTCTATTTCTTCCGCTCGCAGAAGAGCCTCGACGAGGGCAGCGAGAACTATCGCTTCCTCGCAAAACACGGCCTGCCGATCGAGATCGTCGACCGCAATCGCATGGTCGAGCTAGAGCCTGGCCTGGCGGCTGCCAAGGATGGCATATCAGGCGGCGTCTATTCGCCTTTGGACCAGACCGGCGATTCCCGCATGTTCGTCGAGAAACTCGCCGCCAATGCCAGGGAGCGGCTGGGTGTGACGTTCAAGTTCGATACCACTGTCGAGGGGTTGGTTGTCGAGGGCGATCGCGTCTGCGGGGTGAAGACGCAAGCCGGCGTGTTGGCCGCGGATGCAGTGGTCATCGCCATGGGGCCAGAGAGTGGATTGCTTGGTCGCCGCCACGGCATCGATCTGCCGGTCTATCCGGTCAAGGGCTACACTGCGACCGTGCCGCTCGAGGCTCCCGAAAAGGGGCCGACGATGGGTGGCGCCGACGAGGACAACCTGATCGCCTATTCAAGGCTTGGCAACCGACTGCGCCTCGCCGCGACAGCGGAGTTCGCGGGCTTCGACCGCAGCTACAAGCCGAGCGATTTCGCCCGCCTGTTCAAGGCAGGCCAGGAGCTTTTCCCAGGCGCCTTCAATCCACGCAAGGCTGAAGTCTGGGCCGGCCTGAGACCAATGATGCCGGGTTCGGTGCCGGTCATCGGCCCGGCCCGCTACAAGGGGCTTTATCTCGATACCGGCCACGGCCATGTCGGCTGGACCATGGCCTGCGGCTCCGGCAAGTTCCTTGCCGACCTGGTGGCCGGCCGCAAGCCTGACATCGATCCACAGGGGCTGGTCTACGGGGGCTAAGTCGTGTCTGGACCACAAGTCGCCATCGATCTCGGCCGCATCGAGCGCAATGCGCGGGCAGTCGTCGAACGCGCCTCTCTTTCCGGCATCAAGGTATTCGGTGTCACCAAGGGCAGCTGCGGCATGCCGCAAGTGGCGCGCGCCATGCTGCGCGGTGGTGTTTCGGGGCTCGCCGAGTCGCGTTTCGAAAACATTCGCCGGCTGCGTGAAAGCGGCATCGGCTGCCCGGTCATGCTGTTGCGCAGCCCGCCGATCTCGCGCGTCGAGGAGGTGGTGCGTACCGTCGACATCAGCCTGCAGTCGGAGCTGGAGATCATCCGGGAGATCTCGCGCATCGCCCAGCGCATCGGCCGCGTCCATGACATCATGCTGATGGTCGACCTCGGCGACCTGCGCGAGGGCATCTGGCCGAACGACCTTCTGCCGACTGTCGAGCGTGTGCTCGAATTGCCCGGCGTGCGCATCGCGGGCCTGGGCACCAACCTGACCTGCTTCGGCGCCATCATGCCGACGGAAGAGAACCTCAATCAGCTCGTCGCCTATGCCTACAAGGTCGAGCGGCTTGCCGGCATCAGCCTCGACTGGGTGTCGGGCGGCAATTCGTCGTCGCTGCCGCTGCTTCTGGACAACAAGCTGCCTGCCGGCATCAACAATCTGCGCATCGGCGAGGCGATCCTGCAGGGCGGTTACGAAACCTTCCGGGAGGAGCCGTGGCGGGAGCTGGAGTTCAACGCCTTCCGGCTCACCGGCGACCTGATCGAGGTCAAGGTCAAGCCGTCGCTGCCGATCGGTGAATCCGGCTACGACGCCTTCGGCAACCAGCCGGTATTCGTCGACGAGGGCGACCGGCTGCGCGGCATCGCCAATATCGGCCGCGAAGACACGATGATCGAGGGGCTGGTGCCGATCAATCCGGGCGTGCGGGTGCTGGGTGCGTCGAGCGACCATCTCGTGCTCGACATCACCGAGGCCGAACCGCCACTCGTCGTGGGCGACCGTGTCAGCTTCCACATGAACTATGGCGCGTTGCTGACGGCGATGACCTCGGAATATGTCGAGAAGGCGCCGATGCATGACATTGCCGATTTCACCGGCCGGCGCATGGTCTCGATCGTTGCCGACGGTGCTGCCGGGTCGCTGCTGGCGAGGCAGTCGGCCGGCACGCGGCTCGAGCAGATGCAGTTCGACGTCATTGAGATCGCCGATGCCGAGCATCCGCCGGCCGGCCTCGTCAGGCTGCATGCCGGCGCAGACAGGCATACGGCGTTGAGAGCACTTTCGGACGCTGCCGAGGCAACGCATTCCCTGGGGCTGATCTGGATCGATTCCATTGCCGCGCTGATGCCGGAGAGTGAGGGGGGCGACGAAGCGCCCGAACGATCGGTGCTGGCGCGGGTGCTCGGCCTCGACCACAAGCCTGGTGCGCTGCAGCCGCAGCTCTCGCCCGAAAATGTCGTGCTTGTCGGCCTGCGCGAGGCCGATCCGGCAGAAGTGCGCATCCTCAAGGATTCGCGCGTCACCGCCTTCACCATGGCGGAGGTCGACGGCTCGGGCATGCGCGAGGTGATGCGCGAGGCGATCCGCATCGCCTCGTCCGGCACTGTCGGTTTTCATGTCAGCTATTCGCCATCGGCCACCGAAATTCCTGGCTGGGTAATCGGCTCCGGCGGCATGACGGTGCGCGAGACGCATCAGGCGATGGAGGCGATTGCACTTTCCGGTGGCATGCTGTCGATGGACGTCTCGGGATTGGGCGCTGAAACGGAGCCGCGTGTCGTCGCCGAAGCGGTCAACTTCGTCATGTCCGCCTTTGGCAAGAGGATACTCTGATCAGCGCCGCCGCGCGCTCTGCCTGGTTTCGTAGAAATACTGCAGGGCGATAATCACGGCTGCGATGACGAGGTAGAATACCGACACCAACAGCAGCACCTCAATGGCCTTGTAGGTCTCGGAGATGATGACGGTCGAGGCCGCCGTCAGCTCATCGATGGCGACGAGGCTGGCGAGCGAACTGCCCTTGACCATCTGGATGGCGTTGGAAAACAGCGACGGTGCGGCCAGCCTGTAGGCCTGCGGGATCATCACCTTCCAGTAGGTCGCGAACGGCCTGAGGCCAAGCGCTTTGGCGGCGTCGATCTGGCCAGAGGGGATACTCTCGAAGCCGGAACGCAGGAATTCGAGATTGTAGGCGGTCGAGGCGAAGATGAGGCCGATCAGCGCCGACGGCACGGGTTCGAGATAGATGCCGAGCCGGGGGAGGCCGTAATAGAGCGCAAACAGCAGCGCCAGGACCGGCGCTGCGCGGGCAAAGAAGCTGTAGCCGACGATGACGCGGCGAAACGCACCCTTGGGCCGCTGCATGTAGATGGCCAGCGGCAGCGCCAAAAGGTTTGACACGATGATGACGACCGCCGAGATGAACAGCGTCATCACCAGCCCGTCGAACAGCATCTGCTGGTAGGTCGGATCGAGCAGGATTTTCATCGCGCCACCGCCTGTCTCGGCTTGCCCTCGTTGAAGACGAGCAGCGGCGTGACGATGAGGATGTAGAGGCCGACGGCGAGCGTCAGGAAGGTGAAGGGCGCGTTGGTGGCGGCGATGCCCTGTTTGGTGACGTAGAGGATCTCGCTGACCGACACGGCGGAGGCGATGGACATCCGCTTGACCGTGCCGATGGCGTAGGTGATCCAGCCCTTGCGTGCCAAAGGCAGGACCTGCGGGACCAGCACGCGCAGGAACACGATCCGCTTGGGCAGGCCGAGCGCGAGCCCCGCCTCATATTGGCCGAAGGGAACCGCCTTCAGCGCGCCTTTGAACACCTGGTAGTCGAAGGCGATGCCGACGAGGGTAAAGGCGATGATGGTCGAGCCGATCGGGCCGAAGTCGATGCCTATCTGCGGCCCGCCGAAGAAGAACAGGAACAGCACCACGAGTTCCGGCACCGAGCGGAAGAAGGCGCTGAATGCCTCGATACCGTTCCGGAGCCAGGATTTTTCGCGGCCGTAGTGGACGAGGGACAACAACAGGCCGAAGATTGCCGACAGGGTGAACACCACTGCCGACAGCCCAATGGTGAGGGCCGCCGCAACCAACAGCCGCGGCAGCCACGCAAGCGCTATGTCCATGTCGCACCGTCCCTCGCGGGCCCCTGCTACTCGGCCTTCGACCAGTCGATGGAGGCGCCGAACCACTTGTCGGCCAGGCCCTGCAGGGTGCCGTCCTTGCGCCAGGTCTCGAACTGGGCGTCGATGGCGTCGGCCAGCGGCTTGTTCTTGTTGCTGACTGCGACGCTCTGGGTGATGGTCGACAGCAGGTCGTCGAGTGTGACAGCGCCGGTCAGCTTGCCCGACTTGGCGAGGTATTTCGGGCCGAGGAAGTCGTGGGCGGCAAAATCGATGCGGCGGTTCTCGAGGTCGAGGAACAGTTCGGTCGCGCCGGGATATTCACGGCTCTTGGTGATGCAATCGGCCGGGAGCTTTTCCTTGGCCACCTTCTGGAAGGCGCCGCCGCGCACCGCACCCATGGTCTTGCCGCAGACATCCTTCCAGCTGGCGATGCCTGTATCGGCCTCACGGCGGGTGATGGCGGCACCATTGACGATGTAGGGTGACAGCAGGAAAAAGTCCTTCGAAGCCAGTCGCTCCGGCGTACGCGTCACGCCAGAGGCGATCAGGTCGAAGCGACCCGCAGTGAGGCCGGGCAAAAGCCCGGCAAAGTCGAGCTTCTCGAATTTGGCTGTAAGGCCGAACTGCTTGGCGACGAGATTGACGACGTCGATGTCGAAGCCTTCAAGTTCGCCCGCGGCATTGGTCATGCTGAAGGGTGGAGCCGAGCCCGAGGTGCCAACGGTGATGGTATCCGGTGCAACCAGGGCGGCCTTGTAGTCCTGTGCACTTGCTGCGCTCACGCCGAAAATCGCAATGAGGGCCAGCAGGGCTGTCCGCGCAATTCCCATGATCACTCCTTTAATGGGCTGCTTGAAAACAGAATGTTTGCGTTATATCGCAAATTGCTAAAGCCACCAAGGACGGTGGACAATTTGGATACAATAGTTTTTGGAGAATCTGTTTCTCAAGAACGGCCGTTCCGAAAGTTCGAGGTTTTGTGAAATGGAGCTGCGCTTCAAGCTCAACTACCTGTATCAAGGGCAGAATTCGCCGTTTCTGCACGCCGTCGACGCCGGCTATTTCGGCGATCACGGCCTCTCCTGCAGCTTCGTTGAGGGCTTCAGCTCGTCGCTGGTAACGCGTGCACTTGTGGGCGGTGAGGCCGACATCGGATACGGCGATGTATCCTCTGTGTTCGAACGTGCGCTGCATACAGGCGAAACCGAGATCTCCTGTCTCGTGCCGATCTACGAGCACACGCCCTGCTGCCTAGGCTACATCTCCGACGGCAAGCCCCTGACCTTGGCCGATATTCCCGGTAGTACCTTGTGCGGACCGAACGGCGACACCTCGGCACGCCTTCTACCGCTGCTGCTCAAGCGCAACGGCTTTGCGCCCGACAGCTACACCTATCTCGGTGTCCAGCCGGAAGAGCGCGACCGGCTGGTGGCGTCCCGCTCGGTGCTGGCGGCGACCTGCTTCGATGCGACGCTGAAGTTTGCCATGGAAATGCGCGGCTATGACGCCAGCGGCCTCGACTTCCTCTATTTCGCCGACAACGGGCTCGACATCTATTCGGGCGCGCTGGTGGCGCTGAACTCGGTGCTGGAGAAGGATCCCGGTCTCACCGGCAAGCTGCAGGCGATCACGCGCCAGGCCTGGCACGATTGCCTGGCCAATCCGCAGCTCGGCGTCGATGCGGTAACCCGGCGTTCGCCCGGCATGGATCCTGAGATCGTCCTGAAACAGCTGACATGGATCCTCGAACGCCAGGTCTTTCCCGATGGCGCACGGCCGATGGAGTTCGATCTCGGCGGCGCCAAGATGGCCGATACGCTCGCATGCGCCACCTACTCCGTTGGCGCCGAGGCCAAGCGTAGCGCAGACGGGCTGGCGACCGAGATCTGTGTGGTTTAGCCGGTCTGGAAGTCGCCCGGCTGCGACGGGGCGATCGGGTTGAACAGCGTCCGGTCGGGCTTGATGTCGATCAGCGGTGTGCCGTCGAGGCAATCCATGCCGCGCACGGCAAGGACGTTGCCGTCCAAGGCGACCAGCTCGACGATCTGGGTGCCGATCGGATTGGGGCGGACGGGCGAGCGCAGCGAGAAGGTGCCGCGCGCGGCACCGTCATTGGACGGGCTCTGGCGCACCAGGTCGCGGCGGGACAGATGCAGCCAGTAGAGCACTTCCAGCCTTGCGAATTGTAATACGCCCTCGAGTGCGTCTGCCCATGGCTCGAAGATCTCGATATGGCAGACCGGACCGTCGGCGCGGCCTTGGCGCGGGGTCAACAGGCGCGAGTCCCAGGGCGTGCGGATGCGGCCGATGAAATAGATCTCGGCATCGTACCCTGAGGGGAGTGCGACGGCGCTTTCGCCGTCGCGGATTTCGCTTTCGCGGACCACGCTCAGTCGACTGCGACCATGACGTCGGAGGCCTTGATGACTGCGTAGGCTTCCTTGCCGACAGCGAGCCTGAGTTCGTCGACAGCCTCGTTGGTGATCGAGGCTGTGACGACGGCGCCACCGATGTCGATGCGGACATGCGATGTTGTCGCGCCCTTGGTCACTTCGACGATCTTGCCTTTGATCTGGTTGCGGGCACTGAGTTTCATGACGTGCTCCTTTCGTTGAGGGTTGGCGTGCAGACATGGCGTCCGGCTTGTTCGAGATAGGCCACTGCAACGCCGACGCCATAGAGAGCTTGCAGCGATTGCGGTGTCAGCACATCTGCAGGCTTGCCGATGGCGGCCAGTGTCCCCGCCTGCATCAGCGCGACGCGGCTGGCGCAGGCAAAGGCATGGCTGGGATCGTGGGTGGAAATGACCACCGCCATGCCGGCAGCAGCCAATGTGGAGATACGGCGCAATACACGGGCCTGGTTGCCGAAGTCGAGGCTGGCCGTCGGCTCGTCCATCACGATCAGTTCGGGCTCATGGGCGAGCGCACGGGCGATCAACGTCATCTGCTTTTCGCCGCCTGAGATGTCGGTGAAGGGGCGGACGGCGAGGTGGCCGATACCGAGGGCTGCCAGTGCTTCCTGGGTGATCGCCCGGTCGGCCATGGTCGGCGAGGCGAAGGTGTCGATGCGGCTGGCGCGGCCCATCAGGACGACGTCGAACACCGAGAACGGGAAGTAGGCGCCGGTCGCCTGCGGCACATAGGCGATGTGGCGTGCGAACTGCGCGCGCGAGAAGGTCGAGATGTCCTTGCCGTTCAGGTCGAGGCTGCCGCCCTGGCGCGGCAACAGTCCAAGCAGGGTCTTGAACAATGTGGTCTTGCCGCAGCCATTGGGTCCGAGCAGGCACAGCACCTCGCCACGGTCGACAGACAGCGTGACGTCCTGGCCGACTGTGACGCGGCCATAGCCGAATGCCAGATCGGTTGCCTGAAGCATCATCGCCAGCCTCGCCGGGTCGTCAAAAGCAGATAGAGGAAGAAGGGCGCGCCTATCGCCGCGGTGAGGATGCCGAGCGGGACCTCGATCGCAGCGATGTTGCGCGCGAGCGTGTCGACGCCGACCATGTAGGCGGCACCTATGAGCATCGAGGCAGGTAGCAGGCGCGAGAAGTCGGGCCCGACGAACATGCGTGCGACATGCGGAACCAGAAGGCCGATCCAGCCGATGATGCCCGAGATTGAAACGGCGGCGGCGGTCATCAACGTTGCGGCGGCGACGATGACGATGCGGATCCAGCGGGTTTCGACGCCGAGCGAACGCGCCTCTTCGTCGTCGAGCGTCATCAGGTTCATGCGCCAGCGCAGCAACACCATCGGTACCAGTGCGATGATAATCGCAGGCAGGATGGAGGCGAGGTCGGCACCGTTGACGCTGGCAAGGCTGCCGAGCAGCCAGAAGGTGATGGCCGGCAACTGGTTGTAGGGATCGGCCAGCACCTTGAGCAGCGACACGCAGGCGCCAAGCAGTGCGCCGATGGCGACGCCCGCCAGCACCAAAACGAGGATCGGGTCACGCTCCCGCACGATAGAACCGATGGCATAGACGAGCGCAACCGCTGCAAGCCCACCAGCGAAGGCGAGGCCCTGGATGGTGAGCACCGACAACGACAGGAAAATGCCGACCACAGCTCCGCAGCTGGCGCCGGCGGAAACGCCGAGGATGTCAGGGGAAACCAGCGGGTTGCGGAACAGGCCCTGATAGACCGCACCCGCCGCCGCGAGCGAGGCGCCAACGAGGAGGCCGGCGCCGACGCGCGGCAGGCGGACGTTCCAGATTACGGTCTCGATCGTCGGCGCAACGCCGCTTTCGCCGCCTGACAGCTTGGCCATGACCACGGCGAAGATGTCGCCTGTCATCACCGGATATTTGCCGGTCAGGATCGCCACCAGGATGATGGCAAAGAGCAGCGCGGCCAGCGCGCCGATGACGACCGGCCCGGCGCGCTGGGTTTTTAGCTGCTGCTGCAAGTGCTCGGCTTCCGCTCGAAGCTCATGTCTTCGGGCCGGTGTCGGCAAGCAGCTTGCCGAGTTGCTCGTCGGTGAGATCGACATGATAGAACAGCTTGTAGAAGTCGCGGGTTTCGACCTTCAGGTCGACTTCGGCCTTGCCGGGGTAGAGTGCGGAGGTGAGCCAGGATACGCCGATGGCGCGGTTGACGCCGGGAGGTGCGTCGAACCAGCCGAAGGGCAGGGCAGGTGCGCGAAACACCCGTCCGTCCTTCACCGCCTTGATGCCGGCCCATGACGGATCCGACAGCACCGATTTCTGGAACTTCGGGCTGAGCGTCAGGATGACGTCGGGGTTCCAGGACAGGATCTGTTCGAGCGAGACATTGGCGAGCGAGCCTTTGCCGGCTGCTTCGGCGACATTGGTTGCGCCGACGGCGGACAGCACCTCCATGTTGATCGACCCGGCGAGGCCCGTCTCCAGCCCGTCTGGGCCGCGGCCGTAATAGACGCGCGGACGCTGGTCGGCCGGCACCTCGGCGACGACCTTGTCGAGCCGCTGCATCGCAGCCTCGGTGAAGGCGGCGAGCTTCTCGGCCTGCTCCTTTTCGCCCAGGAGTTCGCCGATCTCGCGCAGCGACTTCGGCGTGTTGGCGAAGCTGCCGTCGATCAGCACATATGGAATGCCGGTCTGCTCCTGCACCTTGTCGGCGAGCGAAGCGTAGGTTGGGTTGACGGTGCCGACATCGAGGATGATGTCGGGTTTCATCGCCAGCACGGCCTCCATATTGGCGGTATCGCCCTTGCCGGTGAGGCGTCCATGGACGGGCAGGTCGCGGTAAGGCGCTGCGATAAATGCATTCTCGTCGTCCTTGAACTCGCGCACCCAGCCGACCATGCGCTCGGGCGCGACCGAATAGAGCAACACCGAGGCGGGCGGGCCGGCGGCCATGACGCGGGTGATCTTCTCGGGCAGCGCCACCTCGCGGCCCGCGGCGTCGGTAAAGACGCGCTGCTCAGCGGAAGCGAGCGAGGCTGAGGCTACCAGGGCGGTGGCGGCTGCCAGGAATGAAATCAAGAGGTTGCGGCGTCTCATGCTGTCGATCTCGGATTGAACAATGGGTTTGGATATATACATGCCAATATGACCAGCGGCGCATTGTTATGTTTGACCGAATATAACGGTCAAGGGTTTTGTGCGGCTGTGCCAGCCGATTTCAAGGCCTTCGCCTTGACCCGTGGGCGCCGGTCGGAAAGGCTGGTGGTCACAGATTGCGCCGAAACTCCTGGGGGTGCGGCGAGCCAAGGAGAGAAATCCATGTACACCCACGTCCTCATTGCCACCGACGGCTCGGAGCTTGCTCAGAAGGGGCTCGACCATGGCTTGAGCCTGGCCAAGGGTATCGGCGCCAAGGTAACGGTCATGAACGTGACCGAGCCGGCGCCGATCTTCGCCTCCGCCGGCATGTACGGCCCGGTGGCGACCGCCGAGGACATCGTTTCCTACCAGAAGTCAGGCGAGGAATATGGTGCCAAGGTGCTGACCGCCGCCAAAGCCCAGGCCGACGGGCTTGGCGTCAATGCCGATACCGTGCATGTGGAGGAGACGTGGGCGGCAGAGGCGATCAACCAGCTTGCCCAGGAACGAGGCTGCGACCTGATCGTCATGGCCTCGCATGGCCGCCGTGGATTGGGGCGACTGATACTCGGTAGCCAGACCGTCGATGTGTTGACCAATAGCAAGGTGCCGGTGCTGGTCGTCCGCTAAACAATTCGACCGGAAACAAGAAGGCCTCCCTGACCGGCGTCGGCGAGACCCTTCTCGATTGGATGGCGCGGCTCACACGATCTTGCCGCGCGCCGGCACCGGCCAAAGCTCCGGCGCCTTGTCCTTGCCGTAGACATAGACGCCGTCGACCATGTTGGTGACAACGCAGGCGTGGTTGGGCACGATCCGGATGCGCTGGCCGACCGCGAGGTTGATGTCGCTCTCGCAACGCAGGCGGCCGTGCTCTTCCGACAGCTGGTCGATCGAGATGTCGGGGCGGCCGAGCACATGGCCGTGGCCGACGAGGCCGAGCAGGTCGGATGTCAGCGTCTTCGAGCCGGCGTCGATGATGGCGCGGTTGGGGGCAGGCACCGAGACGACGGTTGCGAGCACCGTGAGTGCGCAGTCGTCCCAACTGGTGACGCCGCGGGCGACGAGCGAACGATCGTTGTAGACATATGTGCCGGGGCGGAATTCGGTGGCGATCGGCGCCAGATGCGCCTTCATCATGTCGGGTGTGCCGCCCGAAGTGATAGCAGGAACGGCAATGCCCCTGGCTTCGATCAGTGCCTTGGCCTCGGTCATGAAGGCCTGCACGCCCGCAGCGCCGCCGACGGGCGGATAGGTCATCAGGCCAGCGAAATGCAGGCCTGGAACCGCATCGATCCGGGCGGCCAGCACGGCCGCCTCCTCAGGCGTGCCGACGCCGCAGCGGTCGGCGCCGGTGTTGCATTCGACGAAGACATTGAGTGTCACGCCGGCTGCCGCAAAGGCGGCCGAAAGCCCGTCGATCACGGTGGTACTGTCAGCAACCACCGCCAGCTTGATCGTGCGGGCGAGCGCCGCGAGCGCTTGCACCTTGTCGTCGCCAAGGATGTTGTAGGTGATCAGCACGTCGTCCAGCCGCTTGCTGCCGGCGACCATTGCTTCTGCTTCCGAAACCTTCTGGCAGGTGATGCCGACCGCGCCCGCGTCGAGCTGCATTTCGGCGATGGCCGGCAGCTTGTGCGTCTTGATGTGCGGGCGGACCTTGAGGCCGTGTCTGTCGGCATAGGCCTGGAAACGTTCGATGTTCCGCTTTGCCACATCGATATCCACCAACACGGCGGGAGTCTGGATCCTGTCGAACATGGCCTTGCCTTCCAATCATGCGGACACCGCGGACCTTGCCTGTGCCGCGCTTGACAAACAATGCCGCGCGGAGCTTTATACGTCAATCCGATATTGAGGACACATGTCCAAAATAGCGGACATTGAATTGGGAAAATTGTTTTGGGAGGAACGGCGAAATGAAGATCGCACTTTCCGCGGCCGTCGCCGCGCTCGCGCTGATGGCGGCAATGCCTGCCGGCGCACAGGAAAAGCAGAGCAGGCTCGATGAGGTTCTGGCGCGTGGCCATTTGGTCATGGGCACCGGCAGCACCAACGCACCCTGGCACTTCAAGAGTGCCGACGACAAGCTCCAGGGCTTCGACGTCGACATGGGTCGCATCGTCGCCAAGGCGCTGTTCGGGGATCCCGACAAGATCGAATACGTCAACCAGTCGTCGGATGCCCGCATCCCCAACATCACCACCGACAAGGTCGACCTGACCTGCCAGTTCATGACGGTGACGGGCGAACGCGCCCAGCAGATCGCCTTCACCATTCCCTACTACCGCGAGGGCGTCGGCCTGATGCTGAAGGGCGACAGCAAATATGCCGACTATGCCGCGCTCAAGGGCGCCGGCTCGGGCGTCACCATCTCGGTGCTGCAGAACGTCTATGCCGAGGCGATGGTGCATGCCGCGCTGCCGGAGGCCAAGGTCGACCAGTATGAATCCGTCGATCTGATCTACCAGGCGCTGGAATCGGGCCGCGCCGATGCGGTTGCCACCGACCAGTCTTCGCTGGCCTGGTACATGAAGCAGAACCCAGACCGCTACAAGGATGCCGGCTACGGCTGGAATCCTCAGACCTATGCCTGCGGCGTCAAGCGCGGCGACCAGGACTGGCTGAACTTCGTCAACACCGCGCTGCATGAAGCGATGACCGGCGTCGAGTTCGACTTCTATGCCAATTCCTACAAGACGTGGTTCGGCAAGGAGCTCGCTCCGCCGCAGATCGGCTTCCCGGTCGAGTACAAGTAGGCTCGCCAATAGTGGCGCGGCCCCCTGGCACATGCGGCCGCGCCAACACTTCTGACCGGAACCTGACGGCACCATGGGTTACACGCTCAATTTCTCGGCGGTCTGGCGCAGTTTCGACCAGTTGCTCTGGGGCCTCGGGCTGAGCCTGGCGCTCGCCTTCGTGGCGATCGCCATCGGCTGCGTGCTCGGGCTCATCACCGCCTTCGGCCTGTTGTCGAATCAGGGGGCATTGCGCCACCCTGCGCGCATCTACGTCACCATCATCCGCAACACACCGATCCTGGTGCTGGTGCTGTTCACCTTCTTCGCGCTGCCGCAGCTTGGCATCCGGCTCGGCAAGATCGAAAGCTTCGTCGCGACGCTGGCGCTCTACTCCGGCGCCTATCTCGCCGAAGTGTTTCGTGGCGGCCTGCTCGCCGTGCCCAATGGTCTGAAGGAGGCCGGCCTCGCCATCGGCTTGACGCAGTCGCAGATCCGCAGCTCGATCGTCATGCCGCTGATGCTGCGCAACGTGTTGCCATCGCTGTCGAGCACGCTGATCTCGCTGTTCAAGGACACCTCGCTGGCAGCGGCGATAGCCGTGCCGGAGCTGACCTTCGAGGCGCGCAAGATCAACGTCGAGACCTTCCGTGTCATCGAGACCTGGATCGTCGCCAGCTGTCTCTATGTCGCTACCTGCTCGGTGCTCGCAGCCCTGCTGCGCAGGCTTGAGCGGCGCATGTCCATTCCCCGGTGAACGCCATGGAACTCGTGACATTCTTCGAAACGCTGTGGCTGGCCCGCATCCCGATCCTCAAGGGCATCGGCGTCACCGTCTCCATCTCGGTCCTGGCGATCCTCGTCGGCACCATCTTGGGCATCGGCGTCGGGCTTGCGCTCACCTATGGCAACAGGCCGCTGCGCTGGCTGGTGCGCGGCTACACCGATTTCATCCGCGGCACCCCGGTGCTGGTGCTGGTTCTGGCGAGCTACTATGTGCTCGGCACCATCGGCATCGACCTCGGCCCGTTCCAGGCCGGCGTGCTGGCGCTTGCGGTATTCTGTTCGTCGCATGTCGGCGAGATCGTGCGCGGCGCGCTGCAGTCGATCCCCAGGGGTCAGACCGAGGCGGCCAAGGCGATCGGCCTGACCTTCCCGCAGACCTTCGCCTATGTGCTCGGGCCGCAGGCGCTGCGCCAAGTGCTGCCGGCCTGGGTCAATACCGCCGCCGAGATGGTCAAGGCCTCGACGCTGCTGTCCATCATCGGTGTGGCCGAGCTTTTGCTCAGGACGCAGGAGCTGATCTCGCGCACCTTCATGAGCCTCGAATTCTATTTCTTCGCAGGCTTCCTCTATTTCGTCGTCAACTACGGCATCGAGCGTTTCGGCCGCTACGTTGAACGCAAAACCTCGATCCCCTCGTGAGGCCGCAAGAATGACCGGCAACCTTCTCGAAATCCGCGACCTGCACAAGCGCTACGGCGAAGTCGAAGTGCTCAAGGGCGTCGACTGCACCATGGCCCAGGGTGACGTCATCTCGATCATCGGCTCGTCCGGCTCGGGCAAGACGACGATGCTCCGCTGCATCAATATGCTGGAAGAATTCCAGGGCGGCTCGATCCGCATCGACGGCGAAGAGATCGGCTATGACACCGCAGGCGGCACGCGTCGGCGCAAGAAGGAAAAGGAAATCGCCCGCCAGCGCGCGATGACCGGCATGGCCTTCCAGCAGTTCAACCTGTTCCCGCATATGAGCGCGGCCGAAAACGTCATGCTCGGCTTGGTCAAGGTCAAGAAGATGTCTCGCGAGGAGGCGCGCAGCGTTGCCGAGAAGTGGCTCGACCGTGTCGGCCTCGCCGAGCGCCGCGACCGTTTCCCCGGCCAGCTCTCCGGCGGCCAGCAGCAGCGCGTCGCGATCGCGCGTGCCATCGCCATGAACCCCAAGCTGATGTTGTTCGACGAGGTCACCTCGGCGCTCGACCCCGAACTGGTCAACGAGGTGCTGCAGGTCATCAAGGATCTCGCCCGCGACGGCATGAGCATGCTGCTCGTCACCCACGAAATGCGCTTCGCCTATGAGGTGTCGTCACGGGTCATCTTCATGAACCAGGGCCGCATCGGCGAGGAAGGCAATCCGCGCGAGATGTTCCTGAAGCCACAGACCGAGCGACTGGCCGAGTTCCTCAAGACCTCAACCTTCAACTAGCATTCGGAGAATAGACATGACGATCAAGCGCTATGGCACCGGCCAGACGGGGGCGGGCAAGCAGGCACTGCCCTTCGCCCGCGCCGTCGAGGCCAATGGCTGGCTCTACGTTTCCGGCCAGGTCGCCATGGAGAATGGCGAGATCGTCGGTGGCGGCATCATCGCCGAGACGCGCAAGACGATGGAAAACGTCATCGCCATCCTGGAAGAAGCCGGCTATGGGCTGGAGCACATCGTGCGTGTCGGCGTCTGGCTCGACGACCCCCGTGACTTCTGGTCGTTCAACGGCGTCTATGCCGAGTACTTCGGCGACCATCCGCCGGCGCGTGCTTGCGTGCAGTCGAGTATGATGGTCGATTGCAAAGTCGAAATCGACTGCGTCGCCTACAAGGCGCCGTGATGGCATGAAGTTTTGCCGGCGATCTGCCGGGAGAGGCGGCACATGGACGACGTATCCGACGACATGACCAGCAGGCGGGCGCGCGGTCTCGACCGCGCCTTCGAGATCATGAACTTCTTGCGCCTCAAGCGCACGCCGCTGCGCCCAAACGAAATCGCGTCGGGCATCGGCGCACCACGTTCGTCCGTCTATGAACTGGTCAATCTTCTGATGCGTCAGGGCGTGCTCGAATATCGGGGTGAGGACGGCCGCGTCTTCCTCGGCCGCAAGCTCTATTTCTTGGGCATGGCCTATGCCGAGCAGTTCGACCTGATGCGCGAATGCGACAAGCTGCTGACGCACATCGCCGAGGAGACGCGCGAGACGGCGCAGATGTGTTTGCTCGAGGGCAACAAGTACACCGTCGCCCAGATGAAGGAAGGGCTGCGCCCGTTCCGCATCTCGTCGAATGTCGGCGATCCCGTCTCCATCGCCTGGACGGCGTCGGGACGGCTGCTGGTAGCCCATATGAGCGACCAGGAAATCCTCGACTTCATCCCGAAGGAGGATTTCCAGCTGCCCAATGGCCAGTGGCTCGATCCGGCACAATTCATCGCGGAGGTGCGCGAGGCATCACGGGTGGGCTACTACACCTTCAATAGCGCCGTTGAGAACTTCACCCACTGCTTCGCCGTGCCGGTCTACCAGGCCGACAACATCTGTATCGCAACGCTCTGCCTCGTGGCGCCGCGCGAGGATGGGCTCAAGAACCACGCCAGCTATCTCAAGACGCTGCTCGATGCGGCAGCCGACCTGTCGAACCGCCTCGGCCATGTCGCCGACGAGCACGCGCCGGGTGCTGCCCGCGCCGTCGGGCGGCGCTAAGCGGCGCAACATACAACATTCTGGATACCCTTCATGGCCGGACGCGCACTCCTGATCGGCGAATGCATGGTCGAACTTCGCCAGGCGGGGGACGGCCTGATGCGCAAGGGCTTTGCCGGCGACACCTTCAACACCGCCTATTATCTCAGGAGTTTCCTTCCAGAGGCCTGGCCGGTCGACTATTTCTCCGCCGTCGGCATCGACACGATTTCGGACGAGATGCTGGCCTTCATTGAAGGCACTAAGGTCGGAACCGGCTTCATCCGCCGTTTGCCGGAGCGCACGCCCGGCCTCTACATGATCCACTTGAGGGAAGGCGAGCGCAGCTTTTCCTACTGGCGCTCGGTTTCGGCGGCACGGCTGCTTGCCGATGATGCTGCCGCTTTGCGCGCTGCCATCGACGCCTCGGAGATGGTCTTCTTCTCCGGCATCACGCTGGCGATCCTGGCGCCGGGGGCGCTCGCAACACTTCTGGGTGAACTCAGCCGCGCCAAGGCAGACGGCAAGTTGGTGGCCTTCGACCCGAACATTCGGCCACGTCTGTGGGACGACGCCGAAAGGATGCGTCGCGCCATATCGGATGGTGCCACGGTTTCCTGCATGGTGATGCCGAGCTTCGAGGATGAAGCAACGCATTTCGGCGACGCTTCGGTCGACGCGACGATCGCGCGTTACACTGGCCTCGGTGTGCGCAAGCTCGTCGTCAAGGACGGCGCGGCTGGTATCACCCTGAGCTTCGACGGAGATCGAGCCTTCGTGCCTGCCACGCGGGCGGAAAAAGTCCTGGACACGACTGGCGCCGGCGACAGCTTCAACGGCGCCTTCCTCGCCAAATACCTCACGACCGGCGACCATGGCGCGGCAGCAAGCTTGGCCGCCGACGTGGCGGCCGCCGTCATCGGCCATCACGGCGCGCTTGTCGACCGGGCCGAACTCGGCGTGCCGGCCGCGTAATCAGCCTGGATGCGACGATCCCTGACGGCGCTTCCGCCTACTGCGGATGCACCATCTTGGTTGGCTCCTCGAGGAGGGTGAATGGGTAGCCGTCGCATTTCACGTCAGGATTCGTCGGGCTGAACATCCCATTAGGATTGTCCTTGAACAGCCAGGCATGCAGGTCGTAATGGGCGAACTCCTTGGGAATGAGCGGTTCGTGGCCTTCCATCGGCCCCTGGAACGGCTGGCCAAGCACGGTTGGCCGTTCCTTTACGGCGTCCATTGGAACCAGCCACTCGACCGCGACGAGAGTGAGCTTGCCGTCGGTCCCAGGCTCGTAGACCAGCACATTCGGCTTGCTGGGATCTGGCGGCCCCTTCACGGTGAGATTGACGAAGTGGATGCCCATCGCGCCCTTCGGATACTCCATCCGCCCTTCGATCTTTTCGCCGGTGTAGTGAACGCAACCCACCGTCGATAGATAAAGGTCGCGGATAGCGACATAGGGATCCTTATATTTTTCCAGTGCCTGGCGCGCCGCGTCGAGTTCGGCTTTGCTGGGTTCTTCGGCACGGGCGGCATTGATGGTTGGGCTCGCAATCCAGGCGAGAGCCAGGGCGACGATGGCGCCACTGGCGAAACCGGCAGACCTCATGGCAGTTCCTCCACTGATTGTGCGTTGCAGCAAGCAATTGCACGAGGCGGAGTCTCGCGCGCTCCGGTGTCGCTGTAAATCAATCGAATGGGGGGAGGGCCCTAGCCAAATCAGTGAGCCTCTTCCGTCCGGCCGATCTCACCTTGATGCGTTAGCAAGGCTCTAAGGCTGATTGGTTTCCCGTGTCAGCCTGCCTTTTCGTTATGCATCTTGCCTGCAGTTTGATCGCCGGCCCTTGAAAATTGTGTAAAGAAATTTTACCATGGGTGAACTGATCATTTTGAGAGCTTTTCAACGAGGGGCAGCTGCGTGAAAGATGACCGTTTGTCAGCCGTGATGACTGCCGACGGCAAGAAGGCGCCTGCCCCGGTATCGATGAAGGCTCCTCCGGCGCCGCTTCACCAGGATCCGCACGCTGTCCGCGACACGCCGGAAAAGGTGCTGGAAGTGGCGCTTGGGCATGAGGTCCGCGCTTTCCGCAAGAAGCTCGGCATCACCGTCGCCGACCTCGCGGCGATGACCAACATTTCGCTCGGCATGCTGTCAAAGATCGAGAACGGCATCACGTCGCCATCGCTGACCACGCTGCAGGCGTTGTCGCGGGCGCTCGGCGTGCCGCTGACGGCGTTCTTCCGGCGCTTCGAGGAAGAGCGCAGTGCCGTCTTCGTCAAGTCGGGCGAGGGCGTCGATGTCGAGCGCCGCGGCACCCGCGCCGGGCACCAGTACAATCTGCTCGGCCATATCGGCTCGAATACCGCAGGTGTGACCGTCGAACCCTATCTCATCACGCTGTCAGGGGATTCGGACGTGTTTCCGATGTTCCAGCACGAGGGCATGGAGTTCCTCTATATGCTGGAAGGCGAGGTCGTTTACCGGCACGGCAGTAATCTCTATCGCATGACGCCGGGCGACAGCCTGTTCTTCGACGCCGACGCGCCGCATGGCCCGGAAGAGCTGACGCAGCTGCCGATCCGCTATCTCTCCATCATCTCCTACCCGCAAGGATCGAGCGGCGACTAGTTGCGCCCTTGATCGACCTCTGGAGGGCGTCTATTTCCCGAGGTTCGAACCAAGGGAAATACTGTGCTGCCATCAGCAGAAAACGCGTTGAAAATCGCCAGCGAAATCGTGGAGCAGCGATTTTCGGGGGCAGCTTGCGCCTTTGTGGCGGGCTCGATCATGCGCGGTCAAGGCACTACGTCGTCGGATATCGATCTGGTCGTGGTCTTCGACCACATCGATGCCGCATGGAGGGAGTCATTCGTTCAGGAGAGCGTCCCTGTCGAAGCCTTTGCTCATGATCCTTCGACGTTGGCCTGGTTTATGGATGAAGATGCGCGCCACGGCCACCCCGTTCTGGCTCATATGGTAGCCGAGGGGCGGCCGGTCGGAGATAGCGATGCGCTGGCACAGCATCTCAAACAGGACGCGACCGAACGCATGCGGAAAGGGCCCGGCCCGCTGGCCGACGCGCGAAGCAAGGAGCTTCGTTACATCATCACGGATCTCGTCGATGACTTGCGCGGCGATCGCACAGCCCCTGAAATCCTGGCGATTGCGGCCAGCCTCTATCAGCCGCTCGCCGATCTCGCATTGCTGGGACGAGGCGTTTGATCAGGCAAGGGCAAGTGGGTTCCACGCTTGCTGCAGCAGCACGACAGGGAGCTTGCAGTCGCGTTCGACGAGGCTTTCCACGCCGCATCCAACGGACAAGGCAGCACCCTTCTGGCCCTTGCCGAAAGTGAATTGTCGCGGAATGGCGGGGCCTTCTTTGCCGGCGACCGCAGACAAGCGCCTGCTTCCGCAAGGCACGCCAAGGATAACGACATCCCCGCATAGCCAAAAACGCCGCGCATCCCAAGGATACGCGGCGTTTGGCATTTCAATTTCTTCGGGCGAAAAGCTAGTCCGGGCTGAAGCCGGGCGACGTCGGTGCGCCGTCGTCATATTTCGACAGCCACTCGACGGTGGTCTGGCGATAACGGGTCAGGCCCTTGTATTCGGCGAGCTCGACCGGCAGGTCGCGCAGCACCCGGTGGAAGCGGCGTGCCCATTTCGGCACCGTCACCAGTTCATCCATCTTGAGCAGGTAGCAGCGGATCGGGAACACCAGCGCATTGGAGCGCGGCAGTCGCCAGAAGCTCTGCAGCTCGACGCGCAGATGGACCTTCTGGCCGACATTCTCCGGCGTCACCGACAGGCGGTCGCTGCCCCATTTATGGAAGTTTTCCGGGCTGGTATCGAGCCGCGGATTGATAGTCATCGTCCAGTTCAGCCGACGTGCCGGCTTGCCCTGCTGGATGTTGGTCAGGAACTTCAGCGCGCGGGTGAAGACGCCCATCTCATGCGCCAGCGGCACCGGTGCGTGCCACTCGAAGAAGTTCATGCCGATGTCAAAATCGAGCGACCAGTCCGCCTGCGTGGTGATCATGCCGGCGTCCATCCACAGGTTGTTGTCCCGCTGGTCGAGGATGGCGAAATCGCCCTGGCTCTGACGGGTGATGTACTCCATCGGCCCGTAGGGCAAGGTGGAGACGTCACCGAAGGTGAAGGTGTCATCGATGCCGAGCGGCCGGTTGATCCAGCGCCAGCGGTCGCCATCGCGGGTCAACGTGAAGTGCTCGGGATAGCTCGCCGCCTTCTCGGTCATCAGGAGTTCGAGCAGGTCCCAGCCGGCTAGCGTCATATGCGGCAGGGACTGGCAGCGCAGCGGATCCTCCGCCAGCACCATGGCGCGGTCCTGCATCTCCGAAACATAGTGCTCGTCGACGTCTATCAGATGTTCGAAAACGCTGTTCTTCGGCCCGGGCACGTGCGGCTCGATGTTGACCGAGTACATGTAGGCGTCTTCGTGATAGGGGAAGGGAAACCGCCTGATGTTCTCAGGACTGTTCCTGAAGGTAAAATCGTCGCGGAATGTTTCTTTCCTGAAATTAATTCCCATCAATTCCTCCCTCTTCCAGAGCGTAAGGCGCTCCGGGATGTTCTACCGTTCCAGGACCAGCGAGCGGCCCTCGAAGCGCGAAACGCATGGCATGATCTTCTTGCCCGAGCAGTGCTCCTCGTCGCTCAGCCAATGGTCGTTGTGCTTGAACGTGCCGTCATAGGAAATGACGTTGGTTTCGCACTGGCCGCAGACGCCGCCGCGGCAGAGATAGGGCGGATCGACGCCTGCAGCCTCGATCGCCTCGAGCAGGCTCTGTTGCTCGCCGACCCGGATTTCCAGGCCGCTGACTGCCAGCTTGACGTCAAACGGCGTGCCCGGCTGCGGCGCTGCGAAATGTTCGTAGTGCACCGAGTCTTCCGGCCAGCCATGAGCGACAGCGGTGTCGCGCACCCATTTGATCATGCCGGCTGGGCCGCAGACATAGATATGCGTGCCCAGCGGCTGCGTAGCGAGCAGGCGGTCGAGCGGAATGCGCTCGTTGTGCTCGTCGTAATAGAGGTTGACCCTGTTGCCGTAGCGTTCGCGCAGCACCTCGGTGTAGCTGCCGAGAGCCTCGGAGCGGCAGGTGTAGTGCAGCTCGAAATTGCCGCCCGCCGAGGCGAGTTGGGCTGTCTGTGCAAGGAACGGCGTAATGCCGATGCCGCCGGCGATCATCAGGTGCTTCCTGGCGCGCAGGTCCAGCGAAAACAGGTTCACCGGGTAGCTGATGACCATTTCGCTGCCGCGCTTGACGCGGTTGTGCATGAACAGCGAGCCGCCGCGGCCGACGTCGTCGCGGCGCACCGAAATCGTGTAGTCGCGTGTGGCGAGCGGCGAGCTCATCAGCGAATAGGGGTTGAGCCTGGTGATGTCGCCGTCGCGCATTTCGACGACGACATGGGCGCCGCCTGAAAAGGTCGGCAGGTTGCCGCCGTCGGTGCGCTCGAAGTGGAAACGCTTGACCAGTTCATTGACCGCGACCACCTCGGTCACGGTGACGTTCAGCTTGTTTGTTCCCGCGCTCACCGGAAAATCTCCTCTGTCTGAGGGATCTCGGTCGGATCCTCGGCATTGATGCAGACGCCCTGGAAGGCGGCATGGCGCTTGGAATAGTGGTCACGCACCAGAAGCAGCAGGCCGCAATGCGAGCAGGTGACCGGCTGGGTGGTGACGTTCTCGGTGATGCCCTTGCAATGCACGCACTGTACGCGGCGCGCCCACGAGCCGCGGTGCTCGGTCTGGATCGAGGCAGGTTCAATGCCGGCTTCGATTGCCGCCTGCATCATCTGGCCGATAAGGCCTTCGGTCCCGGCGAGATACATGCGCAGGCCCATATGGGCGTTGGCAAGTGTCCAATTGAGCCGCGGCAATGCCGCCGCTACCGTCGGGCCTTCATAATACTGGGCCGGCTTCAACGCCTTCAGCGATGCCTGAAAGCTGTCTCCGGTCCGGCCCGGTATGAACATGATATGTGCATTGGCGAAGAAGTCCTCTGGAGCCTTCTTCGCCAGGTCCAGGATCGCGGACGCCCCTTCGGCGTCCGCAATCAGAAGGTGGCTCTTGCCGGCCTGCGGTGACAATGTTCCGTAGACCGGGCGACTGAGGATCGTCTTCACCGGTGCACTGTCCAAGGTCTCAGCCCTTTGCCGTCCGCTTCAGCTTCTTCGGGTCGTCGAACGGCAGCGACTGCGCCGTTGCCTTGACCGTACCGCTGGCGTTGCGGATTTCCAGCGGCGTTCCGACGATGGCGCAGTCGACGTCAAGGCGAGCGATGCCCATCGACTTCTTGACCAGCGGTGAATACATCGCGCAGGTCACGACACCGACCTTCTTGCCGTCGCGATAAATCTCGGCGCCTTCGTCAGCTGGCTTGTCGCTGTCGAGCAGTACGCCGAAGATCTTGAAGCGTTCCTTGCCCTTGAGGCGATAGTGCTCTTCGGCACCGCGGAAGCCGGTCTTGCCGGGGCTGACGGTGAAGTCGAGACCAAGTTCCCACAACGTGTCGCCAGGGCCTTCGTTCGCGAACGGGTACTTCTGCGAGTTGTCATACGGGTAGAACAGAAGGTAGCTCTCGACGCGCAGCATGTCGAGCGTGGTGAAGCGCGTCGGGATGATGCCCATCGACTTGCCTTCCTCGACGATGGTGTCCCAGATCTTGCCGGCATCCTGGCCGCGGCAGAAGATTTCGTAGCCGCGTTCGCCGGTGTAGCCGGTGCGCGAGATCATGACAGGCAGGCCGAACAGCTGGGTCTGCATGTGGTGGAAGTAGTTGAGGTCGCGGATGCCGGGCACGTGCTTGGCAAGATAGTCGACGGCGAGCGGGCCCTGCAGCGACAGGTCGTGCAGATTGTCGTCGAAGCGTACCGAGACGTCGCGGCCGATCGAGGCGCGGGTCAGCTCCTCGTGGCCCGATCCCGAGCCGTGCACGACCATCCAGGAGTTGGTCGAGATGCGGTAGATGACGCAGTCGTCGGTGAACTTGCCGGCATCGTTCAGCATGCAGGCATAGACCGACTTTCCGGGATAGATCTTCTCGACGTCGCGGGTGGTGCAGAGGTCGATCAGGTGCGAGGCGTGCGCGCCTGTTATGTGCACTTTCTTGAGGCCAGAAACGTCCATCAGGCCGGCCTTGGTACGGATCGCCACATACTCCTCGTCGGCGTCCTTGTCATAGCTCCAGGCCGTGCCCATGCCGCTCCAGTCTTCCAGTTTGGAACCCAGTGCGCGGTGGCGGTCGGCCAACGTCGAAAAACGCCATGAAGCTGTCATTTCAGGTACTCCTCCATATAGTTCCCCGCCCGCGGTCTTGCCTTGAGGCGGTCATTTGTTGGGGACATTTGAACCCAAATTTGCCTCTAGGGCAATATCCAAGTGCAAGAATTTTTACTGCTAGGCAACATTTTGCCTTTCACGGGAGTGTCGGGCATGGACGAGCCGCGCCGGCAGGGCATGGCCCGGAAGCAGGCAAAAAAAAGCCTGGCACATGAGGTGCCAGGCCTTGAAAGGGCGCTCCGGGCCTGGGGGACAGGAGGGGTGGATTGGAGCGCCTTGGGAGAGAGGTTTCGCCTCAGAACAGTCCTTCGATCTGGCCGTGTTCGTTGAGGAAGATCTTCTCGGATGACGGTGCCTTGGGCAGTCCGGGCATTGTCATGATCTCACCGCAGATGGCGACGATGAAGCCGGCACCTGCTGCCAGGCGCACTTCACGCACCGGCACGACGTGGTCGACAGGTGCGCCCCTGAGGTTGGGGTCGGTCGAGAACGAGTACTGCGTCTTGGCCATGCACACCGGCAGATGACCGTAGCCCGCCTGTTCCCAGGCATGCAGCTGGTCGCGCACCGACTTGTCGGCGATCGCCTCCGAGCCGCGGTAGATGCGCTTGACGATGGTGTCGATCTTGTCGAACAGCTTCATGTCGTCGGGGTAGAGCGGCGAGAACTGCGAGGCGCCGCTTTCGGCGAGCTGCACCACCTTGTGGGCGAGTTCCTCGATGCCGGCCGAACCCTTGGCCCAGTGCTTGCACAGGATCGCTTCGGCACCCATCGAGGCGACATAGTCCTTCATCGCCGCGATCTCGGCGTCGGTGTCGGAGACGAAGTGGTTCATCGCCACCACGACCGGCACGCCGAACTGCTTGACGTTCTCGATGTGGCGGCCAAGGTTGGCGCAGCCCTTCTTCACCGCATCGACATTCTCCTTGCCGAGCTCTTCCTTCTTGACGCCGCCATTCATCTTCATGGCGCGCACGGTGGCGACGATGACGGCGGCTGCCGGCTTGAGGCCCGCCTTGCGGCACTTGATGTCGAAGAACTTCTCGGCACCGAGATCAGCGCCGAAACCGGCTTCGGTGACGACATAGTCGGCGAGCTTCAATGCGGTGGTGGTGGCGACCACCGAGTTGCAGCCATGGGCGATGTTGGCGAACGGGCCGCCATGGACGAAGGCCGGGTTGTTTTCCAGCGTCTGCACCAGGTTCGGCTGGACCGCGTCCTTGAGCAGCACGGCCATGGCGCCATCGGCCTTGAGGTCGCGGGCATAGACGGCCGTCTTGTCGCGGCGATAGGCAACGATGATGTCGCCCAGGCGCTTTTCGAGATCTTTCAGATCGGTGGCCAGGCACAGGATCGCCATGACTTCGGAAGCGACCGTGATGTCGAAGCCGGCTTCACGCGGAAAGCCGTTGGCGACGCCGCCGAGCGAGCAGTTGATCTGGCGCAGCGCCCGGTCGTTCATGTCCATCACCCGGCGCCAGACGACGCGGCGGGTGTCGATGCCGAGTTCGTTGCCCCAGTAGATGTGGTTGTCGATCAGCGCCGACAGAAGGTTGTGCGCGGTGGTGATGGCGTGGAAGTCGCCGGTGAAGTGGAGGTTCATGTCCTCCATCGGCACGACCTGGGCATAACCGCCACCGGCGGCACCGCCCTTGACGCCGAAGTTCGGCCCAAGCGACGCTTCACGGATACAGACGATGGCCTTCTTGCCGATGCGGTTGAGGCCGTCACCGAGGCCGACCGTGGTGGTGGTCTTGCCTTCGCCGGCCGGCGTCGGGTTGATCGCGGTGACCAGGATCAGCTTGCCGTCCTTGTTCTTGCGCGCATTGGCAATGAACTCGGCCGAGATCTTCGCCTTGTCGTGGCCATAAGGCAGCAAATGCTCGGTCGGAATGCCGATCTTGGCGCCGACCTCCTGGATCTGCTTCTTCTTCGCCGCGCGGGCGATCTCGATGTCGGTCTTGAATTCGGCCATGACTCTCTTCCCTTGAGTTTGGTTCGATTTCCGCGGAGCCTCGGGCTCCCAGATTAAAAACGTGGTGCTGACTGGCCTGCCGCACGGAAGGCCGAGACGACCGTATTGGCCATCAGAAGTGCAATCGTCATCGGCCCGACGCCGCCCGGCACGGGTGTGATTGCGCCTGCCTGCTCTGCGGCGCTGTCATAGTCGACGTCGCCGACGAGTTTCGACTTGCCGTTGGCGCCGCCCTCTAGGCGGTTGATACCGACGTCGATGACGGTGGCACCCGGCTTGACCCAGTCGCCCTTGATCATTTCAGGACGGCCGACGGCAGCGACGAGGATGTCGGCACTGCGGCACAGCGCCGGTAGATCCTTGGTCCGGCTGTGGGCGACGGTAACGGTGGCGTTGGCGTTGAGCAGAAGGTTGGCCATCGGCTTGCCGACGATGTTGGAGCGGCCGACGACGACGGCATTCAACCCCGACAGGTCACGGCCAAGCGCACGCTCGATCAGCAGCATCGAGCCGGCCGGCGTGCAGGGCACGAAGGCAGTGTCGAGTTCGCCGGTGCCGAGCTTGCCGACATTGGTGAAATGGAAGCCGTCGACGTCCTTGTCGGCCGAGATCGTCTGGATGATCTTGCCGGCGTCGATATGGTCGGGCAGGGGCAGCTGGACGAGGATACCGTGGATCTTGGGGTCGGCGTTGAGCTTCTGCACCAGGGCGACAAGATCGGCTTCCGACGTGTCGGACGGCAGCGCGTGCTCGACAGAGTGGAAGCCGCATTCCTTGGCCTTCTTGCCCTTGGAAGCGACATAGACCTGGCTTGCCGGGTCGTGGCCAACGATGACCACTGCGATGCCGGGAACGACACCGGTCTCGGCGATCAGCTTTTCGGCTGCAATCCGGACCTTCGTCACCACATCGGCGGCAACTGCCTTGCCATCGATTACCGTCGTCATGCTGTGTCATTCCTCCCAGGCGCGCGCGTGCGATCCTATGGCGCAAGCCATCGGTTCCAGCCCCGGATTACACCATCCGGACAGCTTTTTGCGCTGAATTTTCCCGTCTGAATCTGTAGCAGCAGACGGGGGTGAAAGTCAACCTTAATGCAAGAATCTTTCATGGAAAGAAATATTGGCCCAGTGCGTTTTTCTTCCAATTAAGCGCGAGGGCCGGTGAGGACAAAGGAAAAGGCCGGCTCGCGCCGGCCTCGACCATTCTTGGCAATCGTCGTGTCAGAGCACGAAGAACCAGTTGGCAAGAAGCACCACGGCGAGACCGGCGACCAGCGTCAGGTAGGGCAGGATGCCCGCCTTTTTCACGCGCAGGTCGCTCTGCTGCATGCCGAGATCCTCGAGCATGTGCTCGGGGAACTTGCCGCCGTCCTGGACATAGTGGCGATAGCAGAACACCGGGATGATCAGGGCCGCGGTGAACAGGCCCGCCCATAGAGCCATCGGGTTCCACACCTTGGCGCCGGCGCCCATGAAGATGGCGTTGACGTAGGCAAACAGGGCACCGACCGTGATCAGCCAGGTCGGCGCGCTCCACGGCCGCTTGATGTGGCCGTTGTCCATGCGGTGGATCCAACCGGAGTTCAGGTTGAGGAAGTTGAAGATGATGTAGCCACAGTTTGACACGGCGAGGATGAAGAAGAAGCTCGTCGCATCCGTCGAGGCGATGGCCAGGACAAAGAGGTTGGCGATGAGATCGGTCCACATGGCGCGGGTAGGCGCGCCGTGCTCGTTGACGTGGCTGAGGTAGCGCGGCAGCCAGCCGTCGACCGAACCCTGATAGAGCGTGCGCGACGATCCGGCCATGGCCGTCATGATGGCGAGCAGCAAAGCGAGGATCATCAGCATGACCAGCAGGTTCTTCACCAGACCGCCACCACCGACCATGCCGGCAAGCGCGTCGGCAACACCGGAGCCGTCGACGATAGGCGTCGCCAGCATGCCGTTGAGGCCCAGAACACCCTGGAAGGTAAAGGGCACGATCATGAACAGCAGCATGCAGAGCAGGCCGGAATAGAAGATGGCCTTGAAGGTGTCGGTGGCGGGGTTCTTGAATTCGCGGGTGTAGCAGACGGCCGTTTCGAAGCCATAGGTCGACCATGCGGCGATGAACATGCCGCCGAGAACCAGCGTCCAGCCGGCAACGTTCCATGCACCGGGTTCAGGCGCATAGGCGGCAGCCAGCGGCACGAAGGGCGAATAGTTGTCCCAGTTGATCTGGCCGGTGAGGATCGGCACCACCCCGACGATCAGCAACGGCACGATGACCAGCAGACCAACGACCTTCTGCACGGCGGCGGTGCCGAGAATGCCGCGATGCTGGATGGCGAAGGTCAGCAGCATCAGCACGGCGCCGATCCAGAAGGTGGCGTTCAGCGAGAAGCCGACCGGGCCGAGCGAGTGGCTGTAGAGCGTCCAGGTGCGGATGCTGGGGGTTGCAGCGGCGGTAACGGCTGCAACGGCGTCTGCGGCAGTGGTGCCGACATTTGCCGCCATATACTGCAGCACCTCGGGCGAGGCTTCGGTGAAGCCGGGGATCGGTGCCAGCGCGTTGAGGATGTAGGCGGCGGCAATCGAACAGCCGAGCGACAGCACCGGCGACCAGGCGAACCAGTTGCACCACACCGACAGTGGCGCGACGAACTTGGAATAGCGCAGCCATGCGGTCGCGCCATAGACGGAGGCGCCGCCCGACTTGTTCGGGAACAGGCCGGCGATCTCTGCGTAGGTGAAGGACTGAATGAACCCCATCAGCATGGAGCAGATCCAGATCGCAAAAGCGATGTTGCCGGCCGTGCCGGCAATGCCGCCGATCGAGAACAGAACAAGAGGCGGCACACCGCTGGCGACCCAGAAGGCGCCTCGCCAATCGATTGTCCTGTGAAGCTGACCGGCGGAATCCGCCGGACTGATATCCGTAACAGCGCTCATTGGTTCAATTCCCCATTGATTAGAATGCTCGTCGTCCAGGCCCGGCTTTTCCGGTTTTCATGGTACGGCGGCAGTTTCCGCTTAGGCTTCTTTTTTTCCTCAAAGTGAAGTTTGTCCGAATTCGAAGCGCCGTCAAGCTATTTTGTCGCAGCATTGGACCAATCTTCACCACTGGTACCCTCGGTTGGAAAATTGGGCACACGAAGATGTCTCTCTGGACAGCGGCGACCTACCCGAATGGGTGGGAAGGCAAGCCTTTCTGCCGTTTGCCGGCTTTTCGCTCAGTTCGGCAGCAAAAATGCCGCATCCACTGGAATGAAAAAATCATTCATGATATGAATTGAGATGTAAGGGTCGATCCCCGGGCACGACCGGGGAGGAGCGATCCAGCGCAGGAGACGTCGGCAAGAGGTGCGTGCACGAACATAGGCGGGAGGAACATGAACGCCGAGTGGAAGGGTCAGCGCCAGGGCATCGGGATAGAGGTGGTGCCGGTGGCGAAGGAAAACAGGTTCAGGGTTCTGATCGCCGAGCGCAATCCGCTCGTCATCGCAGCCCTTGGCGACATGCTTTCGCGCGACAGCCGCTTCGAACTGGCCGAAAGCGTACAGACCGGCAAGGCTTTTATCGAGGCGGCCTCGGCGGCAGAATCCCAGTTCGACATCGCGGTGCTGGGCTGGCGACTGCAGGATATGGATTCCGGCGAGGTGCTGGCCGAGATGCAGCGGCGCGGCCTTCATGCCCGCGTGGTGATCTTCTCCAACGACCACGACATCTCGATCCTCAAGCAGTGCGTGCGCCTTGGTGTGCAAGGCTTCTGCTATCAGTTCGACGATCCGGCGATCCTGTTCGATACGCTCGTCGCCGTCGCCCACGGCCGGATCTGCATCCCCTACATGGATGTGTCCAAGATCAACGACACGCCGCTGTCACGGCTGACTGCGCGCGAGCGCGAGCTGCTGTCGGTGCTGGCCGATGGCTGGACCAACCTGCAGATCGCCGCGCGCACCGGGATCTCGGAGAATACGGTCAAGTACCATCTCAAGAATCTCTACGACAAGCTCGACGTTCGCAACCGGGCGATGGCGGTGGCGCTCTACGCCAGCGAGAAGAACCGCGGGCCGCATCTGAGTTCGCAGTAAACGTCGGCTCCGGATGAGTTGCGCCTAAGGGCCAGCTCATCTGCGTTCGCGTCATCCCCGGACGCGCCGCCTTGGCGCCCGGCTACGCCTCTCCGAAAAATTTCAGAGCTGTCTCTTCCCACTTGGGAGGGCGTGAAAACGCCCGTCGCTTGGGGGCCCAGGTCGCCGAAATGGGCTCCCTCGCCGCCCTGAAAGCGGGCGGCAGGCCGAGCACGACTTGTCGAAGATGCATGGGAGAAGGCGAGGGGATCGGTGCCGGCGACCTACCCGCAACAGCTCTCACTTTGAGGCGCGAAACAGGCAGCCCGGTATGCTCCCGCGCAACCCCTTTTCGTCGCGCGGGCAGTGGTCAAGGCATGCAAAAGGGATGCCGCCCCGGCTGGGGCGGCGTTTCATGTCAGGAAAGCCGGACGGTCCGCTAGGACCGCATTCTTACTCAGCCGCTTCGGCGGTGCGCAGGTAGGATTCCAGCGAGTCGTCGAGGGCATCCTTCCACGGCGTATGATGGGCGGGTGCCATGGTGCCGGTGATGACCGATTTGTAGGAGTGGTTGCGGAACTCCATGATGCCCTTCTTCTTGTGTTCCTTCCATTCGAAGAAGGCTTCGTTGGCGCCGTCCACGTCGAAGCTCGGATAGTCGGTCTCGGCGATCAGTTCCTTGACGTATTCGCCCTGGTACTCGATCGCGTCATGCGAGTCCTGGCCGGCATCCTCGCGGGTAACCCGATCCTGAACGTCGGCGAGCATCGCCTGCTTGCTGTCGGGCAGCTTGATGCGGTCGAGGATGACGTCGCGCGTCCACCAGGCCTGGGCGTCAAACATGTTGAAGGTGAACCACTGGTCCTGCATGCCGAGATAGAACATCGCGGGATTGTGGACGTAAGCCACGCCCTTGTAGAGGTCGGCGGTCGCGAGCCGGTTGGCGGTCCTGAGACGCAGGTCGTCGGGCAGGAACGGGAAGTGGTGCTTGTAGCCGGTGCACAGGATGATCGCGTCGATTTTCTTGGTCGAGCCATCCTTGAAGGTCGCGGTGTTGATCTCGACCTTTTCCAGCAGTGGACGCTCTTCCCAGTTGTCAGGCCATTTGAAGCCCATCGGCGCCGTGCGGTAGCAGTTGGTGATCGACTTGGCGCCGTACTTCCAGCACTGCGAGCCGATGTCCTCGGCGGAATAGCTGGTGCCGACGATCAGGATGTCCTTGCCTGCGAATTCGCGGGCGTCGCGGAAATCGTGGGCGTGCAGGATGCGGCCGTTGAAGCGGTCGAAGCCCGGGAATTCAGGCACGTTCGGGGTCGAGAAGTGGCCCGAGGCGACGATGACATTGTCGAATTCCTCGGAGTAGCAGTGATCCTTGGGCAGGTCCTGGACGGTGACGGTGAACTTCTTGGTCTCTTCGTTCCAGGTGACCATGCGGACCGCGGTCTCGAAGCGGATCCACTTGCGGACGCCGGCCTTTTTCACGCGGCCTTCGATGTAGTCGAACAGCACCGCGCGCGGCGGGTAGGAAGCGATCTGCTTGCCGAAATGCTCCTCGAAGGAATAGTCGGCAAACTCCAGGCCCTCCTTGGGGCCGTTGGACCAGAGATAGCGGTACATCGAACCATGTACCGGCTCGCCATACTGGTCGAGGCCGGTGCGCCAGGTGTAGTTCCAGAGACCGCCCCAGTTGGCCTGCTTTTCGAAGCAGACAATTTCCGGGATGTCCGCGCCCTTCGCCGCGGCCGACTGGAATGCCCTCAACTGCGCCAGACCCGAAGGTCCGGCACCGATTACGGCGACACGCTTGGCTGTCATGGTTTCCTCCTTTTGGTATAGACCAAATTTCGTTATTGGTTCCTCTGGTTCAGTTATGTTGCCTGCCATTATACCAATTTGTCAACGACGTGTTTCCTGTGAGGAAGGAAAATTTCGCCCTGTTAGGATGAATCGCTCCGTTTTTGATGGTATTCACGGATATGCCGAACTCCAGCTTTGCCCATCGACTCGCGGTTTCCAGCGTCCTGCCCCGGCTCTCCGTCGGCATGCCGGACGCTGTAAACATTGGATTCCTCGGGCCGCTCAGCGGTCAAGTGGAGTCTTGGGGGCTGCCCGGACTGCATGGCTGCCGGATCTGGGAGGATTGGCTCAACCGGACCGGCGGTCTCTTGATCAACGGCCGTCGCTATCCGATCAGGATCGTCGAGTTCGATTGCGGCTACGATGCCGGGCGGGCGCTGGAGGGGGCACGCCATCTGATCGAGCGCCATGACGTCAAGCTTCTGATGATGCTGGGCGGCGATACGATGGCTGAGATCAGGGATTATCTGCGCCAGCGCAAGGTGCTGACGTCGACCTTGCTGCCGAGCGACCTGTCGCCTGATACGCCATATCTGATCGCGCCCAGCGAACTGCACCCGATCTTCAATGTCACGGGGGTGGAGTGGCTGGCGCAGGCAAGGCCCGAACTGCGGACGGTGGCGATCTGCAGCCAGACCGATGCGCTTGGCCTGCCGTCGCTGGCGACCTATCGCGCCGCCTTCAAGGCGGCCAAGCTGCGGATCGTCAGGGAGATCCAGTACGATCCCGACACGACGGATGCGGCCGCAATCGTCCAGCCGATGCTGGATTCGGGTGCCGATGTCCTGTGCTGGTGCACCAGCTACACGCCGATGGTCCATGCGATGACCGAGTACGCTTATGCGCAGGGCTTCAAGGGCCAGATCATATCCTGCACGCTGGACTATTACGACCAACTTGTCGCACGAACGTCCGTCGAGTTCATGGAGGGCTTCGTCTTCCAGTTTCCGGATTTCGACGACGAGAAGCTGAACGACAAGACCTTCTTCTTCAACCAGCCGAAGGGCTTTTTCGACGAGTACAACAGTCGCTTCCCCGGCACCTGGACCGCGGTGAGCTGGGAATATGTCGCCATCCTCGACATCTGGCATGCGGCGGTGGAAAAATCGAACAGCGTCAATCCCGCCTCCGTGCTGGCGGCCATGAAGCAGCTTGGCCACGTCACCCACGCCTTCGGCCCGGCGCATTGGTGGGGCGAGAGCATGTTCGGGATCGACAACGCGCTTGTCGGCGATTGGCCGGTGGTGACGCTGAAGGGCGGCAAGGCGAAGATCGCCGCCTTCGGCTCGATTCCGCGCTGGCTGAAACGCCATGGCGGCCTGCTCAAGCAGGAGATGTCGGATCTGGGTCAGCTTTGGGATCAGCGCCTGCGGGCCAGCGGCAACGGCACCGCCCTGCAGGCAAGGACGCCGGAATCAGTCCTGCAGAAGTAGCTTCTGCTCCTCGACCAGATGCAGCTTGATGAATTCGACGGCCCGCTCGACGTCGCGGGAGGCAATGGCGTTGAACAATGCGTTGTAGCGCTGCTGGTATTCGAGGATCCGCTTAGGCGACAAATGCCGGCGAAGCTGCGTGGTTCGGAAGCTGACCCGGCAGGCCTCGATCGCCAGATTGTAGCAGGACGCCAGCAGGGGGTTGTGTGTTCCTTCGGCGATCTTGCGGTAGATTTCCTCTTCGCATTTGACGAAGGCGGCGACATCGGTGTGCACGTTTTCGATCTGCGACATCAGCTGTTCGAGGTCCCAGACTTCGCGCGGGGTCATGTTGATGACCGCGAGGCGGACCATTTCGGGCTCGAGGATGCCGCGCACGACAAGGTGGTCCAGTGGGCTGGTTTCCAGTGCGACCGAGCTCTCGGCCCTTTCAGGCACTTCTTCCGAGCGATAGGTGACGAAACTGCCGCTGCCGGGCCGCCGTTTGATGACCTTGCGGTCTTCCAGCACATCCAGCGCCTCGCGCACCGTGTTGCGGGCAACCCCCATCTCCGAGGCCAGCGCGCGTTCCGAGGGAAGGCGCGTGTCGAGCGGATATTCCTCTGACTGAATCTTGGCAAACAGCCGGTCGAGCACGGTCTGCACCGTCGCCCCTACCGAATAGGAGGCGATGATTTGCGATGTGAGTTGACCGGTTTCAACCTTCATTGCGCGACCTTGCATGTCAGTTCCGCCTCATGGCCACGGCACCGGACGAATCCTAGCGCAGTGCAGTCCAAGTTTGAAATATTTATCGAATCTGGTCCAGTACACGGTCGAACGGGCCGGGACAATTGCACGACCGGCAGCAGACAGATCGTCGCTTGCGTCGCCGGCAGGCTGCGTGCCGGACGGTCCCTTCATCGCATTTTCCGGCAGCGCGACGAAACGAAGTCTTGCGGCAGCGGCAAAATTGGGTATTCTTCTGGCTCAAATAAGTTTACACACAGGCAAGTTTTAGGCGAGGTGGCGATGACGATTTCAGTCTACCCGGAAGTTGTGGCCGGCCCGCCGCGTCCGAGCCTGATCCTGCAGCCTGGTCTGTTGGTGCCCGGCATGGAGCGCTACCACGTGCCGGGCTCGGGTGCGGTGTTGATCGACATCGAGGCCGGCGATCATGTGACGGTGCGCAATCTCGAAGGCGGACAGGCGTGCGAGCTGGTGGCCTTCGATGCTGCCGGCCGTGCCGATCCGGGTATTCTCGGCACACGCTCGAACAGCGATGCGTCGGGGCTGAAGGCGCTGCTCGTCGATGGCGATGACAGTTTGCAGAAGTTCCGTTTGGGCCTCGCCCGCCGCAAGCTCGAGCTTGGCCGGGTCGAAGCGGTGCGCTTCTTCGACGGGTCGACGCCGGCCGGTACCGAGGAGAGTTTTGTCGCTGCCCGCGCCGGCTCGCTGGTCGTTGCCGCACCCGGTGCGCCGATGGCGGTCGACAGCCAGGACACCTCGACGCCTCTTGTGGTGATGGTCAAGCGGGCCAAGCTGCGCACGGCTCCTGGCGGTTTCGACCTGCCCGATCCGCTCGCCGATCCGGTGCTCGATCTCCGGGTCAAGTCGAAGACGGCGGAGAGCTACTTCGTCAAGGCCGGTGACTACATCCAGATCATCGACGTCGATGGCCGCCAGTGCACCGACTTCCAGTGCTTCTCCGCCCGCAAGCTCGACAAGGGCCGCGACCTCGCGCTTGACGTCACCGCCACCCGTTCGCTGATGGGCCATGCCTATCCGATGCCAGGCCTGCATGCCAAATATTTCGACCAGGATTTCGAACCGCTCGTCGAGGTGGTGCAGGACACCTGCGGCCGCCATGACGCCTTTGCGCTCGCCTGCTACGCCAAATATTACGACGACATCGGTTATCCCGGCCACATCAACTGCTCGGAGAACTTCAACGGTGCGCTTGTACCGCATGGGGTGAATGCCCGCGCCGGCTGGATGGCGGTCAACTTCTTCTTCAACACCGGCATCGATGCGCATGGCGTGATGTTCTCCGACGAGCCCTGGTCGCGGCCGGGCGACTATGTGCTGCTGAGAGCGCTGACCGACATCGTCTGCGTCTCCTCTGCCTGTCCCGACGACACCACGCCGGCCAATGGCTGGAACCTCACCGACATCCACGTCCGGACCTACTCCGGCAACAACAAGTTCCAGCGCGCGATCGCCCGACGCACGACCCCGGAGGCAGAACCCAAGATGACCCGCGAGACCGGCTTCCACGCAAGCTTTGCCAAGCACACCCGCAACTTCATCGAATACAAGGGCTTCTGGCTGCCGCAGGAATTCGCCAAAGAGGGCGCCATCGAGGAATACTGGGCCTGCCGCCAGAAGGCGGTGGTGATGGACCTCTCCGCCCTGCGCAAGTTCGAGGTGACGGGCCCCGATGCCGAAGCGCTGATGCAGTACACGCTGACCCGCGACGTCAAGAAGCTCGGCATCGGCCAGGTCGTCTATACCGCCATGTGCTACGAGCATGGCGGCATGGTCGACGACGGCACGCTGCTCAGGCTCGGCAAGGACAATTTCCGCTGGATCTGCGGTGACGACTATTCCGGTGTCTGGCTGCGCGAGCAGGCGGAGAAGCTCGGCCTCAAGGTGCTTGTCCGCTCCTCGACCGACCAGATGCACAACATCGCCGTCCAGGGCCCGAACAGCCGCGACATCCTGAAGGAGATCGTCTGGACGCCGCCGCACCAGCCGGCACTCAGCGAACTCGAATGGTTCCGCTTCACCATCGGCCGCATCGGCGATGCGACCGGCGTGCCGATCGTGGTGTCGCGCACCGGCTACACCGGCGAGCTCGGCTACGAGGTCTGGTGTCATCCGCGCGATGCCGAGACCGTCTTCGATGCGGTGTGGGCAGCCGGCCAGCCGCATGGGCTGAAGCCGATGGGTTTTGCTGCCCTCGACATGGTCCGCATCGAGGCCGGCCTGATCTTTGCCAATTACGAGTTCTCCGACCAGACCGACCCGTTCGAGGCCGGCATCGGCTTCACCGTGCCGCTCAAGACCAAGACCGACGACTTCATCGGCCGCGAGGCGCTGATCCGGCGCAAGGACAATCCGATCCACCAGCTTGTCGGCCTCGACATCGATAGCAATGTCACTGTCGGCCATGGCGACTGCGTCCATATCGGCCGCGCCCAGATCGGCATCGTCACCTCGTCGATGCGCTCGCCCATCCTCGGCAAGAACATCGCACTCGCCCGCGTCGAGGCACACCATGCCAATGTCGGCACCGAGGTCGAGGTCGGCAAGCTCGACGGCCAGCAAAAGCGCCTGCCGGCCAGGATCGTGCCTTTCGCCCACTACGACCCCAAGAAGGAACGCCCGAGGTCATAGGCAACCGGCACAACAACATCACCCCGACAATGCAAAAGCCCCGCAACAGCGGGGCTTTCTGTTGGTAGAGGCGGCTGATTTGGCTTATTCAGGTTCACGGATGGCGCTGGGGAGGGGGCATCGTGGACATATTTGCTTGGTCGCCGCTGGTCATGACGCTGCCCTTCATCATTGTCGGGGGCGCAGCCTTTTTCCTTGGCGCCGGGTTCCTGGCGTTTTTCGCCCGGCAGGCGGCTGACAACCCGCTGACGATGCCGGTCGCTGCCTTCGTCGGCACCATTGCCACGGCATGGGCCCTGTCGCTGGGTTTCACCGCAGCCGACGTCTGGTCGGTCAATTCCCGCGCCAGCCAGGTCGCGAGCGAGGAGCGATCCTCGATGATGCGGCTTGCCGGCATGGCAAAGCCCGAGGCTCTCGCCTCCGCCGAACTCATGGCAGGCCTCGTCGCCTACAATGATGCTGTCGTGTCGATGGAATGGCGCAACGCAAACCGGTCGCCCGAACAATCGGTCGAGCAGGCGCTGCAGAGTATCCGCCTTGCTCTGATCGATCTGGCGAAGGCGGGGCATCCCGACCCGGTCATCGGCCAGATGGTGCAGGATTTCGACGAATTGCAGGATGCTCGCAATTCGCGTCTCGCCATCGGTACGAGCTCGGTCAACCAGCTCAAATGGTATCTGGTGCTGTTCCTGACGATGCTGTCGGCGATCGTCGTCGGCGCGGTCCACGCCGACAGGCCGCATGCGGGCAGGAAGGCGATCCTGATCTTTGCCGTCACCGCAGGCGTCAGCCTGTGGATCCTGGCCCTGCACGCCAACCCCTATGTCGGCGTGGCACAGGTGACTTTGGGCGAGGTTCGGCTCTAGCGCCATTCCAGGAACACTGTGCAGCGGTTTTCCGTCCGGAATTGCGCGGAAACGATCACGCCGCCCGCCTCGGGCCGTCAGCGCTTACCGCGCACCGGCTCCGACGTCAGGCTGGCATAAGCAAGGGCCACGGCAAAGAAGCCGAAGGCGGAAAGCACGGCGGCAACGACAATGATGGTTTCGGTCGGCATGTCATTTCTCCAATCTGGACATGCCCTGATATGATCCCTCTTGCCGGGGCAGCGCCTTGATCTGGATCAACGGCTCTGGCCTGCGGCCACGGTTACGCGACGTCGCCGCTGCGGCCCGGCGCTGTGGGTCGCGAGCCAAGCCTCGGCCTGGCTGCCCGGCATCGGAAAGGCGATGCCATAGCCCCGCACCGCGGGGCAGCCGAGGTCGTTCAGCCATGACAGCTCGACGTCGGTCTCGGCACCTTCGGCGATGATGCCAAGGCGGCGCGCCAACGCGATGATCGCTTTGACGATCTTGGTATTGGCCAGGTTCTTGTCGCCTTGTGCCAGCGCCTCGATGCCGATGACCTTTCCGCCCTGCAACGACACCCGGGCGGGTAGTACACGGCGAAAGCCTCGCTCGTGACGGCGTCGCGCAGCTCGCGCTCGAGATTGGCCTTCTCCTCGAACTTGTCGCGCAGCGTCGTTGCGAAAAGCTGGTATCCGCCCCGGCCTTCGGCCTTGGCAAGGTAAAGCGCCAAAAGTCGGCGTTGACGATCAGGTCAGCGACCGTGCCGTGCCGTCGCGGAACAACGCTATGCCGGCGCTGGCGCTCGGTTTCAGCACGGCAAATTCCAGCGGCTGCTTGAACCCGGTGACGATGCGCTCAGCTACGTCGATGGCGTCGGCTTCGGAGCCGACATCATTGAGGATGACGGTGAACTCGTCGCCACCGAGGCGGACGCAGACGTCGGAATCGCGGACGTTGGTGACCAGCCGCATCGCCGTTTCGATCAGCACGGCGTCGCCCGCCGCATGCCCCATCGTGTCGTTGATCGTCTTGAAGTGGTCGAGGTCGAGATGGATGACGGCCATCATTTCGCCCTTGCGCTTGGCGGTGGCCATCGCCGTTTCCATGTAGTCGTTGAGGAAGGCTCGGTTGAAAAGGCCGGTCAGGGCGTCGTGGTTGGCGGCGAAATTCATCTGGTCGCGCGCCTTGAGCAATACGCTGGTGCAGGACGCCACCCGGCGCACTAAATTGCCGTTGAATGGTGAATCTGCTTGCCGATGCAGGCATGCCGCATGGCTGACGAAGGTCAACGCGGATGGCGTGACTGTCGCATCTCGCCGAGCTTTTGCGGCAAGGTCTCGTCGAGTTCTTATGGCCAGCATTGAGCAGCACGCGCTTGGGAGTTGCGAGCCATCTGTATCAAGGGAAGGGGTAAGTGGTGCCCAGACGCGGATTCGAACCACGGACACGCGGATTTTCAATCCGCTGCTCTACCAACTGAGCTATCTGGGCCTAGTTCCAGGATCGGGCGAGAGCCTTGATCCGGATGCCTTGAGTGGTGCGCTGCACCCTGAAAGCGGGTGGGTTATAACACGAGATTTGCCGCTGTCCAGCGCCCGCGAGATGTTTTTCTGGAAGAAATCACAGGCCGTTGCGTAAGCTGCAAATGCCGCACGACGTTATCAGCCGGCTTCGCTGTTTCCGTCCGAATCCTCGTCTTCGTCGTCGCGGACCGGAATGGCGTAGCTGCCCGAAAGCCAGCGGTTGAGATCGACCGCCTTGCAGCGCGGCGAGCAGAACGGATAGGTCTCGCGCGCCGAGGGCTTGCGGCATTCGGGGCAGGAGATCTTGGCACGCAGTGGCGTGACGACGGCAGCTGGCTTGTCGGTCATACGCGCGCGCCGGCCTGCCAGTTGAGCTGGACTTGGTAGCCTTCACCCAAAAGCAGCGACGTCGTCTCGTAGAGCGGCAGGCCGACCACATTGGTGTAGGAGCCGACGAGCTTGACCACGAAGGTGCCGGCGAGGCCCTGGATGCCATAGCCGCCGGCCTTGCCGCGCCATTCGCCCGAGGCGAGGTAGTTGTCCATGTCCTGCTTCGACAGGCGCTTGAAGCGCACGCGCGTCTCGACCAGCCGCTGGCGCAGCTTGCCCGCAGGCGTCACCAGCGCGAGGCCGGTATAGACGCGGTGCGAGCGGCCCGAAAGCAGCTGCAGGCAATGCAGCGCCTCGTCGGAGGTCTCGGCCTTGGGCAGGATGCGCCGGCCGACGGCAACGACAGTGTCGGCGGCAAGAATGAAGCCGGAAGCAGGTTCCGCTTCCTTGGAAAGCACGTCGTGCGCCCTCTGCGCCTTGGTCACCGACAGGCGCTTGGCCAGCGAGCGCGGATGTTCGGCCCGCATCGGGCGTTCGTCGACATCCGCCGGGAACAGTCGGTCAGGCTCGATGCCGGCCTGCTGCAACAGCTCGACACGGCGGGGCGAACCCGAGGCAAGCACAAGCTTTTGCAGATCGCTCAATCGTTGATCCTGTAGGCTGAGACCGGCCGGCGTGCTTGCAGCAGGCGGCTTACTTGAAGCGGTAGGTGATACGGCCCTTGGTCAGGTCGTAAGGCGTCATTTCGACGAGGACCTTGTCGCCGGTGAGGACGCGGATGCGGTTCTTGCGCATGCGGCCGGCGGTATGGGCGATGATTTCGTGTTCGTTTTCGAGCTTGACCCGGAACATCGCATTCGGCAACAATTCCGTAACAACGCCCGGGAACTCGAGGACTTCTTCCTTCGGCATTCGGTACCTTTGGTTTGGATGACTTTCCGGCGACCTGGCCGGAATTTTCGCGGAACCTATATGATATTCCACGCTTTGTGAACACGCTTAATCGGCGTCGTTTCCTTGTGCCTCGGCGGCAAATCGTTTGGCCATTCTGTGCTTCAGCCGTTCGCGGACGTCACGGTAGGCGTGCATGATCTGGTCGCGCGTGCCTGTGACGGCTGTCGGATCGGGCGTCGGCCAGTATTCGACGTCGACCGCCATCGAGCGGGTGAATTCCAATGCGGCGTGGTGCGCTTCGGGTGCAAGCGTGACGATCAGGTCGAAATAGTCATCCTCGAGGTCATCGACGGTGCGCGGCTGGTGCTCGTTAAGCCCCATGCCTTCCTCGGCCAGCACGGCATCGACGAACGGGTCGCGGTCGCCTGCGCGCACGCCGGCCGACGTCACGAATACCGATGCCGGCAGGTGGTGGCGGGCGATCGCCTCGGCCATTGGCGAGCGGACCGAATTCATCCGGCACATGAACAGGACAGAGCGTGGAGAGCTGCCGTTTGCCGCCATCCTCATCCGCGCCAGTGCAATACGCAGATCAGCGTGAACAGGCGGCGCGCAGTGTCGAAGTCGATCTCGATCTTGCCGGAGAGACGGTCGAGCAGGGTTTGCGAGCCTTCATTGTGCAGGCCGCGCCTGCCCATGTCGATCGCCTCGATCTGGCTCGGGGTCGATGAGCGGATGGCCTCGTAGTAGCTTTCGCAGATCATGAAGTAGTCCTTCACGATCCTGCGGAACGGCGTCAGCGACAGGATGTGGGTGACGACCGGTTCTCCATGTTCACGCGAGATGGCGAAGACGAGCCGCGCGTCGACGAGTGACAGCTTGAGCCGGTAGGGACCATGGCCATCGTCGTTGATCGGGTGAAAGCTGTTTTCCTCGATCAGGTCGAAGATCGCCACCGCGCGTTCGTGCTCCACGTCGGGCGTCGAACGGCCGATCGATTCGTCGAGTTCGACGTCGACCAGGCGGGAGCGTGCGTGGCCTTTGTCGGACATCGCCGCCTACATGTTCAATCTGATGGCGACGGAGCGCGCATGCGCGTCGAGACCCTCGGCCTTGGCCAGCGCGATCGCTGCAGGAGCAAGCTCGCGCAACTGCTCGGGACCAAGCTTCAGGATCGAGCTGCGCTTGACGAAGTCGAGCACCGTCAGGCCAGAGGAGAAACGCGCCGAGCGGGCCGTCGGCAGCACGTGGTTGGAGCCGCCGACATAGTCGCCGATGACTTCGGGCGTGTGCTTGCCGACGAAGATCGCACCGGCATTGCGGATGCGGCCGAGCAGCGTCTCGGCATCGGCGACCGCAAGTTCGAGATGCTCGGCGGCGATGCGGTCGATCAGGGGAATGGCGGTGTCGAAGTCGTCGACGATGATGACCGCGCCAAAGTCGCGCCAGCTTGCGGCAGCGGTTTCAGCACGCGGCAGGAGCTTGATCTGGCGCTCGACCGCAGCTTCTACCGACTCGCCGAAGGCGGCATCGTCGGTGATCAGGATCGACTGTGCCGACACGTCGTGTTCGGCCTGGGCGAGCAGGTCGGCGGCGAGCCAGTCGGGGTCGTTGTCGCTGTCGGCGACGATCAGCACTTCGGAAGGGCCGGCGATCATGTCGATGCCGACGGTGCCGAACACCTGGCGCTTGGCTGCTGCGACATAGGCGTTGCCCGGGCCGACGATCTTGGCGACGGGCCTAATGGTCTCGGTGCCATAGGCGAGGGCGGCAACGGCCTGGGCGCCGCCGACACGGTAGATTTCCGAGACGCCGGCGATGTCGGCTGCGACCAGCACCAGTGGATTGATGACGCCGCCTGATGCCGGCACCACGATGACGATGCGCTCGACGCCGGCAACCTTGGCCGGAACGGCGTTCATCAGCACCGAGCTCGGATAGCTCGCCGTGCCGCCGGGAACGTAGAGCCCGACCGCCTCGACGGCGGTCCAGCGCGAGCCGAGCTCGACGCCGATCGGATCGACATAGCGGTCGTCCCTGGGCATCTGCCGGGCATGGTGCGAATGGATGCGGTCGCGGGCAAAGCGCAGGGCCTCGACCGTCGCGGGGTCTGCATCCTGGTAGGCCTGGTCGATGTCGGCGCGGCTCACCGCGATGCCGAGCGCAGTCAGGTCGGCGCGGTCGAATTTCATGCTGTAGGCGATCAGTGCCGCATCGCCGCGGACGCGCACGTCGTCGATGATGGCGCGCACTGTCGCATCGACGTCGGGAGAAATCTCGCGCTTCGTAGTCAGGAAGGCGGCGAAGCGCTTCTCGAAGTCTGCGTCTGATTGGCGAAGCGTGATGGCCATTGTCTGGAAATGCTCAGGTATTGTGGATGGGTCGGGAAGAGGCCTGCCAGGCAGCGCCGGTGTCGGTTAGCCTGGCCTCGATGACTTCGACATCGAGGCGGATGGCGGCGTCGCCGGAAAACAACAGCTCGATCGTGCCGGTCGGTCCTTCCTCCTGCGCGAAGCCGATCGCCAGGAGCTCCAGCACGTCGTCGGTCTTGGCGCGGGAAATGCCCTGCAGTTGCGCCGACAGAACGCGATCGAAATGCAGGATCGACCTGCGCCGCTCATATTTCGGCCTGAAGAAACCCTTCTTGGTTTCCCAGGCGAAGCGGTTCATTGCCAGCGCAAAGCGCTTCGCCGGCGCATCGAAGGCGATGTCGCCGACCCTGATCACCGCATCCTGCACATGCGCCGAAACGATCTCCAGATCTTCTTCGTCAAGGGCGACTAGTTTGAGCAGGTTCATGTTCGGTCGGCTGCCTGTGCGGAAAAGTAATGCTTCCGGCTTTGTTAGGCGGTCTTGATGCAGCGCGCAACCGCGGGAGGAGAGGGGAGTAAGCTAATAGGGGAGTAGCGGAATGAGGAGTTGAGAAGAGGCCCCTGTTCCCTTACTCCCTTGTTCCCCTACTCCCCTTCGTTCAGCCGCTGATGCGCTCGATCACCGCGCCGCAACGCGACAGTTTTTCTTCCAGGCGCTCGAAGCCGCGGTCGAGATGGTAGACGCGGTTGACCACCGTCTCGCCTTCGGCGGCGAGGCCGGCGATGACCAGTGACACAGAGGCACGCAGGTCGGTCGCCATGACGGGCGCGCCCTTGAGCTTGGAGACGCCTTCGACGATCGCCGTCTGGCCCGACAGGGTGATATGGGCGCCGAGGCGGGCGAGTTCCTGCACATGCATGAAGCGGTTTTCGAAGATCGTCTCGGTGATCTTCGACTTGCCCTTCGACATGGTCATAAGGCCCATGAACTGCGCCTGCAGGTCGGTCGGGAAGCCGGGGAAGGGCTCGGTGACGACATCGACCGGGGTGATGCCCGAGCCGTTGCGCAAGACGCGGATGCCGGAATTGGTCGGGATGATCTCGGCGCCGGTGCGCGACAAAACGTCGAGTGCGCCCTGCAACAGGTCGGCGCGCGCGCCTTCCAGCAGCACGTCGCCGCCGGTCATTGCGACAGCCATGGCATAGGTACCGGTCTCGATGCGGTCGGGAATGACGCGGTGGCGCGCGCCCGAAAGCGAATCGACGCCTTCGATGGTGATCGTCGAGGTGCCCTGGCCGGTGATCCTGGCGCCCATGGCGTTGAGGCATTCGGCGAGGTTGACCACTTCAGGCTCGCGGGCGGCGTTTTCGAGCACCGTCTCGCCGCGGGCAAGCGTTGCCGCCATCATCAGCACATGGGTGGCGCCGACCGAGATCTTGGGGAAGGTGTAGCGGTTGCCGGTGAGGCGGTTCTTGGCCGATGCCAGGATGTAGCCGTTCTCGACCTCGATCTTGGCGCCCAGCGCCTGCAGGCCGTCGATGAACAGGTCGACGGGGCGCGTGCCGATGGCGCAGCCGCCCGGCAGCGACACCTTGGCCTCGCCCATGCGGGCGAGCAGCGGGCCGATGACCCAGAAACTGGCGCGCATCTTGGAGACGAGCTCGTAAGGTGCTGTCGTGTCGACGATGTTGCGCGCGGTAAACGAGATTGTGCGCGAATAGCCTTCGCCTTGGCGCTCGCGGCGGCCGGAGACGGAATAGTCGACGCCGTGATTGCCGAGAATGCGGATCAACTGCTCGACGTCGGCCAGATGCGGCACGTTTTCGAGCGTCAGCGTGTCGTCTGTCAGCAGCGAGGCGATCATCAGGGGAAGGGCTGCGTTCTTCGCGCCCGAGATCGGGATGGTTCCGGTCAGCTCGTTGCCGCCGACAATTCTGATGCGATCCATTGGCCGTCGTTTCTCCGGGCGATCCCGGTTCTGGCGAGAAATTTTCTTGCCGCCCGTCTAGACCATCGCGCTTTCCGGTTCAAGAAAGGCGGATTTTGCGGTCTTTGGGCGCCAGGCGCCTGCCGTCGCCGGTCAGGCTTTCTCGGGTTTCTCCATCTCACCCTCTGATGCCGCCAGGCCTTCAGGCCTGGTATCGGCCTCGCCGGTGCGGCGCGAGCGCGCCTGCGCCTTGCGTTTCATCAGGTTGGCGCGCAGCTCGGCCGCGAGCCGCGCCTGACGCTGTTCGGCACCGCTTGAGGGCGTTTTCTTAGTCGACGACATGTGGTGGTCCCCGCTTGCCGATCGTTCATAGCGGCTTCGCAACTGATATGGCCAGTATTGTGGCGTAAGCGGGCCTGTGGAAAATGATACACGATTTCGGGCAATTGATAACTTGCGCTCCCGGGAATCATGTGGCACAAGCCGCCCCGTTCACGGAATGCTGCCGTAGCTCAGTGGTAGAGCACTCCCTTGGTAAGGGAGAGGTCGAGAGTTCAATCCTCTCTGGCAGCACCATTCACTCCAGAAGAAAAATCTTCGGTCTTGCATGCGCACAAACGGCTACGCGCCGTGGCCTTTGCGACCACAAGCGCGCGATGTTGCGGATGCGAGCGAGTGCTACGCCTTGGCGAGCGGCGATCTTGCCAGGGCTTTCAGGCTAGACAGCCGACAAAATCCGCTGCCGATATCCCAGAACGCGCGTTTGCTTTGTTCCCTGCGGTTTAGGCTGTCTACTTGGGGCGCTGACGGCGCTGGCAGCCGAAAGCCGAATGGCTCCGCCGGCAGGCCGCCGCGTTCGCTCCAGTAGCCGTCGAGGTCGGCCTGCATCAGCTTCCGGCGTTTGCGGCGGCGCTGGTTGATGACGTGGGTGGCGTTGGACACCGCCATGATGTGGGGGGCGGAAACCAGGCCGTGCAGGGCGAGCAGCATGGCGTCCTTGGGGCGCAGGCCGCCGAGGCAGCGGGTGGCTGATATGACGGCGCGCTTGGCGTCAGCCCCTTTCGGCCCTTGCATGCCGCCGATCGCCAGGGTTGGCGTGCCGTCCTCGCCACGGATGAAGACGAAGCTGGCCGTCCACAATGTGTAGTCGTCGCTCGCCCGCGACAGCTTGATGGCAAAGACGCCTTCATGACGGCAGCCGCAGTGGTCGGCCAAAAGCATCTGCATTTTGTAGGTTTCATGGCGACCGCTGACGCTGCCCATGTCGAGGCGTTCGCCGCGCCAGAGGGCGGCGAGATCGTCGTGGCGCAACAGTTCGGCGGCCAGCTGGAAATGCGTCTTCATCATGCCGAGGCGAACTGGGCTCGAAATTCCGGTGATGAAAAAGACGTCGAGCGATTTGCGCAAAAGGTCGTCATGCGGCCGGCCGAGCGCCTGTTTCAGGGATAAATCGCCGAGAAAGCTGATCCAGCCGAAGGTGCTGACCGGCCGACAGGCGAATCGCAGGCAGAACACCGCCGAGCGCTTGAGTGAGATGCGGGCGCCGAGGCTGAGCATCTGGAGGAATACCGACGGCCGGCGGCTATCTCGCCTCGTCGGCGACTGGGCCGGCAGCAGGTTGCGCTGGTCCAGTTCCGGTTTCCATTCGTGTCGCACGTGACAGCTCCTTCAGACTGCGTCTGCCGGCCCGAGACAGTGGGCTGGCGAAGCGATCTAAGGGGCGCTGCGCATTGCGCCTGCATTGCAAGACAAGCGTGCGTCGTTGGCGCTGATTCGAATAATTCGCTGGAAGCGGCTTAAGACAGCAAGAATTGTAGTTGAAGCGTAGTGGCTTGTCGTGGAAATGACGGAACAGAATCGGCGTCGCGGACGGCTCGACGTCGGTCCTAAAGCTGTGATTCGATTGGCAGGTAGCTGATCACCTTGGCCACCAGCCGCCGCCGCAGGCTGGCCTGCGGTTCGTGCCTGAGCTCGCGCGGCCCGCTGTCGGCACTGTCGGTCCAGACCAGCTTGTCGTCATGCAACGACAGCCTGAAGGCGCTGCGCGGAGAGGTCTGGGCCGAGATCACCGCCCCGACCTCGCGCGCCAGTTCCTCCTGCCTGAACAGGACGCCCATCTCGGTGTTGAGCGCGGCCGATCGCGGGTCGAAGTTGAACGAGCCGACGAAACCGGCCTCACCGTCAGCGATGAATGCCTTGGTGTGCAGGCTCGCACCCTTCGAGCCGAACAGCGACATGTCGGTGCGGTCCTCGTCGGGTTTCAGTTCGTAGATGCCGACGCCGTTCTCGAGCAGTGGCTTGCGGTAGCGGACATAGGCGCCGTGGACGGCGGCGACATCGGTGGCGGCCAGTGAATTGGTCAGCACCGTCACCTCCACACCGTTGCGGGCCAGCGCCGTCAGCTCGCGGGTACCGGTCTCGCCGGGAATGAAATAGGGCGAGACAATGCGCAGTTCCCGCCGGGCCGAGGTCAGGATCGGCCGGATTGCCGTCATCAGCCAACTGTCCTGGCCTGTGCCGGATGCTTTTTCCGGCGGGTCGGAGGCGACTTTCGCCTCGCCGGTCCAGCGCAGCCTGCCCATGCCTGACGATGACCATTCCCGGCTCTCTTCGGCGACACGGTGGATATAGGGCTCTGCCAGGCCGGTGGTTGCCGTGCGCTCCAGCCGCTTGCGCAGGGCGGGAAGGTCGCCCCTCGCCATGCCGGTGACATGACGGATCGGCAGCACCGCCTCGCTGTTCCAGAAACCGTCGAAGATGGCTTCGGTCTGCTGGACAACCGGGCCGGCAAGCAAAAGATCCATGTCGCGGAAATTGGCGTCTTCCGAAGCGTCGAAATAGGCGTCACCGACATTGCGCCCGCCGACGATGGCCAGCCTGCCGTCGGCAACCCAGGCCTTGTTGTGCATGCGCCGCGTCGTGCGCACCGCGCGCAGGACCAACTCCAGCCCGCGCTGCAGGCCGAAGGCGCGTGCCCAGCTCGGGTTGAACAGGCGGACCTCGATGTTGGGGTGGCTGTCGAGGGCGAGATAGTTCGGATCGTAGCCCTTGGCGTTGATGTCGTCGAGGATCAGCCGAACGCGTACGCCACGGTCGGCGGCGCCGAGGACCTCGCGGGCGAGCAGGCTGCCGGTCAGGTCATCCTTCCAGTAGTAATATTGCAGGTCGAGGCTCCGCTGTGCGTGGCGCGCGGTGTAGGCCCTGATGGCGAAGGCATGCAGGTTGGAGGAAAGCAGCGCCAGCCCGCTTTGTCCGGGGTGGTCGGCAAGGAGCGGGGTGACCAGCCGGTCGAACTGGGTATCGCCGTCCGACGTCGGCAATACGCGGGAAGCGGCACCCCGCGCGCGTTTGGCGAAGCGGCCATAGGCATAGACCGCAAGCAGCGAGGCGATGACCAGGATACCGACAACTGCTATGACGACTGCCACGAGTTTCATGCGTCAGGCGACCCGCAGGCTTTGATTGGGAACCATGTGCCGACGACAGCATTTCGGTGGAAGGCCATCGTGACGCATGTGGTAAACCTCGAATACCTCGACCATATAGGTTACTGTTGGCAAAACGCCTGCCGCAACTGAACACGAATTTCCCAGAGATTCCAGACGAGTGATGGCTAGCAGTCCAGGCTTTGAGAATTCAGCAGACGCAGGTGTCGCGCACCGGCCCTCGACGCTGGAGCAGGACGATCCGTTGTCGACCACCGAGGCCGGCGCGCACAGCGAAATCGTCGTCGCCTCCTACAATGTCCACAAATGTGTCGGGCTCGACCGCCGCTTCGATCCGCAGCGCACGATGCAGGTCATTTCCGAGATCGGCGCCGACGTGATCGCCTTGCAGGAAGCCGACCAGCGTTTTGGCGATCGGGCAGGGCTGCTCGACCTGGAAGCGGTCGAGCGCGAGACCGGGCTCGTCCCGGTGCCACTGGCCGGCCGGCGCAAGAGCCATGGCTGGCATGGCAATGTCGTGCTGTTCCGCAAGGGTTCGGTCAGTTCGGCACGACAGATCGTGCTGCCGGGGGCGGAGCCACGCGGTGCCGTGGTTGTCGACCTGGAGCTCGAAGCTGGGCCGCTCCGGATCATCGCCGCGCATTTCGGCCTGTTGCGTCATTCCCGCAAGCTGCAGGCAGGCACACTTCTGACCGCTGCCGAACTGCACAGCGACAAGCCGACGGTACTTGTCGGCGACCTCAACGAATGGCGGCTGGGCAAGCGCTCGTCGCTGCGCAGCCTGGAACCTGCTTTCGGGCCGATGCACGCCATCGTTCCGAGTTTTCCCTCGCGCTTTCCGGTACTGGCACTCGATCGCGTCATGGCAAGGCCGCACAGCCTGCTCACCGAGCTCCAGGCGCATGATACGGCGCTGGCGCGCATCGCCTCCGATCACCTGCCGATCAGGGCCGTCATTCGGCTGAACGCCAAGGGCAACGGCCTCGCCGAGGCCGCCTGATCACTGCACGACGAAGGATCGCTTATCCGCGCTGCCGGTCTCCGGCGTGCGCCGCGCGACCGTTGCTTGGCAGCGAAAAGCCGCGAAGTCGGCCGTCCCTGACTACAGCGAAGGTGCAGGCGGGCAAGAGCTGCCATCGATGCCGATAATGCGTGGCCCGGACCCGCGCGAGATAATGTAAACAGATAGCCGCAACGCGAAGTTTCGACTTTACGGACGAAAAGCCATGGCCAAATTCCTCCCACTGTCGCTAGCGGTCGCCGACAATCTCAACGATGGCGACACCGTGGCCTTCGAAGGGTTCACGCATCTCATTCCCACTGCCGCCGCGCATGAGGCGATCCGCCAGGGCTTGAAGGACCTGACGCTGGTGCGCATGACGCCCGACCTGATCTACGACCAGATGATCGGCATGGGCATGGCGAAGAAGGTGATCTTCTCCTACGCCGGCAACCCGGGCGTCGGCCTGCTCCGCCGCCTGCGCGATGCCGTCGAGAACGGTTTTCCGCATGCGCTCGAAATCGAGGAGCACAGCCATGCAGCTATGGCCAATGCCTATGAGGCGGGCGCCGCCGGCCTGCCTTGCGCCATCTTCCGTGGCTACCGCGGCGCCGATCTCGCCCACGTCAACCCGAACATCAGGTCGGTAACCTGCCCGTTCACCGGCGAGGTGTTGGCGGCGGTGCCGTCGGTTCGGCCCGACGTCACCTTCATCCACGCCCAGAAGGCCAACAGCAAGGGCGACGTGCTGGTCGAGGGCATCATCGGCATCCAGAAGGAAGCGGCCCTTGCCGCCAGGCGCGCTGTGGTGACCGTTGAGGAGGTGGTCGACAATTTCGACGACCTGCACCCAAATCTCACAGTGCTGCCCAACTGGTCGGTGACGGCGATCTCGGTCGTGCCGGGTGGGGCGCACCCATCCTACGCGCATGGATACTATGTGAGGGACAACGCGTCCTACCTCGAATGGGACGACATATCAGCCGACCGTGACCGCTTCCGCGACTGGATGCAGAAGAACGTCATCGAAAAGACCGCCGACGACTTCGCATCCCGCGTCGTACAGCTGAGGAGCGTTGCATGAGCGTGACAGGCTTTACCCCCAATGAAATGATGACCATTGCTGCCGCGCGCGCGCTCAAGGGCGACGACGTCTGCTTCGTTGGCATCGGTGCGCCGTCGGCTGCCTGCAACGTCGCCAGGCTGACGCATGCGCCCGATATCACGCTGATCTACGAGTCCGGTACTATCGGCACCGCACCCCAAGTGTTGCCGCTGTCGATCGGCGATGGCGAATTGTGCGACACCGCCGTCACCACCGTCTCGGTGCCGGAGATGTTCCGCTACTGGCTGCAGGGCGGGCGCATCTCGATCGGTTTCCTGGGTGCAGCCCAGCTCGACAGGTTCGGCAACATCAACACGACCGTCATCGGCGACTATGCCCATCCCAGACGCGCCTGCCGGGTGGCGGCGGCGCGCCGGAGATCGCGACGTCGTCCAAGGAGATCTACATCACCATGGCGCAGTCCAGGCGCGCCATGGTCGAAAAGATCGACTTCTACACCTCTTTCGGCCACGGCGACGGCGGCGACCATCGTCAGCGCCTCGGTATCGCCACCAAGGGGCCGACGCTGTTGATCACCGATCTGGCGGTCTGGAAGCCGGACTCAGTCACCAAGGAATTCACCGTCGTGTCGCTGCATCCGGGCGTCGGCCGCGACAAGGTGCAGGAGACCTGCGGCTGGACTGTCAAGTTTGCCGATACGCTCGAGCAGACGCCCGAGCCGACCGAACTGGAACTGCAGACATTGCGTGAACTCAACGCACGCACCGATGCTGCCCACAAGGGCACGGCTGTCGGCGCGAGGCGAGGATCGAAGGACGGTTGAGGTCTATGCCCACCCTTCATGAAAACGCCCGGCATTGCCGGGCATTTTGGTTTGATCAGCCAATCAGGCTGTAAAGGAAGCGCAAGCTGATCAAGAGCAGGAAGATGCCGAAGGCGACCTCCAGCTTGCGCTTCGACAGGGCATGAGCGAGCTTTGCTCCGAGCGGTGCGGTCAGCACGCTGGTCGGCACGAACAGGATCAGTCCGACGAGCGAGACATAGCCGAGCGACAGCGGAAACTGCAGCGCTGCGACATCGGGATATTCTGCAGCGCGCGGCCAGCCGGCGTAGATGTAGCCCAACGCGCCCGGGATCGAGATCAGAACGCCGAGCCCGGAGGAGGTCGCCACCGCCTGGTGGATCGGCCGGCCATAGAAGGTCATGAACAGGTTGGAGAGCTGGCCGCCACCGATGCCCATCAGGCTCGACAGCACGCCGATGACCCAGCCATAGACGTTCATGACGATCTTGCCCGGCATGTCGAGGCCGAGCCGCCACGAATCCTTGCCGAACAGCAGCCGGATCGCCGAAATGCCGGCTACCACCACGAACACCGCCTTGAACAGGTCGGCGGGCGCATAACGCGCGATCACGCTGCCCATGGCGACGCCTATGATCACGGGAAGCGCCCACTGTTTCAGGATCGCCATGTCGACAGCGCCTTTTGTCCGATGCGCATTGAACGAGCGGATCGAAGTCGGGATGATGATCGCAAGCGAGGTGCCGACGCAGAGCGGCATGCGCACCTCCTCCGGCACGCCGACGGCCTGGAACAACTCGTAAAGCACCGGCACGATGACGGTGCCGCCGCCGACGCCGAAGACGCCCGCGAGCAGGCCGGTGATGGCGCCGGCGCCGAGCAGCGCAACAGCAAGCCAGATGATTTCAAACGTCGATATGCCGGCCATGTAGGGGATCTCTTGGCAAGTGCGGATGGAGCGAGGCGAACCAGGCGGGCATGGACGTGCCCTGAAGATCTCTCGCGATTGACGCGGGGACATATGACATGAAGAGCCGGCCCAGTCTTCCCCTGAAAACAGGGCAAGAGGCCGGGCCGATCTCAGGCGAAACGACGGAACTGTTTCGCGCAAAACCACCTGGATGGGTAGTTGCCTGCCAAGTGTTGTATCCGTATGAATATAACGAATCCGTGGCCCGCGACGGGCTGGACCAAATGGTGGAAGGAATTCTGATGGTCACGCGTAGGAGTTTTGGGGTGCGGCTTGCCGCGATGGCTGGTGGTCTTGCCGCTGTGCTGGCGCTCGGCCTGCCTGCCGCGCGGGCTGATGGCGACGTCGTGGTGTTTGCGGCAGCCAGCCTCAAGAACGCGCTCGATGCCGTCGATACGGCCTGGAAGGCCGAGGGCGGCAAGTCTGCCACTGCCTCCTATGCCGCGAGCTCGGCGCTGGCCAAGCAGATCGAAGAGGGCGCGCCGGCCGACGTGTTCATCTCGGCCGACCTCGACTGGATGAAGTATCTCGCCGACAAGAAGCTCATCAAGGACGGCTCCGAGGTGAAGCTGCTCGGCAACCGCATCGTGCTGGTGGCCCCGAAGGATTCGGCTGCCAAGGCCGATATCGCGGCGAATTTCGACCTCGCCGGACTGCTCGGCGAAGGTCGCCTCGCCATGGGCGACGTCAAGGCCGTGCCCGCCGGCAAATATGGCAAGGCCGCGCTCGAGAAGCTCGGCGTCTGGGCCTCGGTCGAAGGCAACATCGCCCAGGCAGAAAACGTGCGCGCCGCCCTCAAGCTGGTGTCGACGGGCGAAGCTCCGCTCGGCATCGTCTACCAGACCGACGCCACGGCCGAGCCGGGCGTCAAGATCGTCGGCATTTTCCCGGAAGAGACGCATCCTCCCATCGTCTATCCGGTTGGCGTGACGGCGGGCTCGAAGAACGCAGACGCGGAAGCGTATGTGAAATATCTTCAGTCCGCCAAGGCCAAGGAGCTTTTCGTGGCCCAGGGCTTCACCGTGCTGGCGCCGGTCCAATAGCGACTGGTTTACCCCTATCGGCTAGGCTCTGTTTTTGTGAATGTCGTCCCATCTCGCATCGCGGGGTGGGACGGACTTTTTGAGGGAATGCGAGCGGGGAATGATGGACCTCACTCCTGACGAATGGAATGCGGTCCACCTGTCGATCAAGGTCGGGCTGTGGGCGATGGCTGCCAGCCTGCCATTCGGCATTGCCATTGCCATGTTGCTGGCGCGTGGCAATTTCTGGGGCAAGTCGCTGCTCAACGGCGTCGTCCATCTGCCGCTGGTGCTGCCCCCTGTCGTCACGGGTTATTTGCTGTTGTTGAGCTTCGGACGCCGCGGACCGATCGGCTCTTTGCTCGATCAGTATTTCGGCATCGTCTTCTCGTTCCGCTGGACCGGTGCGGCCCTTGCCTGCGCGATCATGGGTTTTCCTTTGATGGTGCGGGCCATCCGCCTGTCGATCGAAGCCGTCGACCGGCGTCTCGAATCGGCGGCCGGCACGCTCGGCGCCGGCCCGCTCTGGGTGTTTGCGACGGTGACCCTGCCGCTGATACTGCCCGGGGTCGTTGCCGGCATGATCCTGTCGTTTGCCAAGGCGATGGGCGAATTCGGCGCCACCATCACCTTCGTCTCCAACATTCCCGGCGAGACCCAGACGTTGCCGTCCGCGATCTACACCTTCACCCAGGTGCCCGGCGGCGATGCGGGCGCCATGCGTCTGACGCTGATCTCGATCGCCATTTCGATGATCGCGCTGGTCGTCTCCGAAATCTTCGCCCGCCGCATCGGCCAGCGCCTGGATGCCGGATGATGCTGCTCGTCGACATCCACCATCGCCTCGGCGCGTTCGACCTCGAGGCTGGCTTTGAAAGTGCCGGCCGCCTGACCGCCTTGTTCGGTCCGTCGGGGTCGGGCAAGACCTCGCTCATCAACATCATCGCCGGACTGATACGGCCCGACAGCGGGCGCATCGTCATCGACGGGCGGACGCTGGTCGACACCGCACAGCGCAGCTTCGTGCCCGTCCATAGGCGCCGCGTCGGTTTTGTCTTCCAGGATGCACGGCTGTTTCCGCATCTCAGCGTGCGCTCGAACCTGCTCTACGGTCGCTGGTTCACGCCACAGGGGGAGCGTTATGCGGAGTTGGAGCGGGTCGTCGAGATGCTCGGTATAGGCCATTTGCTGGCGCGGCGTCCGGCGCTGCTGTCGGGCGGCGAAAAGCAGCGGGTTGCCATCGGCCGGGCACTGCTGGCCAGTCCGAAGCTGCTGCTCATGGACGAGCCGCTGGCCTCGCTCGACGACGCGCGCAAGTCTGAGATCATGCCCTATCTCGAACGTTTGCGTGACGAGACGAAGATCCCGATCGTCTATGTCAGCCATTCCATTGCAGAGGTGGCGCGGCTTGCCACCGACATCGTCGTGATGGCCAATGGCAAGTTGGCCGCCTCTGGCCCGACCGGCGAGATCATGCGCCGGCTCGACCTGTTGCCGCCGGAAGAGGTGGGCGAGGGCGGTGCCGTGCTCGACATGAAGGTGCTCGGCCATGACGCAGCCTTCGGCATGACAGTGCTTGGCGCTGGTGCGGGTGAAATGCGCGTTCCCCGCATCGACCGGCCGATTGGTGCCGCGGTGCGCGTCCGCATCCGCGCCCGCGACGTGATGATCGCGACCGAGCGGCCGAAGGGGCTGAGTGCACTCAACATCCTTGCCGGCCATATTGCCGATATCAGCCAGGTCGACGGTACCCAGGTCGATCTCAGGCTCGACTGCCATGGCGACATGCTGATGTCGCGCATCACCCGCCAGTCATTCGAGACGCTGCAGCTTGCTGTCGGGCGCGAGGTGTTCGCCGTCATCAAGACAGTTGCTTTCGACCGCGCCAATCTTTCTCCAGGGGTACCGCTTGTGATAACCAGCGACTGACTGGAGCGAGCCGATGCCATCTCTGACCTTGCGACTTTATCTCGACCCGACGGGACGTCTCGGTCCAGGCAAGGTCGAACTTCTCGAGCAGATCGCCGCCACAGGCTCGATCTCGGCTGCGGCCCGCGCGATGGAGATGTCCTACAAGCGCGCCTGGGACCTTGTCGAAGAGATGAAGGACATGTTCGGCAAGCCGCTGGTGGCCGCCAAGACCGGTGGCAAGCATGGCGGCGGCGCAGAGCTTACACCTGTCGGCGAAGATGTCGTGCGCCGGTTCCGCGACATGGAGCGCGCGGTCCACGCGGCGGCAGCGCCGTATGTCGAGGCGCTGCAGGCCGAGGCTGACGCGAAGTGATTATTTGCCGAGTTCGATCGAGCGCAGCCGGGCCGCTTCGACAGCTTCGGTGAGCAGGTTCTTGAGGCGATCCTCGCCCATCAGCACGCCCAGCGCCGCTGCCGTCGTGCCGTTCGGGCTGGTTACCTGGCGGCGCAGAACGGCCGGGTCTTCGCGGCTTTCGGCGGCGAGGCTCGCCGCGCCATAGACGGTCTGCATGGCAAGAAGGGCCGCCGTCTTCGGCGGCAGGCCGGCGTTCTCAGCCGCTGCCGTCAGGCATTCGATGAAATGGAAGATGTAGGCCGGGCCCGAACCGGACACCGCGGTGACGGCGTCCATCAAGCCTTCGTCGGCGATGGTGGCGACTTCGCCGCTGGCCGACAAAAGGTCGCCGACAACCTCCTTGGCCGCTTCGGTAACGTGCTCGTTGGAATAGACCACCATCATGCCTTTGCCGATCGCCGCCGGCGTATTGGGCATGCAGCGCGTGATCGGCGTGTGGCTACCGAGGATGTCGGCGAAGGTCGCGACGGGCGTGCCTGCGGCGACCGAGACGAAGGTCGCCTTGCCGTTGCCGAAGCGCCGATAGCCAGAGGTGACCTCGCGGATGACCTGCGGCTTGACGGCGATGACCACGATCCCGGGATCCGCATCGGCGGGAATGCCACCGACTTCCGAAGCGACGCGGCTGCCGAGATCGGCAGCGCGGGCGCGAAGCTCCGCATTGGGTTCGACAACTAATGTTTCCTCGGGCGCGAGCTTGCCCGAGTTGAGCCAGCCCGTGAGCATGGCGTAGCCCATGTTGCCGCAGCCGGCGAGGATCAGTCTGATGGTCATGCAAAGCCTCCGAACAGAACTGACATAGACCGTCTTTGAGCCAGGCGGAAGGGTGCAACGCCACTTCAGCGTGTGTGGTCCAGCACCTTGCTGAAGGCATTGGTGAAGGTGACGCCGCCATGCGGGCCGGCCTCGGCAAGCACCACGTCCATGAAGGCGTCGGTGACGCGTACAAGGGCGAAGCCACCCATGAAGGCCGCCTTCGGCTTGAACAGGTCGAGCCCGTCGCGGCTGTAGATCATCGTCGTCTCGTGCTGGTGGCCGTGGAAGACGCCGATCACGTTGTGGCCGGCGATGGCCGAAAGGAGCGCGCGCCGGTCGTCGTCGCTCCACCAGTGCGGCTTGCCGCTGCCGGCTTCGTCGAATGTGTGGGCGTCCGGGTCCCAGCGTTCGGTCGAAAACGCATCCCAGCCATAGTGCTGGAACAGGATCACCGGCCGTCCGTCGCCGGCATTGTCGTCGAGGTCCCGCTTCAGCCAGTCGAGCGCGCTCACCGCTCCCTTTGATGTGTCGCCTGCAAAGCGATGCGTCTGCACCAGGTGCAGCCCGCCCCAGTCCCAGGAATAGCAGTCGGACAGCGCATCGTAGATGGCCGCCGGCACCGGCGGTTTGAAGAACACGCTTGGGCGGTGGTTGACCTCGACATAGTCGCGCATCTCGCGCCGGTACCAGTCGACATGCGGTGGCGGGCCGTCCTGGTCGAGGTCATGGTTGCCGAGCCCGACATAGACAGGCACATGCACACGGTCCGGACCGGCACCTTCCTGGTAGCGCTGGCTGAACTGGAGGAGCTGGGTGCCTTCATGCGGCTGGGTCACCTGGCCGCCGCCATCGTCGGTCATGTCTCCGCCGACGACGAGGCCGAGCGGGCGGCCGATCCTCTGGCCGGCACTCGCCAGGCCGCTTGCTGCGCCGCCGATTTCGCGCGGCCATGCAAATTCACCGACCTCGTTCAGCGCCGCGATATGCCGACGCAGGTTCTGGTCGGTCTTGCCTTCGGCCTGGCAATTCGGGCTCAGACCGCTCGCCATGCGGCAGGCGTGGATATCGGCGGCAAACAGGAACGTCGCGTCGGTTTTCGGGCGATTGGCGCCGCGCGCCGCGGGAGTTGCAAGCAGCGAGGCGATGCCGAGGCCCAGCGTCTGGGCGAGCATCCGGCGTCGTGAAACCAGGGGGGCCATGGCATGAGAATGGCTTGGCCACCGGGGCGGATCAAGCGGGTTTTGTCAGCCGGTGCTCTTGCGGATGACCATGCGCGAGACCATCCGCAGCCCCAGGACACCGAAGACGAAGAACATCCAGACCGGGTCGATGCGGCGGAAGAAGAAGCTTTCGAGGAAGGCATTGAGCGCGGTGAACAGCACCACCATCATGAAGAAATCGCCGAGGAAGACGTTTTCCTTGTAGAGCGGGATACGCATGTAGTCGCGCAGCGGCGCGATCAGGAAGACATAGACGGCGACGGCAAGCGCGGGCAGACCCATGGTCACCGCGATGTCGATGTAGCCGTTATGGCCGTGCACGATGAAGCGGATGTCCCAGCCCTGGTCGTAGGCGTGGCCGATGCCAGTCACCAGCGGTGTGCGCCAGAAGCTTTCATAGCCGTATCCGAACCACGGCTTCTTGGCGATCATCTCGCCGGCAAAGGCCCAGACTGTGGTGCGCCCGGTATACGTGAGCTCGGGGAAATGGTGCGTGGCCAGCTGTTTCAGCGGCTCGATGAAAACGATGCCGAGCGTGGCCAGCGCTGTGCCGACGACGGTTAGCGCAAACAGCATCGGCGTGCCAAGCCGCATGCCGACCGTTCCGGGCAAAAGCACCAGCATGATCGACAGCGGGACCAGCCCGGCCGTGGTCTTCGAGCCGGTGTGGATCATGAAGAACATTGACATGGCAAGCAGGATGTAGCCCGACCAGCGCCAGTGTCGGCGGATCAGATAGATGCCTGCGAAGCTGAAGCAGGCCATGACGGGCGCGGCGATGTTCTTGTGGCTGAAGGCGCCGCGCCACAAGCCGGCATGCTCGGGCTCGAAGCCGTCGGCACCATGGATCGCTACACTGGGATAGAGGATGACGCCGGCGTAACTCAGCCCGACGACGACGAAGCCGGCGAAAACCAGCACAGTCGAAAAGGAGTCGCCATCGCGCGGCAAGGCGAGCACGGTCGCCATGGCGAGGATGCCGATGATGGTGAAACTTGCCGCCCGGAACGCTCCGGCTGGGTCGGCGGCTTCGCCGACCGATATCAGGAAGAAGCACAGCAAGACGAACCAGGGCAGTCCGGCAATGGCGCGAAGCCGGGCCGGGTTGGCCATGGTGGCGAGCGCGAAGATGGCGAAGGCGCCGACCGAGCCGAAGCCGAGCTGGTTGACGATGTCGCCGCCTTCGACGGCGCCGGCACCCGCCGGCTGGAACGGCCTGAACGAGACGATGACGATGGTCAGCACCAACGCCGCGACCGCGGTGGCGACGCCCGATGCCGTGAACGCCGCCGTCAGCGGCGCCGTGTCAGTTCTTCTCGGGCTGACGATACTGCTCATTGGCATAACCAAACTCGGCCATCACACGGCCAAGTGCCACATGGATCGGGTACAGGGCGACCGATGGCGAGCCGGTCTCGACAAGGCGCTTCATCGCACGCAATGGCGAGGCGCCAAGCAGCGCCAGGCTTTTCAGGAAGACGCGGGTGTTGGCAAACGGCGTGCCGGCATGTTTCTTCTTGGCGACGAGCGTCGAGATGACCCCGTTGCGCAGGCCGCGCGCCCGGATCCAGTCGGCCTCGGTGCGCCGTGCCGGAACGGTCTCGAACAGTTTCGCTTCCGCACACCAGCCGAGCTTGAAGCCTCTCTGTGCCGAGCGGCTCAGGAAATCCGAATCGCCGCCGCCCATGAAATTGAAACGCAGGTCGAGATGGGGCGGGCCCATGGCCAGGAGAACGTTGCGGCTGACCAGCAGGTTGCCCGAGGAATAGAGAGCGCCGACTTGGCCGGTAACGGCGTAGGGCGGAGCAAAGACCGGATGCGTCGCCCAGGCCTGATGCGCCGGATCGGCGAAGACAGGCACCTGTGGCCCGCCGACGATGTCGACGCCGAGGCGTTCGGCAGCCAGGCACATGGTTTCGAGCCACAAGGGATCGGCCAGTTCGTCGTCGTCGATGACCAGCAGCCGGGTGAAATTCGGAAAGCGCAGCAGGGCGGTGTGCCACCCGGCATTGTAGGCGCTGCAATTGCCGCGTTCATGCGCGACGATGACCAGCCCGGTCATCGCTCCACTTTCAAACAGCGGCAAGGCAGCGCGCATGCCTTCATTGCCTTCGTCGTCATTCTCCATGACGATGACGGCGAACCTGCGCGTGGTCTTTTGTTTGGCAAGCGAATCGAGCGTTGCCAGCACTTGCTGCGGCCGGCGAAAGGTTGGCAGCGTGACAACCACCTCGACGTCGTCCACAGCCAATGCAGGCGAAGTGCCGGCAATGGTCACGGACTTGAGCGGAGGTATAGCATTCATGAGAAGCCGCCGGTTATTGATGCCTCTTGGCTATCACGGGCGCCATAACGGTCAGTTAAACACGCCGGGAACGAACTGCGGATTGTCAGGCAGGTTCCACAAGCAGCTGAAATTGCTTAATGAAGACTTCACCGCGCTTTGTTAGGGCATAGGCAGGAACTTGTCGTGATGCATCTGCTGTTTGCCACATCCATCGTGCCTGACGGAGCACTCTCGTCGGGCTACGAGATCGCCAACCAGGCGATCATCGATGCGCTGCGCCGGGCCGGCGTGCGCGTGACGGTGCTTGGCTTCGGCTGGCCGGGCAAGCCGCCCTCCGACCCTGAAAACACCGTCCTGCTCGGTTCGCTCGACGTGCGCACCGATGCCGCGCCCTTGCCGCGCAAGCTTGGCTGGCTAGCGGGCGCGGTCGCGTCCGGGCTGACATTCGCCTCGGCCAAGCTGCGCGTCGTCTCCGATGAGACGGTGCGTCAAGCGATCGAAGCGGCGGGGCCGTTCGACGGCTACATCCTCAATTCGGTCCAGATGGCTGCTGCGTTCGAGCGCATGTTTCAGGACCGGCCCTCGATCTTCGTCGCGCATAATGTCGAGTTCCGCTCAGCAGCCGAGAATTCCCGCGCCGCAAACGGCGCCTTTCAGCGCCTGCTGTTTCGCCGCGAGGCAAGACTGCTCGAAGTCATTGAAAAGCGTCTGTGCCGCAATGCCCGTTTCGTCTTCACGCTCGCCGAAGAGGATCGCGCCGAACTCGGCGTTGCCTCCGACACGCGTTCGGTGGCGCTGCCTTTGGTCACCCGGTCACAGCCTCCGGCACGCCAGGGCAAGCGCGACATCGACTGCGATGCAGCACTCATCGGCACCTGGACCTGGGAGCCGAACCGCATCGGCCTCGACTGGTTCCTCGGCAAGGTCGTGCCGCATCTGCGCACCGATTTCCGCATCCACATCGCCGGCAGTGTTCCGGCTGGCGTGTCCTCGCCCCATCCGGGCGTCAAATTTGTCGGGCGCGTGCCCGATGCCCAGGACTTCGTGCGCAGTGCTGCCGTCATCCCGCTCGTCAGCACGTCGGGCAGCGGCGTCCAGCTCAAGACGATCGAGACGTTCGAGCTCGGCCTGCCGTCGGTGGCAACAGCGCATTCGCTGCGCGGCATCGCCTACAAGCCGGCCAATTGCACCATGACCGACGATCCCATAGCGTTCGCCAGGGCGCTTGAACGAACCGTCGAGCAGAAGATCGCGGATGTCGACGGTTCGGATTTCCATCGCCGGCAGATCGCCGCTCTCGACCTGGCCGTGGCAGGTGGCCTCGCCAGGCTCGGCGCAGGCGCACACGAGGTGGCGGCGTGAGCATGACGATTTCAGAAGTGGCCGCACCCTACCGCAGCATCCTCGGCATCCGGGTCGCCAGCTTGCGGCGCGACGAGGCGATCTCGTTGCTGGCGCAGATGATCAGGGACAGGATCTTCACCAAGGTCAGCTTCCTCAACGCCCACAACGCCAACATCGCTTGTTCCGACAAGGATTTTGCCGCGGTGCTGAACGATTTCCTGGTGCTCGCCGACGGCATCGGCGTCGACATTGCCGCGCGTTGGCTCTATGGCGCGCCGTTTCCCGACAATCTCAACGGCACGGATTTCGTGCCGGACCTTTTGAAGGCGAGTGACGAGCCGCTGACCGTGGCTCTGCTCGGCGCCAAGCGCGCCAATGCCGAACGGGCGGCCGCGCGCCTCAGCCAGATTGCCCCGCAGCACAAGATCGTCGTGGTTCACGACGGCTTCTTCACGGCTGAGCAAGAGCCCGGGATCGTCGCCGCCATCGGCAGCCTGCGCCCCGATATCCTGCTTGTCGCCATGGGCGTGCCGCGCCAGGAAATGTGGATCGCGCGGCATATGCGTCCTGAACATTGCACATTGCCGATCGCCGTCGGCGCGCTGCTCGACTTCCTTAGCGGCTCGGTCCCGCGCGCGCCGGCATGGATGCGCCGGCTTCGCCTCGAATGGCTGTTCCGCCTGCTTATCGAGCCGGGCCGGCTGTGGCGGCGCTATGTCGTCGGCAATCCGCTGTTCCTGTTTCGCGTGCTGCGCCAGAAGCTTGGCGGAGGAGAACGCTCTTGAACGCCAAGGCGATGTCTCCGGTCCCGGACGCGGCACTGATCACGGCGAGCTACGCCGCCGATTTCGAACGCTGCCGCCTGCTGTGCGAGACCGTCGACCGCCATGTCACCGGCGCCTCGCACCACTATTTGCTGGTCGAGCACCGCGACGTCGCCTTGTTCCGGCAGCTTGCAGGCAGGCGCCGTACGGTCATCGACGAGCGAGAACTTTTGCCGTCCTGGCTGCGCGACATTCCCGACCCGACGAGCCTGTTCAAGCGGCGTATCTGGCTGAGCCTCAAGGCGCCGCCGTTGCGCGGCTGGCATGTGCAGCAATTGCGGCGCATGGCGATCGCCGAAAGAATCGAGCAGGAAACGCTTGTCTATGTCGATTCCGACGTCGCCTTCCTCAGGTCGTTCGATTGCGCCCGGTTCTGGCGGGACGGCAAGCTCAGACTGTTCCGGCGCGACGGCGCCTTGCTGAAAACAGGCCACGACAACCAGCGCATCTGGTCGACCAACGCTGCTGTCGTGCTCGGTATCGCCGCGCCTGAGATTTCGCCGCACGATTACATCTCGACACTGATCGCCTGGCGCCGATCATCGGTGCGCGACATGATCGCCCGTATCGAGCAGGTCAGTCGTCGGCACTGGGTCGAGGCGGTGTGCGCCCGGCGCAAATTCTCCGAATGCATGATTTACGGTCGCTTCGTCGACGAGGTCGCTGGTGGCGCCGGACATTATGTCGGCTCGGAAGAGTTTTGCCGGGTCCACTGGACCGGCACGCCGCTGACCGACGCGCAGTTCGAGGCCTTTGTAGCCGACATGTCGCCTGAGCAGGTGGCGATTGGCATGCAGTCCTTCATCGGCACCGATCTCGGCCGCATCCGCAGGCTTGTCGCCGCCTGAGGTTTAGATTGCCTTGGCCGGCCGCCGCAACGCCGAGTAGGTGACGGTGGCCGACGCCAGATAGAGCAATGCGAACATGCCGTTCAGCATCCACACCAGCGTTTCGGTGTCGGCGAGACGCATCAGCAAAAGTGACAGCAAGGCTGCCTTGAGGCCCGCCAGCATGGCGAGGTTGGCGGCGCGGATCAGCGTCTGTCCGCGCGCAAACAAAAGCTCGGCGTGATACTCGACGAGATTGCGCAAAGCCGGCACGAACAGGGCCAGCCCGACCAGCGGGGCTGCCTCGGCAACATTGCGGCCGAGGAAGTTGGGGTAAAAATACAGCACCACGGCGAGAAACAGCAGTGCCGAGGTCGAGACGACAAGGATGCCGGCCTCGATGCCGATCTTGACCTTCAGCCTGGCGAGCATCTCGGGCATGCGCATCATGCGCTGGACCAGCATCATCGAGAAGGTGCGGATCGGGATGGCGGTCAGATCGACCAGCCGCATGACGATGGCATAGATGCCGGCGAGATGCGGACCGCCCATGGCCAGCACCAGCAGCTTGTCGAACTCCATCTGCAGATAGAACAGCACCTCGGCGCCGGCGACATAGATCGAGTCCGACAGCCGCCGCCAGTAGAGATCGGGCGTCAGCCTGAGCCTTTGGCGGGGGTAGAAGAAGCCAAAGGCCAGGACCAGCGATACGATGTTCGAGGCGATGTAGAACCCAGACCAGGCTTCGACCGTGTGACTTGGCCAGAAGACGAACAGGGTGGCGGCGGCGGCCTTGATCGCGGCTGTCAGGATCGCCAGCACCGCCGCGCGGCCGAAACGGCCGAGGCCATTGTTGACGATCATCGCCACTTCGACCGGACGCCACAACAGCGCCTCGGCAAAGATGACCGCGCCAAAGATGGCGGCCGGCATGGATGTCGAAAAGAACAGGAACCATGTCAGCGTCGAAGCGGCGACGAGCACGGGCAACGACAGCGCGGCGAGCATCAGGAAGCCCGCGGTATAGCTGCCGATCAGCCGCGGCCGGATCGTTGCCGTGCGGTAGAGCGCCGAGATGAAACCAAAGGCCAGCGTTCGCGACAGCATGACGCCGGCGGCCGACGCTGTAGCGAACAGGCCGAAATCGGCGATCGAGAGCGTGTTGGCGAGGGCGATGAAATATATCAGCGAAAAGACCAGCCGGCCCATCGAGCCGCTGACCGCCGAGAAGTAGTCGCGCAGGACTGCTTGCCGCTGCACGACGAAACTGCCGATCCGCTGGCGCAACGTCGTGCGCGATATGTCGTTCGCCTTGGTCATGATCCAGTTGAACGATAAGAGCCAAAGCTTAATGTGCGGTTCTGCGATGAACCTCTATATACTGCCGCAAAGCAGGAATTAACGTTTTGTTACCCATGTCTCTTTAGCGTGGGTTAACGACCGGACAGGTGATCCGGACTAGACCTTTGGAAGTTGCCGAACCATGGCCGAATCTGGAAACCGCGAGGACTGGAGGCGCAAGCGCTCGTTGCTTGCGCTGGACCGGGACGACGCCCTTCCGAAGCCGCGCGGCTCGTCTGTGCTGTCGATGTCTTCGGAAGACGACGGCCACAAGGAGGATTTCCAGGACCCCGCGACCCGCCACCGCATGGCGCGCTACAGGCGCGAGGCCGAACGCGCTGCCCGCGAGCAGTTGGCCGAAAAGCCGTCGGCACCAGAAGCGCAGCCGGTTGGCCAGCAGCCGGCGCCGGCCGCGCCCGAATTCCCAAGCGACACGCGGACACCGGCTCAGTTGTCGATGATTGGCAACTGGCGCGACAGGGCACTCGGCTCGTTCGCGCCGGAGCCGCTTGCGGCCATGCCGGAGGCGCTGGCCGCGGCATCCGACCAGCATGGTGGCCACGACGATGTCCGCTGGCAGCCGCTGATCGACCCGATGGCGGTCATCGGCGGCATCACCCGTTCGAAACTGCTGATCGCCTCGACGACACTCGCCGGCGCGCTGCTCGGTGTGGCGCTCGCTCTGTCGACGCCCAAGAAATACGAAGCGTGGACCGAGATGATCGTCGATCCGCGCAACCTCAGGCTTTCCGACAAGGAACTGACCGTCGGCGACCTGCCCTCGGATGCGACGCTGGCGGTGGTCGAAACCCAGGTGCGCAGACTGACCTCCGGTTCGGTGCTGACCAAGGTCGTCGACAAGCTCAATCTGGCCGAGGATCCGGAGTTCAACGGCAAGGCGGGTGGCGGTTTCAGCATTGGCGGCTTCGTGCGTTCGCTGATCTCCTCCAACCAGCCGACAGGCGACGATCCCGGGCGCCGGCATTCGCTTGCTGCGGAACACCTTTATGAGGCGTTGACCATCCAGCGGGACGTCAACACGTTCGTCATTTCGGTCGGGGCGAAGACGGAGGATCCCGAAAAATCGGCGCTCATCGCCAACACGATGACTCAGGTGTTCATCCAGACCTTCGGCGAGTTGCAGGCCGGCACTGCCGGGCGCGCGACCGACGAGCTGACCCGCCGCCTCGACGAGCTGCGCAAGTCGGTTGAGACGGCCGAGCGCAAGGTCGAGGCGTTCAAGGCCGAGAACGAGCTTATCAATCCGCAAGGGCGCCTGATCACCGACGACGAGATCCAGCGCGTCAACGACCAACTGACCGCGGCACGGGCGCGCACGCTCGAACTCAACGCGCGCGCTGCCTCGACCCGCGACCTTGGTGTCGATTCCGTGCTGGCGGGCGCCTTGCCCGAAGCGATCGGCTCGCCGGCGATCACCGAATTGCGCGCGCAATATGCGGCGCTGACCCAGGATGCCGACCGGGCCGCAGTCAGGCTTGGCCCGCGCCATCCGGAGCGTCTCGCCGTCGAGGCCCAGCTCAGCGGAGCACGCGAGCGGATCGCCAACGAACTGCGCCGGGTCGCCGGCTCCATTCAGGTCGAACTCAAGCGCGCGGTCCAGACGGAACAGGAACTCGCAGCGCGCCTTGCCCAGCTCAAGGTGCGCCAGAGCGATGTCGGCAGCGAGATGGTCACGCTGCGCGAGCTTGACCGCGACGTTGCCGCCAAGCGTGCCGTCTACGAAGCGACCCTGCTTCGGGCGCGTGAGACCGGCGAGCAGAGGGACATCAATTCGGGCAATGTGACCATCATTTCGGACGCATCGCCGCCGCTGCAGTCGACAGGACCGTCGCGCATGACGATCGCGTTGGGCGGCATGCTGCTCGGCTTCGCCTCGGGCGTCGGCTTGGGCGCCATGCGTGGGGCCCTGCAGAGCCTGCGCAACACGGCGAGGCGGCGCAGCCGCGTGAAACCCGATGCGCTTCGCGAACAGGCAACCGCGAACAACCAGCCGGACAATCGCGGTGAGCCACATGCTCCAGGAGCCGACACGGCGCCGGTCATGCCATCGGTGACGAGCCCTGTTTCCTCCACTGGCGCCGATCCGGTCATGAATGCCTCGCAGCTGCCGCTGTCATCGCAGACACAGCCCATGCAGCAGCAGCCTGGGTACCAGGCGCCGCAAGAAGGCTTCGCACCGTCCTATGCGCCACAACCGCAGCCCCGCTATGCCGAGCCGCCGCTGCAACAACCGGACTACGCAGCGCCGCCGCAGTTTCGTCCGTCCTATCGGCAGCGGCCGCCGGAATATTACTCCGCGCCACAGCCAACTCCCCAGGCCGAGGCGCCCGCTCCGCAGAGCCAGATCGACGAGATCAGCGCAAGCCTGCGCGAGGTTCGCAAGGAGTTGAACCTGCTCAGGGAGCGGCGCTCACGCCGATACTTCTGAAATTCTTCCCGGCGGTTTCGAGTTTACGGCACCGGACGCCGCAATGGCGAGGTTGCAGGTCGAAAATTTGATGACAATGCCGGCCGAAGCATGCTGCAGACGGAGTGAGCCATGGCTGAGATCATTGACGGAAAGAGTGTCGCAGCCGAGGTCGTCGAAGGCGTCAAGAAATCGGCAGCCAGGCTTGCCGAGCATGGCGTGACGCCGGGACTGGCGGTGGTCATCGTCGGCGAAGATCCGGCAAGCAAGGTCTATGTCGCCAACAAGTCGCGCACTGCCAAGGAATGCGGCTTCCATTCGCTCCAGCACACGCTTGCGGCTGATACCTCCGAAGCCGATCTTGTCGCGCTTGTGGAAACGCTCAACGTCGATCCGGCCATCCACGGCATTCTCGTCCAGCTGCCGCTACCCGGCCATATCGACGCCGGCAAGATCATCCAGACGATCGCGCCCGACAAGGATGTCGACGGCTTCCACTTCATCAATGTCGGCAAGCTTGCCACCGGCGAGCTCGACACGGCACTGGTGCCATGCACGCCGTTTGGCTCGATGCTGCTGATCGAACGCAAGCACGGAAAGGACCTGTCCGGCCTCAATGCCGTCGTCGTCGGTCGCTCCAACATCGTCGGCAAGCCGATGGCCAATCTGCTGCTCGCCGCCAATGCCACCGTAACCATCGCGCACAGCCGCACCAAGGACCTGCCGGCTCTGTGCCGCACCGCCGACATTCTGGTCGCAGCCGTCGGCCGGCCGGAGATGGTGAAGGGCGATTGGGTCAAGCCAGGCGCCACCGTCATCGACGTCGGCATCAATCGCATCCCGGCGCCCGACAAGGGCGAAGGCAAGTCCAGGCTGGTCGGCGATGTCGAATTCCCCTCGGCCGAAAAGAGCGCCGGTGCCATCACGCCGGTTCCCGGCGGCGTCGGGCCGATGACCATCGCCATGTTGATGGCCAACACGCTGGTGTCGGCTTACCGCCACGCCGGCCTCGAACAGCCGGGCTTTTGAATGATCGCGGCGTTGTTGAAACCGGCGCCGCTTCCTTGCTCAACTCGGTGCGTTCTGTAGATTTGGTCGCGATGTCAGAGCCCCACCCCGAAGGTCGCCAGTTCGCTTTCCTGCTGGTCGACAAGTTCTCAATGTTCTCGCTGGTCGCCGCTATCGACACCTGTCGGTCGGCCAACCGCCTGCTTGGCCGCGATGTCTATGGCTGGACCACGGTGTCGGCCGACGGCGAGGCGGTGATTGCCTCCAATGGCCTGCCGCTCAAGGTCGACTATTCGGTCACCGACGTGCCGGCGGTCGACATCATGTTCGTCTGTGTCGGCGTCGCCACCGAATTTGCCGGCAAGAGCAAGGTGCTCGGCGCGCTTCGCTCCTGGGGCCGGCGCGGTGCGGCCTTGGGCGCGCTTTCGGTCGGCTCCTACCTGCTGGCTGAAGCCGGCCAGCTCGACGGCTACCGCTGCACCATCCACTGGGAAAACCGTGCCGGCTTCATGGAGAAGTTCCCTGAGATCGAGTGCACCAACAACGTCTTCGAGATCGACCGCAAGCGCTACACCTGTGCCGGCGTCACCACCTCGATCGACCTGATGCTCGAGATCATCAAGCGCGACTTCGGCGCCAACCTCGCCAATGAGGTCGCCAACCAGTTCCAGCACGAGCGCATCCGTTCGGCCGGCGATCGCCAGCGGGTCGGCCCCGAACGCGACCTGACCGGCAAGTCGGACAAGCTGAAGCGTATCGTCGAATTGATGGCCGACCATCTCGACGAACCGCTGTCGGCGGTGCAACTGGCAAAGACGGCAGGCCTGTCGGTCCGCCAGGTCGAGCGCCTTTTCCTGCGCCATCTCAACGTGACGCCGGGCCGTTACTACATGCGGCTGAGACTCGAGCGCGCCCGCGAATTGCTGCGCCAGACCAATTTGCCGATCCTCGACGTTGCGATCGCCACCGGCTTCACCTCGCATTCTTATTTCGCTCAGAGCTACCGGCTGCAGTTCGGCCGTCCGCCGAGCGAAGAGCGCCGCACCACCTATTGATCGGCCTCAGGGTTGTCAGCCCAATGGCCCTTGTTTAGCTTCGCTGCATTCAAACAGAATCGGTGAGGGCAGCATGAAGGCGTTTACACGAGGCATCCTGGCGTCCGTCTTCATGCTGTCGGGATTGGCAACCGCTGACGCCGCCGACCGAACCATCATCGTGCTCGATGCCTCCGGCTCGATGTGGGGCCAGATCGACGGCAAGCCCAAGCTGGAAATCGCCCGCGAGGCACTGCGTTCGGTGCTGACCACAATTCCCGCCGACACCGAACTTGGGCTGATGGCCTATGGCCACCGCGAAAAGGGCAGCTGCTCCGACATCGAATTGATCGTGCCGCCGGCGTCGGGCTCGGCATCGGCCATCACCGCCGCTGCCGACAGCATGAAATTCCTCGGCAAGACGCCGTTGTCAGCCGCCGTCAAGCAGGCGGCCGAGGACCTGAAACATACCGAGGAAAAGGCAACCGTCATTCTCATCACCGACGGGCTGGAGACCTGCAACGCCGATCCTTGCGCGCTGGGCAAGGAGCTCGAGAAGTCGGGTGTCGATTTCACCGCCCATGTCGTCGGCTTCGGCCTGACGGCGGAGGAGGGCAGGCAGGTCGCTTGCCTCGCCGAAAACACCGGCGGCAAGTACATTCAGGCGACCGACGCCAAGGGGCTGGAAGACGCACTGGTGCAGACGGTTGCCGCGCCGGCACCCACACCGGCCCCGGAACCGGCGCCTGCGCCGGAGCCGGCCAAGCCGGAGTTCAACTTCATTCCTGAGCTGACGCTGGCCGAGGGCGGAGCGCCGCTGAAGGACGCCGGCAATGCCTGGGAGATCTACAAGGCCAATGCCGACGGCTCCAAGGGCGAACGCCTGACCACCGAATACAACAATTACAAGGGATCGCTTGAAGCCGGCGCCTATGTCATCCGCGCGACGCTCGGAGAAGCAGCCGTCGAGCAGCCGCTGAAGGTGGAGGCAGGCCAGGCCTACAAGCCGCTTTTCGTTCTCAATGCCGGTACGCTTGTTGTCCGGCCGCGCCCGAGCGAAGGCGCCGACATCGTCGATGGTGCCGCCGTCGTGCTCGACTTCCCCGGCGGCGACCACCCGGCGACCTATTACGGCCAGACCAAGGTGGTGCTGCCCGCCGGCGAAACCAAGCTGAAGGTCACCATCGGCCAGGGTGAGGCCAATGAGACGATCCAGCTCGCCGCCGGCCAGACCGTCGAAAAGGACATCATAGTCGGCGTCGGCCATGTCGTGGCCAATGCGCTCTACGCCGAGGGCGGCGACAAGGTCGATGCCGGGGGGCTCGACGTCCGGGTCTACAAGGCCAGGAAGAAGATCGACGGCACGCGCGATCAGGTCACCTATGGCTATGGGCCGGGCAACAAGTTCGATCTGCCTGCCGGCGACTATGTCCTGGTGGCGCGCATGGACCAGGCCGAGGCCGAGCAGCCTTTCAATGTCCGGGTCGGTGAGAGTGGTGAGGTGACCGCCGTGCTCGGTGCCGGCGTGCTAGCGATCGATGCGCCCGGCGCCAAGGAAATCCGCGTCTTCGCGGCCAAGAAGGACATCCAGGGCAATCGCCAGGGCTTCGGCTACGCCTATGACCAGAAGCACCAGACGACCTTGCCGGCAGGTGACTATGTCGTCGAGGTCGATCGCGGCGACGCAGGCAAGAAAGAAGGCTCGGCAACCGTCAAGGCCGGCGAGCGCAGCGAGCTGACGATCCAATAGGCCGGAGCGCAGCGAACTGACGATCCAATAGGCTGGAGCGCAGCGAACTGACGATGCAGTAGGCTGGAGCGCAGCGAACTGACGATGCAGTAGGCTTGCAACGGAACGAGGTCGCGGCTATCTAGAGCGCGCAACTCGAACAACAAAGGAGGGCTGCGTGTACACGTTTTTTCGTCACCACCGTCAGCGCGGCCCTGTCCACGCCCTGCAGATGCGTTTGCAGGGCTGACCCCGGACGACGCGCCAACCGCATCGACCCCAACGATCAGTTTTGATTTTTGGACTGTACGATGTGGTATCCAATGTTGCGTATCTCTCTCCCGGTCTGCCCTTCGTGGTGATGCGGCGTCGAGCTTCATGCTCTGCCGCATCTGGATAAACACCGGACCCGGTGCCCCAAATGCATCCCGCAAGATCGGATGCGGGCCAAGGTCCGGCCAGACCAGAGAACTGATATGGCTTTGATCAATCTGAGGTCGCTCGGCGTAACGCTCGGTGCTCCGCTCTTCTCCAATCTCAACCTTTCCATCGAGCCGGGCGACCGCCTCGGCATCGTCGCCGCCAATGGCCGCGGCAAGTCCACCTTGCTGCGCTCGATTACAGGCGCTTTCGAGCCGACGTCAGGCGACATCACCCGGGCACGCGGCCTGCGGGTCGGCCATGTCGAGCAAGACGTGCCGGCAAGCCTGATCGACATGGCATTCCATGACGCCGTCCTCAGAGCACTTCCCGCTGACCAGGCAGAAAGCGAGAGCTGGCGCGTCGACATCGTGCTCGACGATCTCGATGTGCCTGAGGAGATGCGGCAGCGGCCACTGTCGAAACTGAGCGGTGGCTGGCAGCGGCTGGCAATGCTCGCCCGTGTCTGGGTGACCGAGCCGGACATGCTGCTGCTCGACGAGCCGACCAACCATCTCGATCTCGTACGCATCGCCCAGCTTGAGAACTGGCTGAATGCGCTGCCGCGCGACGTGCCGGTGGTGATCTGCAGCCATGATCGCGCTTTCCTCGATGCGGTAACCAACCGGACGCTTTTCCTCAGGCCTGATAACTCGCAGGTCTTCTCGCTGCCCTATTCCAGGGCGCGGGAAGCGCTTGACGAGATCGATGCATCGGAAGCGCGCCGCTTCGAAAAGGACATGAAGACCGCGCAGCAATTGCGCCGCCAGGCGGCCAAGCTCAACAACATCGGCATCAACTCGGGCAGTGACCTGCTGGTGGTGAAGACCAAGCAGTTGAAGGAGAGGGCCGAGCGGCTGGAGGATGCGGCGAGGCCGGCCCATCTGGAGCGTTCGGCCGGCGCCATCAGGCTCGCCAACCGTGGCACGCACGCCAAGGTGCTGGTCACCTTCGACGATGCGCCGGTCACCACGCCTGATGGAACGCTGCTGTTTCGTACCGGCAAGCTATGGCTTCGCCAGGGCGATCGCGTCGTCCTGCTGGGCCGCAACGGCACCGGCAAGACGCGGCTGGTCAACATGGTCAGGCAAGCCATCGGCGCGCCGGAAAATGCCAGGGACGTGGTCAAGGCCACGCCCTCGCTGGTGCTGGGCTATGGCGACCAGGGGCTGTCCGATCTCAGGGACAGCGATGCGCCGCTGTCGATGCTGACGCGCAGATTCGAGCTTGGCGAGCAGCGGGCCCGCACCTTGCTCGCCGGCGCCGGCCTGACCGTCGAGATGCAGGCCAATCCGATCGGCCGCTTGTCCGGCGGCCAGAAGGCGCGGCTGGGAATGCTGGTTCTGCGGCTGACCAACCCGAACTTCTACCTGCTCGACGAGCCGACCAACCACCTCGACATTGACGGGCAGGAGGCCCTGGAGGACGAACTGCTGAAGCACGAGGCGAGCTGCCTGCTCGTCTCGCACGACCGCAGCTTCGTCCGCGCCGTTGGCAACCGCTTCTGGCTGATCGAAAAGAAGCGGCTGGTCGAAGTGGAGAGCCCGGAAGGCTTCTTTGCCGATGTGGCGCAGAACGGCGCTTAGAGCAATTCCAGGAAAAGTGTACAGCAGTTTTCCGTCCGGAATTGCGCAAAAACAAAAGATGGAGAGGTTCCGCAATTCGAAGAAAAGCGGAAGGCTCTAGCCTCTGATGCGCAAAAAGACCTGCCGAGGCCTCGGCTTCGGCAGGTCTGTCCGCCATGCTATCGTTCACAAGACGAGCGATTCAGGAGTCCATCATGCGCTTGAGCCTCACCGCGATCATCCTTGCTGCCGCGACCAGAGCGGCAATGGCTTCGACCGTGACGCTGGAACTGCCGGGCGATGCAAAGGTCGAGCACAACGCGGTCGATTACAAATGCGGCGACCAGACGGTGAAGGCCGAATACGTCAACGCCGGCGACAATTCGCTTGTTGTGCTCACGCTCGGCGATCAGACGGTCGTGGCCGTTACCGTTCTTAGCGCCAGCGGCGCCAGATATGCCGGTCAGCAGTTTATTTGGTGGACCAAGGGCGACAACGCCGATCTCTACGACCTGACCAAGGGCGAGGACGCGCCGGCGACGCTGTCATGCGAGGCGGTGAAGTAGCGAGAGGCTCGACCCGGGGTAGAGCCTCAGCTTCAAGCGGACTAGGCCGTGCCGAATGCGCTTGCCCCGTGGTCGGCGCGGCCGGCCATCTGGCGGAAGCCGGCGAACAGTTCGCGGCCCATGCCGTGCTCGTTGCCCGAGAGGTCGCAGACCGGCTCAGGACGCAGCGCCAGGTCGCCGGCAGGAACCACAACCTCCAGCGTGCCGGCCTCGGCGTCGAGCCTGACGATATCGCCGTCATGGACCCGGCCGATCGGCCCGCCTTCGAGCGCTTCCGGGGTGACATGGATCGCCGCCGGCACCTTGCCCGAGGCGCCCGACATGCGGCCGTCAGTGACAAGCGCCACCTTGTGGCCGCGGTCCTGCAGGATGCCGAGCACTGTGGTCAGCTTGTGCAGTTCCGGCATGCCGTTGGCCTTGGGGCCCTGGAAGCGGATAACCGCGATGAAATCGCGGTCGAGCAGGCCGGCCTTGAAGGCGTCGTTGAGGCCCTGCTGGCTGTCGAACACCAGCGCCGGCGCTTCGATGATGCGGCGCTCGGGCTTCACGGCCGAGGTCTTGATGATGGCGTGGCCGAGATTGCCTCCCAGCACCTTGAGACCGCCGCTCGGCTGGAATGCCTTGCTGGCGGGGGCCAGCACCTTCTCGTCGCCGCTGACCTTGGGCGCTGCCTCGCGTACCACCGAGCCGTCGGCGCCGAGCTTGGCTTCGACGGCGTAGGGGCGCAGGCCTTCGCCCCATACGGTCTGCACGTCTTCATGCAGCAGGCCGGCGTCGAGCAGTTCGCGGATCAGGAAGCCCATGCCGCCCGCGGCCTGGAAGTGGTTCACATCGGAAAGCCCGTTCGGATAGACGCGGGCGAGCAGCGGCACGGCGTCCGAGAGGTCGGAGATATCCTGCCAGGTCAGGCGGATGCCGGCAGCCGCCGCCATGGCGATCAGGTGGATCGTGTGGTTGGTCGACCCGCCTGTCGCGTGCAGGCCGACGACACCGTTGACCACCGAGCGCTCGTCTATCATGCGACCGACCGGCGTATAGGCGTTGCCGAGATGGGTGATCGCCAGCGCCCGCCTGGTCGCTTCCCGGGTCAGTGCGTCGCGCAGCGGCGTGCCTGGATTGACGAAGGAAGCGCCCGGCGTGTGCAGGCCCATGATCTCCATCAGCATCTGGTTGGAGTTGGCGGTGCCGTAGAATGTGCAGGTGCCCGGGCCATGGTAGGACTTGGACTCGGCCTCCAGCAGTTCGGCGCGACCGACCTTGCCCTCGGCATAGAGCTGGCGGATCTTTGCCTTCTCGTCATTGGGCAGGCCCGAGGTCATCGGCCCGGCCGGAACGAACACCGCCGGCAGATGGCCGAAGGTCAGCGCTGCGATCACCAGGCCAGGCACGATCTTGTCGCAGACGCCGAGATAGACGGCGGCGTCGAACATGTTGTGACTGAGGCCGATGGCGGCCGACATGGCGATCACGTCGCGCGAAAACAGCGACAGTTCCATGCCCGGTTGTCCTTGCGTGACGCCGTCGCACATCGCAGGCACGCCACCTGCAACCTGGGCGATACCGCCGGCCTCGCGCGCCGCATCCTTGATCAGCTGCGGGTAGGTCTCGAACGGCTGATGCGCCGACAGCATGTCGTTGTAGGAGGTGATGATGCCGAGATTGGCGACCTTGTCGCCGCCGAGCGCCACCTTTTCCGACGGACTGCACACGGCAAAGCCGTGCGCAAGGTTGCCGCAGGACAGCACGCCGCGGTTGGCGGTCTTGCCGGCTGCCGCATTGACGCGATTGAGATAAATCTCGCGGCTGACCTTGGAGCGTTCGCGGATGCGCTCGGTGATGGCTTGGATGTCGTTCCTGGCTGTCATGGCCTCAGTCCTTTCAACGCGGTGCCCGAACCGGGAGGAGCTTCGGGCTGGCATGGACCGGCAGACGGCGCTATTGCGCCGGACCATGCTCGATTTCGGCATTCGCGGCGCCGCGGCCCCTGGAGGAGCTCGGCGCGGCCGGGCGCCGATCAGGGTGCCCAGTAGATCTCGGTGGCGCGCGGCGCTCGGTCGATCACGGTGCGGATCGGCAAGGCCTTGTCGGAAGCCAGTGCCGCCTCGATGACGCGGCGCTTCTCAGCACCTTCGATATGGACGACGACCAGCGCGGCGCTTACCAATGCAGGCAGCGTCAATGTCAGCCGCGGTTCGCCGGCACTGTCGGCATGAACCGGCATCGCCAGCCGGGACGAAGCCGGGTCGAGCAGCGCGTCCAGCCCGGCTGCGTCGGGAAAGAACGAGGCCGTGTGGCCGTCGCCACCCATGCCGAGAATTGACACGTCCAGCGGCCAGGGCAGGGCCCTCAGCGCGGAGTCCGCGAGATCGGCGCCCTTCTCGACCGTCGCTGCCTCATGAAACAGCGGCGCGAAACGGGCGGCGGATGCCGCGTTCTGCAACAGGTTGGCCTTGGCCAGTGCGGCGTTCGAGCGTGGCGAACTCTCCGGCACGAAACGCTCGTCGACAAGCGTCACCGTGACCTTGCTCCAGTCGAGCGCTTCCTTCGACAGAGCGGCGAAGAAGCGGCCAGGCGTGGTGCCGCCTGAGACGGCGAGGAAAGCCACGCCGCGGCGGGCGATCGCCGCTTTCAGCGTATCAGCCACCCTGGCGGCGAGGGCTGACGCCAGTTCGTCCCGCGTCTCGAATGCGTTCCAGCGAGGTGCTGCCATGGCGCTCAATTGCTCTCGTGCCAGGTACGGCCGTCGCGCTCGATCAGCGCGATCGACGCGGACGGACCCCAGGTGCCGGCGGTATAACCCTGGGCTTCCTGGCGGCTGCCTTCCCAGGCATGCTGGATCGGATCGATCCACTTCCATGCCGCCTCGACCTCGTCGCGGCGCATAAACAGCGTCTGGTTGCCACGTACGACATCCATGATCAGCCGCTCATAGGCATCCGGGGCGCGTCCGTCGAAGGACTGGGCGAAGCTCATGTCGAGCGGGATCTGGCGCAGGCGCATGCCGCCGGGACCCGGATCCTTGATCATGATGAACTGCTTGACGCCCTCGTCAGGCTGCAGGCGGATGACCAGCTGGTTGTTGAAGATCGGTCCGGCGCTCTCGCCGAAGATCGAGTGCGGGATCGGCTTGAATTCGATGACGATCTCGGAGACACGCGAGGCCAGCCGCTTGCCGGTGCGCAGATAGAACGGCACGCCGGCCCAACGCCAGTTGGCGATCTCGGCCTTGATGGCGACGAAGGTCTCGGTGTTGCTCTCGGCGCCGAGTTCCTCGACGTAGCCTTTGACCGGACCACCGGCCGATGCGCCGGCGCGATACTGGCCGCGCACAGTCTGCTTGGGCGCCTCGTTGCCGTTGACACGCTTCAGCGCATTGAGAACCTTGAGCTTTTCGTCACGCACCGCATTGGCCTCCATAGAGGCCGGGGCCTCCATGGCAACCAGGCAGAGCAGCTGCAGCATGTGATTCTGCACCATGTCGCGCAGCGCGCCCGCCTTGTCGTAATAGGTGACGCGATCTTCCAGGCCGACTGTCTCGGCCACAGTGATCTGCACGTGGTCTATGTGCGCGGAGTTCCACAGCGGCTCGTAGAGCGCGTTGGCGAAGCGCAGCGCCATCAGGTTCTGCACCGTCTCCTTGCCGAGATAGTGGTCGATGCGGAAAATCTGGTGCTCGCCGAAGTCGTCGCCGATGATGTCGTTCAGCGCCTTGGCCGACTCGAGGTCGCGGCCGATCGGTTTTTCCACGACGATGCGCGAATCCGGGGTGACCAGCTTGTTCGCCTTGAGGTGGTCGGAGATGTCGCCGAACAGGCTGGGCGCTACCGCGAGATAGAAGACGCGGATGCGCTTACTGTCGGCAAGCGACTTCTTGAGTTCGGCAAAACCGTCGCCCGATTTGGCGTCGATGGTGACGTAGCTCAGCCTGTCGAGGAAGGTCGCGAGTTCCTTTTCCTCGATGTATTCAGGCTTCACATGATCCGAAATCGCCTTCCTGGCGAAGGCGCGGAATTCCTTGTCGTCCATCTTGGTGCGCGACGCGCCGATGATGCGGGTCGGCTCGGAAAACTGGTGGTCGCGCTGGCGATGATAGAGCGCCGGCAAGAGCTTGCGTTCCGACAGGTCGCCGGTGCCCCCGAAAATGATGAAGTCGAAAGGATCGACGGGGATGATCTGGCTGGTCATGTTCTATCCGTTTTCAAGACGGTCGTGATGTCGACGCCTGATATATGCTAATCGATTTAAAAGCACTAGCCCCAAAGCCACTGCCACGGTGTCACACGCGAAGATTTGATAGTGGTCCAGACGAGGCCGGAGCGCCAGCCGGATATCTGTCGTTTGATGGCGTGAGACGCGGACCGGCCGCCGGATGCTGATGCGCATTCTTGGCAATGGCTGGGAAGTGGCTCAGCTCTGGCTCTACCTGATCGGCTCCAGCAGCGCGTCGATCGTGTCGTCGCGGTCGGCAAGCGCCGGCCCGGCCGACATGCTTTCCGGGCCACCAGCCACGATAGCAGGGGGTGCGGGGCAAACCGGCGGGGTGGGGACCGTGTCGTCGTTGAACGGTGCTTCGCGCGCGGTAACTGTTGCGCACATGCGCTCGATGCCGGCCTGCAGCTGCAGCGAATAATCGAGCGGCCGTGCCAAGACAGCCGTCTGCGTGCCGAAGTAGCGCGCCTCGCCGTCGAACGCACCGCCGGCGAAGACGTCGCGAAAATACTCCAGCAGTCGGCGCTGGTAATCGATCGGCATTGCCGGTTGCCGTGGCAGGTTGCCGAAATCGTCGCTGCGCGGATATTGCGCCGAACCGTGGCAGGACACGCACGAGCTGATCTGGTTGTCGGCCGGCCCGTTGACGCGCCCGCCCCAGCCAAGCTCCTTGCGCGCGGCCCAGCCGTAGATCTTGCCTTCGAGCGTTTCGTTGAGCACGTTCTGGCGCAATTGCCCTGGCGGCGGCACGAAGCGGTCGTTGCCCCAGCTCAAGCCGACCGGCACCAGCTTTTTCCATGGGTCGGTGCCGGGTTCGCTGCCCTGATAGACGAAGGTGCCGAACACCCATCCGGTCTGCAGCGAGCGCGGATCGCGCACGGCAATGTCGATCTGGTAGAGGCGCAGCTTGCCGATGCGGTTGGGCGCACGGCCGATGTCGCCGTCCCATTCGGGCGCGCCGGCGAGATAGGGGATGTCCGCTGCCGTGGCGGTGGTGAACAGCAGTTTGAACGACGTCGTGCCGATGGGAAAGTAGATGTCGTCGATCCTGGGGCTGCACAAATCGCTCCACACTTTGGCGAAGGTCGTTGCCCCTAGCGCGTTGTAGAAGCCTACCGCCCAGGTGTCGAAAGACTTGGTCACACCTTCGGCCAGCTGTTCCGGATCGGTCGCGCGCTCCTTGGTCAGGCCGTGCAGGAACTCCCGTCCCGAATTGCCCGGATGCATCCACAGCGCATGGTACCAGTTGCGCACATTGTTGTTGGCGACGTCGAAGTCGACGGCGATATTGCCTTCGAGCGAATAGTCGAGCACCGCCTGGATGTAGGCGCGCCAATCCTGGGTGAAGTCGATCGACAGGAAGGTCGGCAGCGGTTCACTGGTGCTTGCGGGGAAGTCGAAACGGCCCTTGAAGCCTTGCGCTTCGGTGAAGCCAGGCGGTATGCCGCGCTTCTGGTTATAGCTCGGCACGACGCAGGCGGCATTTGCTGCTTGCTGGAAACCGATGAACAGACCTGCGCTTGCTGAAAACAATGCAAATAAGAAACGAAGTTTCATGTTTGCGTCCCCCACTCAGAGGCTGATCTTTACTTTAGAATTATTTGAACAGAGCCGCAAGCGGGGTGTCTGGCGGCAGTCGTTTGTCAGTTGCTGATGGCAGCGTTTTCGTTTTCGATGAGAGACTGGTGACGGTGTTCGATTCGAAGGGACGTAACGTGGCGGACAGGCTGAAGGACAAGGTCGCGATCATCACCGGCGGTGCTGCCGGTTTCGGCGAGGGCATGGCCAGGCGTTTTGCCGAAGAGGGCGCCAAGATCGTCGTCGCCGATCTGAATGCCAGGGAAGCCGAGCGGGTTGCATCCGAGATCGGCGACGGCGCAATCGCAGTCACCACCGACGTGTCGCAACGCGCCGAATTCGACGAACTGGTCTATGCCGCCAAGAGCGCTTTTGGCCGCATCGACATCATGGTCAACAATGCCGGCTACACCCATCGCAACGGCGACCTTGTCGATGTCGAGGAAGATGTCTTCGACCTGATCACCGCCGTCAACATGAAGGCGATCTACCACGCCGCCCGCGCCGTGGTGCCGATCATGGAGCGCCAGGGCGGCGGTTCGATCCTGACCACCGCTTCCACCGCTGGCCTCAGGCCGCGTCCTGGGCTGACCTGGTACAACGCCTCCAAGGGCTGGGCGATCACCGCCACCAAGTCGATGGCGGTGGAACTGGCGCCGAAGAACATCCGCGTCAACTGCCTGTGCCCGGTCGCCGGTGAGACCGGGATGCTGGAAAAGTTCATGGGCAAGGACACGCCGGAAATCCGCGAGAAGTTCAAGGCTTCGATCCCGCTCGGCCGCTTCTCAACACCCCTCGACATCGCCAACGCCGCTCTGTTCCTCGTCTCTGACGAAGCCTCGCTGATCACCGGCGTTGCCATGGAAGTCGACGGCGGGCGCTGCATTTGAGCGCTTCTGCCGCGAGGTAACCGCGCGTTCGACCTGAAATTGTGGTCGCAAAGCTTGACCGACGCTGCCTGAACCCTATTCCAATGGCTCAAAACCAACGGGAAACGCCATGCACAGGGTTGCGATCAGCGGTACCGGCATCTTCACGCCGGAGGAAGTCATCACCAACGCCGAGTTGGTGGCCTCCTACAACGAGTATGCCCACCGCCAGAACAAGCTGCACGCCGACGCCATCGAAGCCGGCGAGCGCGCGTCGATGGCGATGTCGTCGGAAGAGTTCATCGTCAAGGCATCCGGCATCGAGCGCCGCCATGTCGTCTCCAAGTTCGGCATTCTCGATCCAGGCATCATGCACCCTGTGCTGCCCGAGCGCACTGAGGACGAACTGTCGCTGATGGCAGAGATCTCGGTCAAGGCGGCCGATGAGGCGCTGAAGAAGGCAGGCCTGACTGCCGCCGACATCGACGCCGTCATCTGTGCTGCCTCCAACCACGAGCGCGCCTATCCGGCGGTTGCCATCGAGGTGCAGCAGGCGCTCGGCATCAAGGGTTTTGCCTTCGACATGAACGTCGCCTGTTCCTCGGCGACCTTCGGCATCCAGCTTGCCGCTGACATGATCCGCACCGGCTCGGCCCGCGCCATCCTGATGGTCAATCCCGAGATCACCTCCGGCCACCAGGAATGGCGCGACCGCGACTGCCACTTCATCTTTGGTGATGTCTGCACCGCCGTCGTGCTGCAGCGCGCCGACGAGGTGAAGGCGGACAACGCCTATGAGGTGCTGGCGACGCGTTGCCTGACCGAGTTCTCCAACAACATCCGCAACAACAACGGCTTCCTGCGCCGCACCCGCGAGGGCCACATGGCTGATCGGCGCGATATGCAGTTCCACCAGGAGGGTCGCAAGGTCTTCAAGCAGGTGGTGCCGATGGTCGCAGAACTGATGCTCTCCCATCTCGCCGAACAAGGCATCGCGCCTGCCGATCTGTCGCGGCTGTGGCTGCACCAGGCCAACAAGGGCATGAACGACCTGATCGGCTCGCGCGTGCTTGGCCGCGAGCCGACCCGCGAAGAGCAGCCCAACGTGCTGCAGGACTACGCCAACACCTCGTCGGCCGGCTCGATCATCGCGTTTTCGAAATTCTCCAACGACCTGCCATCAGGCAGCCTCGGCGTCATCTGCTCTTTCGGTGCCGGTTACTCCGCCGGCAGCGTCATCGTCAGGAAGGTGTAGCCCGCCTGCCTAGCCCCCGCTTGGCAAGCGGGCCCCCGCCTAGAAGCTGGCGGTCAGCGAGCCGTAGAACGTGCGGCCGGGTCCCGGCTGCACCACGAGGCTCAGCGGATCGACGTAATAGGTGTCGGTCAGGTTCTGGATGCGGACGGTGCCGGTCAGGTTTTCGTTGAACTTGTATTCGGCGAACACGTCGACCAGCGTGTAGGGCTTCCAGTTGACCAGCGCGATGAACTGCGACGCACCCTGGGCGGTGACGTCGCCGTGGCCGACGGCGCGCCGCCCGACATGCGAAACTCTGCCGCCAATGGTCAGCGCGTCATCCATCAGCTTCTGCGTCAGCGTCAGGTCGACCGAATAGCGCGGCGGCACCTGGTTGGTGGCGTAGTCTGCATAGAGCGACTTGTTCCCGCAGGTGGACGCCGTTCGGCAGAACTGCACGTCGGTGTAGTAGTTAGCAGCGAGCTCCGCCGTGAAGGCGCCGATCTCGTAGCGGCCAGAGAGTTCCAGGCCGGCGAAATGCGCGCTGTCGATGTTGTGGATGCGCATGCCGGACGAACCCGAGGTGGTGTGCCATTCTCGCGCGATGTAGTCCTTCACCGACCAGTCGAAGTATCCGAACTTGAGCATGGCACTATCGTCACCGGTAAACACATTGTCCCGGCGCAGGTTTGTGCCGATCTCCCAGTTGCTCGAACGCTCCGGCCTCACATTGGAGTTGATGTTCATGGTGAAGGCGGTCGTCGTCTCGATGATGCTCGGGGAACGCATCGCGTTGGAATAGTTGACGTAGAACTGGCTGCCCTCGATCGGCTCCAGCGTGACGCCGATGGACGGGCTGAAGCCGCCTTTGCTGCTGCTGCTGCCGTAGACAAAACCTATGCCTTGGTGTGGACCGGTGCTGCGGTCCTGCGCCCAATAATGCTGGTAGCGCAGGCCGCCATTGAGGGTCAGCCAGTCGGTCGCTTCCCACGATCCCTTGACGAAGACCGCAGCCTCCTGCCTACGTCCGTCGCGCAGGTTGAGCCAGCCCTTCAGGGAACGTGTGTAGTCGGTGGGTTGGGTATCCTCACCGAGATAGGACAGCCCATAAGTCAGGTCGACGGCACCGTATCCGGTGGAGAGTTTGGATGCATTGGTGGCGTCGGCCCCCCACAACAAAGAGTCAGAACCGACGCGGGGATCACCTGGACGCGGAGCAGGCCAACCATCGCGCCTGGAGTTGCGCAAGTCGAGGCGGGTCAGCCAGAGATTGGCCTTGAGGTCGACGAGCTCGTTCTCCTCCGGCTTCCATTTGTAGCGTACGGTTCCAGTGTCGAGTGTCGTGCCGGTGGTTTGCGCCGCTTGCGTCGGCTGACCGCGCTTGCTTGTCAGTCGCGAGGCCAGCAAGTCGCCGGCCTCGCTGCGGAAGCCGGTGTAGCCGAGTTCGACGCTCTGTCCGTCGCCAAAGCGAAAGGTCCCTTTGCCGATCCAGGATTTGGTTTCGAGCTGGGTGTTCAGCACCTCCTCGCCGGCGCGATAACCGGTAATGCCTTCATTGTCGTAGTAGTTTGTCCATGGGCTCGAGGGCAGGCAGATGCCGTTGTCGAAGCAGAATGGTGTTGGTCCCTTTGCCACCGGCTGCGCCGCAGGACCATTGGTCCCGGCATGGTAGTTGCCCTGCTTGCGATAGGCATAACCTGCTATCAGGTCGACGTCTCCCTCGCTGTACGCGACCACCGCGCTGCCGGAGCCGCTGGTCGGCTTGAGCAAGCTCGGGCGCTCCATGCCTGCAGTACTGGCGACAGGGATCTGGGGGGCTGCCCACGGTATGCTCGGCCATTCGTAACCGCCTATCGTATCCACCGGAGGCGGGTTCGACGTGTTGGTGCCGAAACCGCCCTTCAGGCGCACGCCGAAATTCTTGCCGTCCTTGATGATGTCGCGCGCTTCCAACGTCCGCATCGCCACCGATCCGGCGATGCCGTTGGAGGCTGCGTCCGATCCCTTGGCGATGCTGATGCCGCCGAGCAGGTCCGGGTCGACGAAGGTGCGGTTGGAGACGCCCTGGTAGCCCTGATAGATGGTTACTGCGTTGCTGGCGCCGTCGACGGTGACGGCGACGCGGCCCATGCCCTGCATGCCGCGAATGTTGACGTCGATGGCACCAGCACCGTTGCGGGCTTCGCCCGACATCACGCCCGGCGTCCCGCGCAGCATGTCGGCCGGGCTGCTGCCGCGGAAGCGATCGATGGTTTCCTGCGGGATGTAGGCGGTCGGGGCAGCCGTCTCGTATGGCTCGTAGACCGGGGCGCCGCCGCCGCCATCAACCCTTATGACATCGAGCACGAGCGAGCCGTTGGTGACGGGCAGCGCCGCCTCGTTGCCTGTCTTCGCACGGATGCTGACCGTCCTGGCATCGACGAACTGGAACTCCAGGCCGCTCGGGCCGAGCAGCCGCGCCAGCGCACTTGCCGGAGAGAGCCGGCCCACTACCGCGCCGGACCGCCCGGAGATCGGGGCACCGCTCGGCCTGACGACCTGAATGCCGGTGGCCGCCGTATAGTCGGCAAGCGCTGCGAGCAAGGATTTTGCCGGGATGTTGAAGTCATGGCTGCCGGCACGCGCCTCGGTTTGGGTTGTTTGCGCGATTGCCATGATCGGAAACGCGGAACTCGCCACAATCGCCAGCATCGATGCGCTGCCAAAGGCCAGCGCGGTCCTCATTCCAGACATTCTCGGATCGTCCCCGGTTATTCGTCGGAGCCGTCCGGCCCCACATCAAGGGAACGACTGACGGTCGGCGAAACCGTAAAAGAATCTCGAGGCTGGACTCTAGCGATAGATGACGGTGGCGATGCCAGGCACACGAAACGTCCGGAGGCCGAGCGTCGAGTGAAGGGCCGCGAGGATGGTCTCAGGCTCGTCCGCCTTGAAGACGCCAGACAGGCGCAGGTCGCGCAGGCTCTCGTCGCGAACGATGATGCGTCCGGCCGATATGCGGCCAAGTTCGTCGATGACCTTTGCCAGCGGCGTGTGGTTCATCACGATCAGGCCGCGTCGCCAGGCCAGCTCCGTATCGGCGTCGACCGTGATCCTCGACGCGCCTTGACCGGGGGCAACCGATAGTGCCTCTCCGGCAGTCAGCTGTTCGCCGGCGAGACCGGGCGCTGCAATCGCGACAAGCCCGCGTTCCACCGTGACCTTGACCTCGCTGGCCTCGTCCTCGACCGCGAAGGCGGTGCCGAGAACCCTGACTTCCACCTCGTTCACCGTGACGCGGAAAGGCTTGGATTCATCTCTTACGACGTCGAACCAGACGCGCCCGCGCAGGATGGCGACCGACCGATCCTGGCCCTTGAAGTCGGTGTCGAGGGCGCTGTCGCCGTCGAGATAGGCGGTCGAACCGTCCGGCAGCACCACTTGCATGTGCTCGCCAGGGGACGTCGCGTGTTCGGCAAAAGCCCGGTCGACCAAGCCGGCATCACGCCACAGGGCAACCGAGCCCAACATGAGGAAGGCGAACGAAAGTGCTGCCCCTGTCTTGACCGCGCGCTGCGCGAGCGTCGGGCGATAAAGCCCCCGGCGATGCCAGCTGTCCCGGCCGGCGATCCGCGCCGGCACGGCGAGTTCGTGCCACAGCTTCTTGGTCTTACTGAAGGCGTCGTGATTGGCGCGGTCCATGGCCAGCCAGGCCCGGAACGCCGACCGGTCCGCATCGGTGACCCCAGTGCTTTGCAGGCGAGCGAACCACTCCGCCGCTTCGCGGATGGCCTGGTCGCTGATCTCGGCTGACCTTGAGTTCTCGGACATACGAAGCTCGACGTTCCCTCGATGGGCAATCGTGCCCTTATACAGAGAACGATTCAGCTGCGCATATCCCTCACGAGATTTCGCGTTTGCGCTGCCACTGGTGACAGAAGGCCAGCGCGCTAGCCATCTCCTTTTCCACCGTGCTCAGGGAAATGTTAAGCGCCTTGGCGATCTGCGCGTAAGGCATGCCGTCGACCCGGGCGAGCAGGAAGATCTGCGCCCTGCGCTGCGGCAGCGTGTTGATGGCGCCGAGAAAATCGGCAAGGTCCTGTCGCGCCGCCACGATCTCTTCGGGCTGGGCTGCCTGTCGCGTCATCTGTTCTGGCAAGACGTTCTGGGTGAAGTTCGTACGGACCGCATGGCCGCGCTTGTGGTCGAGCGCGAGGTTCTTGGCGGCACTGACCACCAGGCCGCGGTCGGCAGGCGTAAGGTCGCGGTCGCCGAGCCTGAGATAGGTGTCCTGGATGACGTCTTCGGCGTCCTGGCGGCTGCCGACGATGCGCGCGATCAACCGCCGCAGACGTGAGCGCTCGGTCACGAAAAGCTGCTCGATCGCGCTTGTTGTCGATGCCATGGATTGACCGCCCAAGGGCGATGACAGGCCGTCACCGCTAAAAGTTGCATCTTTTAATCAGGTTTAAATTCCGAGGACAAGAGAGATTCCCGATGCCGGCTGCGATCACCCGGGCTGCTGCAATGTAGATGCAATCTTGGCGGCGTAGCTGCCCGGAAACATCATCCACAACCTGGGATCACACATGTCTCTCAGCACTGCACGCCGCGCTGTCGGCACACTTGCCATCGCCGCCGCCGTCTTCCTGGCCGGCTGCCAGTCGGACGTCATGAAGGGCTATATCGGCCAGCCGCTCGAGTCGGTCATCATCGACTACGGTCCGCCTACGTCGGTGATCGAACTCGGCCGCGGACAGCGCGCCTATCAGTGGAGCAAGATATCGACAAACGCAGTTGCCGGCTCGACCAGTGGCGAGTATCGCGACACCAGGCGCGGCACGCGCTATGAGGAGACGACCACTCCCGGCTATGTCGAGGAGCAGGAGTGCTTCTACACATTCTACGCCACCAGGTCCGAAGGTCGCTGGTACATCACCAACTTCCGCAAGCCGAAGCTGGAATGCGAATAGTCGCTTGAGGCCGTGCCGGTGGCAGCCAATGCCGTCACCGGTTTCGGCACGGGCCCGAGGACTGATCGAGGGAATACGTGCATGCGCATTTTGCTGCTCGAGGACGAGCCGGAGATGGCTTCGGTGCTGAAGTCGGCGCTGGCACGTCGCAACGTCATCGTCGATCACGTCGCCACGCTTGCGGACGCCGAGGCGGCGGCCGAGTTCGGGCCTTACGACGCCATCGTGCTCGATCGCCGCGTGCCGGATGGCGAAGGTCTCGACCTGATCCCCAAGCTGCGCGCGCTACGTGTCGATGCGCCGATTCTGATGCTGACCGCGCTCAGCGGCCTCAATGATCGTGTCGCCGGTCTCGACGCCGGCGCAGACGACTATCTGGTCAAGCCCTTTGCCATGGAAGAGCTGATGGCGCGGTTGCGTGCGCTGCACCGTCGCCCAGTCGCGTTGCGATCCGAGCAGACGGTGATCGGCCGGCTCACCTATGATTTCCACCACCGTGAGGCGAGTGTCGGCGACAAGCCTCTGGAGCTTTTGCGGCGTGAGCAGCTGGCACTGGAAGCGCTGCTGCGCCGGCCCGGCCGCACCGTCCTGCGCGCGACGCTTGAAGAATCGGTCTACGCCATGGACGACGAGATCGGTTCCAACGCGCTCGATTCTCACGTCTCGCGCTTGCGCCGCAAGCTCGACGATGTCTCTGCCGGGGTCGAGATCAGGGCGATCCGCAATCTCGGCTACCTCCTGCGCGCCGTGGCATGAAGAAGCTGCGTCCTGTTTCGCTGCAGTGGCTGCTCGTGCGCAGGCTGATCCTGCTGCAGGCCGCGACCTTGTTCACCTTCGTCGGTCTCATCTGGCTGGTGCTGTTCCTGCTCGAGCCGCGCCTGCTCAGTGACAACGAAACCGCCGTGGAGGCTGTATCCGGAGCCGTTGCCAGGGATGCGAGTGGTAACCTCTTCTTGCGCGACACCAAGGAGATGCTCGAGGCGCGGAAGAATTACCCCAATCTCTGGCTGGTCGTTCGTGACGAGGCGGGCAAGACCATGCGACTGGGTAAGGTCCCGGACGCCTATGCCGGGGAAGACCTTAGAATTCCGTGGGGCATCGAGTACGCATTCCTGCATTTCCCGGTTTATGACGTTCGGCCCGATTCTATTCTGGCCAATCGGCAAACCGCCGCCGGAGCGGTACAAATCCTTACGTCGACAGTTCTGTCCCGCACCGAGACGAACGGCGTCGATGTCACATTCCAGCTCAGTCTCGACGGAACCCGCAACGCTGACGGACAGATCGAGTGGATGAAGATCGGTCCCACGGTTGCGCTGATCATCGTGTCGTTTCTCGCGCCCTTCTTCATCGTCATGGGCGGGACGACCCTTGTCGTCACGCCGACGGTGGTCCGCCGGGCGCTCGCCGGCCTTGTCGCGACGGCCAGGCAGGCCGGCCGTATCGACATCGACAACCGCGGCGTGCAACTGCCGACCGCCAATGTGCCGACCGAAATCGAGCCGATGGTGCAGGCATTCAACCATGCGCTGTCGCGCCTCGGCCAGGGTTACGACCAGCGCAATCGGTTCCTCACCGATGCGGCGCACGAACTGCGCACGCCGATCGCCATCCTGCGCACCCGCGCCGAACTGTTGCGCGAAGATCCCGAAAGCGCGCGCCTGCTGAAGGACATCGAGCGCCTGTCGCATCTGGCGCAGCAACTGCTCGACCGTCAGGTGCTCGACCAATCGGCCGGCGCCCGCGAGGTCGTCGACCTCGTCGAATTCGCACGCCATCTCGCCGCCGATTTTGCGCCGCTGGCGCTTTCCGCCGGTTACGACTTTTCCTTCGAGCCGGCGGCGTCGAGCGTGCTGGTCAACATCCAGCCGTCGCAAATCCAGCAGGCTGTGACCAATCTTCTGCGCAACGCCATCGACCATGGCGGCGGCGAGGGCATCATTTCGGTAGTGGTTGACGCCAAGGGCGGGCTGGAAATTCACGACGAGGGCCCCGGCATTCCCGACGACGAGCATGAGCGCGTCTTCCAGCCGTTCTATCGCCTGCGCCCGCGCAACAGCGGCGCCGGCCTCGGGCTCAACCTTGCCCGCGAGATCGCCCGACTGCATGGCGGCGGCGTCGAAATCCTGGTTGGTCCTTGGCGCGGCGCCCGCATCAGGTTGCAGTTGCCGCTGTGGCAGTCGACGGCATCAGGCGTGAATCCGGATGACGCAAGGCCGGTCAGCTAAGCTGCACGGCAGTCGCCCTGTGACGCCGACGAGACTCATGATTTGGACTTGACCTCAACGGTTGGCGGCGTTGTGACGGCGGTTCGCGCCGTCGGACACCAGCATGCCGCCGGAAGCCGGGCCGGTGGCGGCGATCATCGCCTCAAGCGCCGACGACCAGAGTTCCGGGACGAAGGCCGCTTCGTAGATGCGATCGACCAGTTCGTCCGCCATGCGCTATATCCTGTCCCTCAGTGCGAACCAGTTGAGGGCGAGGAACAGAAGCGGCGTGCGGAAACGCCGGCCGCCGGGGAAGGGCGGTATCTTCAACTCCTCGATCAGCTTTAGCCTGTCGCGATTGCCGGCCACCGTTTCGGCATAGAGCTTGCCGAAGAAATTCGACAGCATGACGCCGTGGCCGGAATAACCGCCCATCGAGATGACATTCGGCAGCACCTCGCGCACGAACGGCTTGCGCGGCACGGTGATGCCGACGTAGCCGCCCCAGCCATGGGTGATCTCGACATCCTTCAGCTCGGGATAGATCTCGGTGATCTGCTTGCGGATGTGGATGTGGATGTCCTTGGGGTCGTTGACGCCGTAGATCTCGCGCCCGCCGAACAGCAGCCGCCCATCCCGCGACTTGCGGAAGTAGCGCACGACGAAGCGGGAATCGTCGACAGACTCGCCGCCGGGAATCACCTTCGAATCCGCGCCCAGCGGCACCGTGGCGCCGATGAAAGAGCCGATCGGCATGATATGGGCGGCACTCACCGGCTCCAGCTTGCCGCCATAGGCGTTGACCGCGATCAGGCATTTCTGCGCCGTGATTGTGCCGCGCGGCGTTTTCACCTGCACTTTGCCACCCTGCGACGTGATGCCGGTCGATGGCGTATTCTCGAAGATGTGGGCGCCGGCAGAGGCCGCCACGCGCGCGGTGCCGATCACCAGCTTGAGCGGATGGATGTGGCCGGTGCCGATGTCGCGGGTGCCGCCGTAGTAATGCGTCGAGCCGAGCCGCTCGGCGGTTTCGCTCGCGTCCATGAAGCTGACATGCGGATAGTCGAAGCGGCTGGCCATGATCTCGGCATGAGCCTTGTAGTCGTCGACGTAGCGCGGCTTGTGCGCCACCGACATCTGGCCGGGCATGTAGTCGATGTCGATACCGTTGGCAGCAGTGAAATCGAGCAGGTGCGCCTTGGCTTCCTCGGCCAGGTCGAACAATGCCTTGGCGCGGGTGAAGCCAAGCTCGCCTTCAAGCTCTTCGGCCCAGGCGCGCTGGCCGGTGCCGAGTTGGCCGCCATTGCGCCCCGAAGCACCGTCGCCGAAGCGATGCGCCTCGATCAAAATGACATTGGTGCCGGCCTTGGCCAGATGCGTCGCCGCCGAAAGCCCGGTGAAGCCGCCGCCGATGATGACGACATCTGCCAGCCTGTTACCGTCGAGGGCAGGGTATTCAGGTCGCGGCCCGGCGGTATCTTCGTACCAGGACAGGCCGGGAGAGATGGGGGAGTTGTAGGTCATGATGCGGAGAGGGCTCCGGAAATTTCAGGGAGCGAATAACGAGGAGCGATAGCGAGTAGTGAGTAGTGAAAGGGGCGGAGCCCCTTTCTGTTCGCTAAGCTCTATTCGTTTGCTTCTTCAGACGTTCAGCAACAGATATTCCCGCTCCCACGGGCTGATCACTTCCATGAAGGTTTCGAACTCGGCGCGCTTGATCGCTGCGTAGGTCGAGGCGAAGGACTTGCCCAGCATGGTTGCCAGTTCGTCATCGCTTTCGAACAGGTCGACGGCCTCGAGCAGACCGCGCGGCAGATCGATCTCATCCTCGTTGGCTGTGGTCAGGACCGGGGGCTCGGCCGGCAGCTTGTTGTTCATGCCGATCAGCCCGCAAGCGAGCGACGCCGCCAGTGCCAGATAGGGGTTGGCATCCGATGACGGTATGCGGTTTTCGACACGCCGCCCAGCGGGATCCGACCGCGGCACGCGGAAGGCCGTTGTACGGTTGTCGTAGCCCCACTTGTTGTTGACCGGCGCCGATGCCGCCTGCGTCAGCCGTCGGTAGGAGTTCACATAGGGCGCCAGCATCACCAGCGCATTCGGCACATGCTTCTGCATGCCACCGATGAAATGGAAGAACGCGTCGGTCTCCGTGCCATCCTCGCCGGTGAAGATGTTCTTGCCGGACTTCTTGTCGATGATCGACTGGTGGATGTGCATCGCCGAGCCCGGCTGGCCCTGGATCGGCTTGGCCATGAAGGTGGCGTAGGTATCGTGCTTCAGCGCCGCCTCGCGGATCGTGCGTTTGAAAAGGAACACCTGGTCGGCGAGCTCGATCGGGTCGCCGTGGCGCAGGTTGATCTCTAGTTGGCCGGCGCCTTCCTCGTGGATCAGCGTGTCGATCTCCAGGCCCTGCGCCTCGGAGAAATGGTAGATGTCGTCGATGAGTTCGTCGAATTCGTTGACGCCGGCGATCGAATAGCCAGCACCGCCGCCGATCGGGCGGCCTGAGCGCCCGACGGGCGGGGTCAGCGGATAATCCGGATCGGGGTTCTTGCGGACGAGGTAGAATTCGATTTCGGGCGCGACAACGGGTCTGAGACCGATCTTGTCATAAGCCGCAGCCACGCGCTTCAGCACGTTGCGCGGCGTGAACTCGACAGGACGGCCGTCCTGGTGGACGAGATCGCAGATCACCTGGGCGGTCGGATCGTCCTCCCACGGCACGACCGACAGCGTCGACAGGTCAGGCACCAGCTTGAGGTCGCCGTCGTCCTCGGGATATTCGAAGCCGTTGCCGTCCTCGGGGTAGACACCTGAGATCGTCATCATGAACGGCGCCGAAGGCAAGGCCAGCGAGGTGTTGGAGGTGAACTTGCTCGACGGCATCATCTTGCCGCGGGCAACGCCGGCCTGGTCAGGCGTGATGCACTCTATGTCCTCGATACCGCGCCATTCGAGCCATTCGGAGGCTTCCTTCCAGTTCTTCACACCACGCTTGTTTTTCACAAATGCGGGCGTGCGGGCGCGAGCCCCCCGAGTGGTCGGACGGACTTCCTTCTTTGCAGGCGGCATCATTCACCAGATTGTCGTTGCAGATTGCCGAGTATAGCCGGGCGCCATGAAATAAGAAAAGGGGGGCTGTCAGGCGATTCTGCTTTGGTTCGAGCTGAAATCAGCTGGTTTCAGTGCGATTTTCGGCCTAGAGATCCGCGATGACATCTGCTTTGCCCGCCCTCACCACCATCGGATTCGATGCCGACGACACGCTCTGGCAGAACGAACAGTTCTTCCGCATGACGGAAAGGCATTTTGCCGAATTGCTCGCCGAGCATGGCGAGGCAGAGCAGTTGAAGTCGCGCCTGCTGGAGGCGGAAAAGCGCAACCTCGGTACCTATGGCTTCGGCATCAAGGGTTTTACCCTTTCGATGATCGAGACCGCGATCGAGGTGACGGAGGGCCGGGTTCCAGCCTCGGTGATCGAGAAGATCCTGGCGGCCGGCCGCGAGATGCTGAGCCATCCGATCGAGACACTGCCGCATGTCCATGACACGCTGGAGGCCCTGGCCGGTCGTTATCGCCTGGTGTTGATCACCAAGGGCGATCTGTTCGATCAGGAGCGCAAGCTGGCGCAATCGGGCCTCGGCGACTTTTTCAATGCCGTCGAGATCGTCAGCGACAAGTCGCGCCCGACCTATGAGCGCATCTTCGCCCGCCATGGCGATGGGGCCGCGCGCAGCATGATGATCGGCAATTCGCTCAAATCCGATGTCGTGCCGGCGATCGAAGCTGGAAGCTGGGGAGTCTACATTCCCCACGACCTGACCTGGACCTATGAGCATGTCGACGAGCCGACGGCGGCAGAACGCTTCCGCAAGCTCCAGCATCTCGGCGAGCTGTCGGAGCTGCTGAAAAGTCTCGGCTGACGCCTAGCAGCGGCCCAGCAGCTTTTCGACGACCGGCTGCAGCCGCTCAGGCGTGATCGGCTTGGCCACCACGATGTCGACGGCGCTCGACAGCGACAGGCTTTCCGGCGTGCCGGGGCGGTTGGACAGCAGGATCACCGACGGCAGGTTGTTGCCCGAGGCCAGCCTCAGCGACAGGATCGACTGCATCAGCCCGTCGCAATCCTTGTTGTCGCTGCCGCCGTCGAGGATGATCGTGCCTGGCGCCATGGTGCGCAGCATCGCCATCGCCGTATCAGGTGCTTCCGAAATCGTCTTCAACCCCGAGCGTTCGACGATTTTGGCAACGACGACGCGGTTGATCGGAGAACGGCCAACGACAAGCACTTTGGTAAGGTCTGCTTCGCCGCCATCAAGGGTGCGCGCACGCTCATCCGGACTGCCGCCCGAATCTGGGTCATTCCATTTCATTGGCTTAGCCGACAGCTGAGGGCGTCTGTTCAATAGGGGTTGCGTTCGGTCCCTTACGTTCGCGTCAACTGGGGGGAGTGTCAAGTAATACGCTGGAAGAAGCATTGGACTTTAGTCTTAGGCGATAGAAATTCGACAGATGGGCCGTAGTCCAGCGAGCAATAGCTCAAAAGACAAATCCCGCCCGCAGCAGGGGCTGCGGACGGGATCCGTGGGGGCAGAGGGAATGCTTGTCAGCCGTGCGGCTGCTGGGTCACGATGACAGGGATCAACAGGTCGCCCCAGTTGCCGTCGCCGCCATGGTGACGGGCCGAGCGGACCAATTCCACCGACACGCCGGCCTCGACTGCCTTCATGACCGACTGGTTGAGGCGGTGCAGGTCGTTGGCGACGATGCGGATCACGGCCTGCTGGTCGGCGCTCATGGTGGTGGCCTGTTCTTCGGCTCGTTCCTTGACACGGGTACGCGGTGCCATTGTGGTTCTCCTCGGTGGGTTGCCTTTGCCCTATCGGGCGTTGCCTCTGGCGGTGCCCGGAGGCCTTGTGCCTCCGGGTTAACTTGAGCCAGGCCTATTCGGCGGCCGGGCGGAACTGTTCGTGTTCGGTCGATTCGTGCATCGCGGTCGTCGACGACTTGCCGCCGGTGATCGCCATCGACACGGCGTCGAAGTAGCCGGTGCCGACTTCGCGCTGATGCTTGGTCGCGGTGTAGCCGTTCACTTCGGCGGCGAATTCCGCTTCCTGCAGCTCCGAATAAGCTGCCATCTGGCGATCCTTGTAGCCGCGGGCCAGCTCGAACATGCCGAAGTTGAGCTGGTGGAAACCAGCCAGCGTGATGAACTGGAACTTGTAGCCCATCGCGCCCAGCTCGCGCTGGAACTTGGCGATCGTCGCGTCGTCGAGGTTCTTTTTCCAGTTGAACGACGGCGAGCAGTTGTAAGCCAGCTTCTTGCCCGGATGCGCCTTGTGCACGGCCTCGGCGAATTTCCTGGCCTGCTCCAGATCCGGCTTGCCGGTTTCCATCCAGATCAGATCGCAGAACGGAGCATAGGCGATGGCGCGGGCGATGCAGGGCTCAATGCCGTTGCGCACCTGGTAGAAGCCTTCCACGGTCCGGCCGGCGTCATAGTCGACGAAGGGCTGGTCGCGCTCGTCGATGTCTGACGTCAAAAGCTTGGCGGCTTCGGCGTCGGTGCGGGCGACGATCAGCGTCGATGTACCCATCACGTCGGCCGCGAGACGCGCAGCGTTCAGGTTGCGGATGTGCGCTGCGGTCGGGATCAGGACCTTGCCGCCGAGGTGGCCGCACTTCTTCTCCGAAGCCAGCTGGTCCTCGAAGTGGACGCCGGCAGCACCCGCCTCGATGAAGGCCTTCATGATCTCGAAGGCGTTGAGCGGGCCGCCGAAGCCGGCTTCCGCGTCAGCGACGATCGGGGCGAACCAGGTGTCGACCGACAGGCCCTTGCCTTCCGAGGTCTCGATCTGGTCGGCGCGCTGCAGTGTGCGGTTGATGCGCTTGACCAGCTCAGGTGCGGCGTTGGCCGGATACAGCGACTGGTCAGGATACATCGCGGATGCCGTATTGGCGTCGGCGGCAACCTGCCAGCCAGAGAGATAGATCGCCTTCAGGCCGGCGCGGACCTGCTGCATCGCCTGGTTGCCCGACATCGCGCCGAGCGCGTTGACGAAGTTCTCCTCGTGGATCAGCTTCCACAGGCGGTTGGCGCCCATCTCGGCCAGGGTCTGCTTGATTTGGACGGAGCCGCGCAGTCGCTTCACGTCCTCCGGCGAGTAGGGGCGCTCGATGCCGTCGAAACGGCCTTCCGGGGCTGAAGGCACGAGGTTGTAAAAATCAGTCATTGTCGACTCCGTCTGGTCACTTTGGTCTGGGGGCGGCCACCGCGTCTTGGGTTCGTTGCGGCGATTTCTATGTGACTTGTTTGACATTGCAGCGCCGAAGCAGCCAGAAAATTCAACGAAATACGGCAGATAATAGGGAAAACCTGTGTTGCGTTTGACAGGACGTCGCTGTAAATTTGTAAAGAATGTAAAAGGAAGGGTAGGGTAATTCCCCTCCTTTCGTTGTAAATTCGGTGTAAAAGACATGGCCGAGCAGAAAATCTTCGCCGGACCGCGTATCAGGCGCATCCGCAACCAGAAGGGCCTGACCCAGACGGCGATGGCCGAGGGACTCGGCATCTCGCCGTCCTATCTCAACCTCATCGAGCGCAACCAGCGCCCACTGACGGTACAGCTGATCCTCAAGCTGGCCTCGGTCTACAAGGTCGATCCCGACGAGTTGCAGGGCGAAGCAAGGGGCTCGATCGCAGCCCTGCGTGAGGTCTTCGCCGATCCGCTGCTGTCAGGCGAACTCCCCGGTGATCAGGAACTGGTCGAGATCGCCGAGGCGGCACCGAATGCGGCGGCTGCGGTGATCAAACTGTTCCGCGCCTATCGCGAGCAGGCCGAGCGCCTGTCCGACCTCACTGAACTGTTGGCGCGCGAGGGCCATACGACGGCCCTGTCGGGCGCCCGCCTGCCAATTGACGAAGTCCACGAGGTGTTCGAGCGCCGGCCCAACCACTTCACCTCGCTGGAAGAAGAAGCCGAAGCCTTCACCTCGCTGCTCGATCCCGGCGACGATTTGTTCGGCGCGTTGAAGGGTTGGCTCAGGCGCGAACATGGCATCGTCGTCAAGGTGCTGCCTGTCGCGACCATGCCCAACTGGCGGCGCCGCTATGACCGCCATTCGCAGCGTCTGTTCCTGTCCGAGCGGCTGTCACCCTTCGACCAACTGCGCGAAGTGGCGATGGAGGCGAGCCTGATCCGCATGCAGGTGGCGGTCGCCGCCGAAATCCAGGCGCTGAAACTCTCCTCCGATGAAGCCAAGCGCCTCGCCCGCTTCGAGCTTGGCCGCTACGCCGCGCATGCGCTGATGATGCCTTACCAGGCGTTCCATTCGGCTGCCCAGCGCGCCCGCTATGATGTCGATGTGCTGCGTTCGCGCTTCGGCGTGTCGTTCGAGCAGGCGGCCAACCGGCTGACCATGCTGCAGCGCTCAGGCAGCGCCGCGGTGCCGTTCTTCATGCTCGAGGTCGACAATGCCGGCAACCGCTTCCGCAAGGCCGGCGCGCAAGGTTTTCCGCAGAGCCGTTTCGGTGGCGGCTGTCCGAAGCTGCCGGTCCATGCCGCCTTCACCCAGCCGGGCCAGATCTTCGTCGAGGCGGTGGAAATGCCCGACGGCGCCGAGTTTCTGTGCGTAGCGCGCACGCTCGAAGGGCCGCAGGGCGCCTTCAGCGAGCGCCCCAGGCGCACCGCGATCCTGCTCGGCTGCGACATCGCCTTCCGTGACGAGATCGTCTATGGCGCTGCCCTTCCGGCGCTTGCCGTTGGCGCCAAGCCGGGTGTGGTGCCGGCGACCCCCGTCGGCCCCGCCTGCCGGCTGTGCGAGCGCTCGGGCTGCCTGTCTCGGGCCGAACCGCCGATCACCAGGCCGCTAGGCCTCGACGAGATGGTGACTGGCCTGTCCGCCTTCGATTTCCAGTAAGCGCCGGATCAGGCGCTCAGCTTGCCGAGCGCTGCGTTGTCGTCCTGCCAGGTGCCCGACTGAGCGAGTGCATGTGCGGTGGTGGAGTCCACGGGCCTGCCATAGAGAAAACCCTGTGCTTCGTCGCAGCGTCGGTCCTTGAGGAACGCCGCCTGGAAATCCGTCTCGACGCCCTCGGCCAGAACCGGGATCGACAGCTTGTGGCCGAGTTCGATGACCGTTTCGATGACGCTGGTGGCCTGCGCCTGACGGCCAAGTGCGTTGAGGAAGCTGCGATCGACCTTGATCTTGTCGAAGGGGAAGGAAAACAGCGTCGACAGGGACGAGTAGCCGGTGCCGAAATCGTCCATGGCGACGCGGACCCCGAGCGCCTTGATCTTGCGCAGCACGAGCAGGGCCTGGCCCGGATTGTCGATCAGCATGGTTTCGGTGATCTCGATCTCGAGCCGCGTTGGCTCCAGTCCCGTCTCATCAAGGATTTCGGTCAGCCGTTCGGCGAAATTGGGACGCATCAGCTGGACCGGCGAAACATTGACCGCAACGCCTGTGGGCGCCGGCCACTGCGTCGCCTCATGGCATGCCTGCATCAGCACCCAGTCGCCGATCTCGACGATGATGCCGGTCTGCTCGGCGACCGGAATGAAGTCGGCAGGCGAGACCTCGCCGAGCTGCGGGCTGGACCAGCGCAGCAGCGCTTCGAAGCCGAGCAACTGGCGCTTCTTCATCGAGATTTGCGGCTGGTAGACCAGGCGCAGCGCACCATCGGCGATGGCGCTACGCAGGCCGATGGCGATCTGGCCGCGGCGTCGACCGTCCTCGTCGGCGTCGGCGTCATACCAGCACCAGGTGCCGTCCTGCAGCTTCTTGGAACGGTACATGGCGAGGTCGGCGCGTGTCGTCAGTTCGTCGACGCTGTCGCCGTCCTTGGGATAGACCGAAATGCCGATGCTGGCGCTGGTCGAGAAGCGGCCCTTGCCCAGTTCGTTGGGGCGCGAGAAGGCATCGCTGATGCGCGCCGCGAATTCCTCGACCTCGTTTGCACGGGTGAACGGCTTTACCGCGATGAACTCGTCGCCGCCGATACGGGCGAAGAACTCGCCGTCGATCAGCGCTGCGCGCATCCTCGCCGTGGTCTGGACCAGCACTGCGTCGCCGGCTGCATGGCCGTAGACGTCGTTGATTTCCTTGAAGCGATTGAGATCGATCGCAATGAGTGCCAGCGAGGTGCCGCCCGCCTGCTTCAGGCGCATCGGCAGTTCGTCACGAACGGCGGCGCGGTTGGGCAAGCCGGTCAGCGGATCATGCATGGCCAGGTGCCGGAAGTGGGCGACGGCGTCCTGCTGGCCCTGCTCCTCGGCGAGATGGGTCACCGCGCCGAGCATCACCACGAGTACTGTCACCAGGACAACCAGGATCGCCAGCACGCTGTCGGTCATCATCTGGCTGGGGACCACCACACGCGGGTCGGGCGTGATCTGCACCGCACCCATGGCGGTGAAGTGCATCATGCCGATGCCCAGGATCAGCGCGGCCATGCCGGCATACTGGCTGTCGCGGCTGGTTCCGCGCGCCACGCGGTTGGTTGCCAGCATGCCGAGTGCTGCACCCGCTGCGATGGAAAAGGCTACGAAGGACGGATCGTAGCTGATCGTTCCGGCGACCACGAAACCGCGCATGCCGGTGAAATGCATCAACGCGATGCCGGCGCCGATGACTGCGCCGCCGGCCTCGATCATCCAGTCGCGTTCCCGGCTGGCGGCGATGAGGAAGCCGGCCATCGAGGTGGCGATGGCGAAGGCCAGCGACAGCACGGTGAAGTTGGGTTCGAAGCCGTGCTCGACATCGGGGATGAAGCCCAGCATCGCCAGGAAATGTGTCGTCCAGATCGTCATGCCGCCGGCGAGGCCAGCCATGACGACGAAAGCCGCGTGCTTGGCACGCCTGACGTTACGGGCGCGGGCGAACAGGCGCATCGACACCACGCAGCCGAGCGCGCAGATGGCCAGGGCGGCGGCGACAAAACGGTAGTCGTGGGCGGTGACGAGGCAGTTGAGTACGGTCAGCATGAAGGGTTCCTTGCGCGTCGGCCGAAACTCGGGTCGTTTTCGGAAGGCGCGACGCGCAGATCCAGAGTTTGCCCGGCTTTATCCGGGACAAACCTTGCCGATCCGTTTCACCCCGTTGGGCCACGACGCGTGGTTGACTTGGCATGTAATTGAAGGTCGCGTGCGCCGCCCCATGTGCTCACCGAGACCGGGCGCCCCAGTGTTTGGAGGTTCACATGAGTAGTTCTGATGCCCGGCCCGCCGAATTTCATGATTTCGCCCGAACTGCTCCACGCGTCCAAGCTCGCCGCCAAGGCGGACGAGAGCGCGTTTCGCTTCCGCAAGGCCGACGGCACCGAGATCGAGCGCACGCTTGCAGTCGAACTGGATAAAGGTGAGCCATCGACGAGAACCGTGTGGCCGAAGCGCGATCTCAGCCCGGTTGCCACTGACAATAGTGACGCCCATTGGGTCCATGTTTTGGAAGGCGTCACGCCGCCCTACCTCTCGCGTCCTGATCAGAACGCGTGGCACAGCTACCTCGAGGCGACGATATCCTCTACCTCCAGCTCAACCGGTTCCGCGATGCGGACGGGGCGCCGATGGCCGACTATTTGGCCAACGTGCTTGCCGAGGCCGGCAAGCGCAAGATCAGGCATGCCGTCGTTGACCTGAGGTTCAGCCCGGGCGGCAACTACATGCTTGCCACCGATTTTTCGCGCCTGCTGCCGGAGGTCGTAGCCAATGGCCGCATCTTCATCCTGACCAGCGGCAATACCTTCTCGGCGGCGATCAGCATCGCATCACGGCTGAAGTACTACGCCGGCGCGCGCGCCGTGCTGGTCGGCGAGGAAATGGGAGATGCCGGCCAGATGTGGGGCGAGGGCGGCACGACGGTCATGCCCAACTCCAGGTCGCGTTCCGAGACACCACCGCCTACCACGACTGGGAAAACGGCTGCCGGCTGTCGCAGCTGACCATCTGTTTCCTGCCGAACTATTTCTACGGCACCGCCGCAGGTTCCCTGCTGCCCACGGTTCCAGTCGCCCAGACTTTCGCCAGCTATGTTTCAGGCGACGATGCCGTTCTGTCGGAAGTGCTGAAGCTGGCAAAACAGGCCAAGTAGGAGGCAGGGTGGGCCTCTAGCCTTTGAGGCCCGCCCTGTTTGACCTGTCGGTGCTTGCGCGGAGGATTGCGGATGCTCCGCCGAGCACAGCGATGCTGCCGACAGCGAGCCCGGCATAGAGATAAGTGTTGGCAAAGCCGAATGCCGCGATCATCGGCTGGCTGGCGAAGGGCGAGATGAAATGCCCGGCGAAGATGCTGGCGGTCATGCCGCCTGCAACACGTCCGCGCACTTCGGGCGCCGCGGCCGCCATTGCCGCAGCCGCGATGTTGGGCATCATGATGCCGAGGCCCAGGCCGACCACCGCGGCGGCCAGCAGGACCATGACCAGCGCGTTCGCCAGTCCCAGCAGGATGTAGCCTGTCGCCATCAAACCAAAGGCGAGGCCGAACACGCCGATTACGCCAAGGCTGGCGCGAAGGCGCGCATAGGCCAGTGCGGCAACCGCGCCGATCAGGCTGCTGAGCCCGATCGCAAGGCCAGCCAGCGTCGGCGAACCGATGCCCATGGCATTGAGATGGAACGGCAATTGGGTCGGCAGCAGGTAAAATGCGACGCTGTTGAGCATGGCCGCGATGTAAACGGTGAAGACTGCAAGCCATGCCGTGCCCGCCGAGGCTCGGGTGGAAATGGTCGACGACGGCAAGCGGCTGCGGACCGGCTCGTCGATGAAGGCGATGACTGCCGGGATCAGCAGCAGCGACAGGCCGTAGACGGCGAAGGGCGCACGCCAGTGCAGTTCTGCGAGCATGCCGCCTCCGGTCAGGAAGATCAGCCCGCCGAAGCCGACGAATGCCGACTGATACCCCATGAAGCGATCACGCGCCGGTCCGCTGAAATAGTCGCCGACAAGCGCTGTTGCCGTCGTCATGATGCCGGCAACAGCAATGCCGAGCAGCGCGCGTCCGACGAGAAGTGTGGGCAGGCTCTCCGCCAAAAGCCCCGACATACCGCCCAGCCCATAGAGCAGCGCTGCAACGATCAACAGCGGCCGGCGGCCGAAGCGGTCGGCCAGCCCGCCGGCGAATGAGGCGCAGATGACAATGGACAGCGCTGGCAGCGTCAGCACGAGCCTTGTCAGAATTTCGACGTCTGGACTGCCGGCGAAATGGCTTTCGATCGCCGGCAGCGACGGCGAAATCGTTGCGCCCGACATGATCGTCAGCGTGCTGATCAGAAGCAATGTTACGTTGCGGCCGGCAAGCCGGTCGGGTGCAGCAGCCGCTTCCGCGACACGAACCTGTTGCAGCGCGTTCATGCGGCCACCTCCAGATATGGCGTGTTGGCGCGTGCCTCGCGCAGATTGATCGCCCACCATTGCAGGCGAGCAAGCAGCGCCGACATCGCCTTGCGCGAGGCGTGCGGGTCCATCAGCGTGCCGTTGCGATCGAACTTGCTCCAGGCGCTGGCGAAACTGACCGTGTCGCGGATTGCCACGACATGCAGTTCGGCAAACACCAGGCGCAACTGTTCGATCGCCCGCAACCCGCCCGAAATGCCGCCATAGGAGACGAATGCCAGCGGCTTGGCCTGCCACTGGATGCTGTGCGCGTCGATAAGCGCCTTGAGGTCGGCGGTGTAGCCGTGATTGTACTCCGGCGTCACCACCATGAAGGCGTCGGCGTCGCCGAGGCGGCGGGCCACCTCAGCGCGATTTCTGCCGAGGTCGCGCGGATCGACAAGCTCGATCGTGAATTGCTGGTGACCCGCAACCTCGGCAGTGACCCAGTTGACGACGGTATCGCAGAATCGGCCCTCGCGGGCGCTGCCATAGATGATGGCGAGCTTGATTTTCGGGGGCATGTTCGGGTAGCTCCATATTGTTTTTCGTGTCGGAGCCGCTTCTGTAAAACCTCAACTAATATTTAGGTCAAGCGGAAATTCGCACGCAGTGAAATTGTCCGTCGACACTGCCGCCGGTGATCGTTTGCAGGGGCTTAGGTTGCCACAACCATCGCCATGGGCTGGACCTCGCTTCGTCTGAGTTGATGCGGTAGCGAATTGGACCGCTTCAAGTCGTTTTGAGCATATCCAGTCGCCCCGACGTCATCGATACTGAGGCCATGACAGACCCGGCAGTCCCGCTTTCCAACGCCAATGCGCTGCAGGTTTCGCGGCGGGACGAGCGTTTGGGCATAGCCCTGGTGTTCCTGTCGGCGTTGATGTGGAGCCTCGGCGGCGCCATCGGGCGCTTCATCGAGATCGACGACATCTGGACCGTGGTGTTCTGGCGCTCGTTCTGGGCCGCCGCTTTCCTTCTGGCCTTCATGGCCTGGCGCGACGGCCTGCGCGGAACGCTGCAGCTGTTCGGTGGCATGGGCTTGCCCGGGCTGCTGGTTGCCATCTGCTTTGCCACCGCCTCGACGTCATTCGTTATTGCCCTTGCCTACACCACCGTTGCCAACGTGCTGCTGATGCAGGCCGGCGTGCCTCTGCTGGCGGCGCTCTTTGCTTGGGTGCTTTTTCGCGAGCGGGTGGCGCTGGCGACATGGGTGGCGATCCTGGCGGTGATACTGGGGGTGGCGATCATGGTCTCCGAGTCGCTCACCGGCCAGGTTTCGCCTGTCGGCGACGGCCTCGCCTTGCTGATTGCGGTGGTGTTTTCGATCGCCACCGTCATCACCCGCCGGTTCTCGCATGTGCGCATGACGCCGGCCACATGCCTGGGCACCATGATCGCAGCAGCCTTTGCCGCCTCGCAGGCCTCTGCCTTTGCCGTCACGCCACGCGAAATGGGGTTCCTGTTTGCCTTCGGCGTCGTCAATCTCGGGCTGGGCCTCGCCTTCTTTGCGACCGGGGCAAGATTGATCCCGGCCGCCGTTGCCGCCCTGATCGGCACGTTCGAGCCGATGCTGGGGCCGATCTGGGTCTGGCTCGTTCATTCCGAAGTGCCGTCGCTTCGCACCATTGCCGGAGGTGCTGTTATTTTCGTTGCTTTGCTTGTGCATCTGGGGCTCGAATTCAGGCGCCAGGCGCAACCGCAAAGACCCGGCGTCACCGGCATGCCGATGCCGGATTGAGCAATCCACTGTTTACCATTGACAATACTACCGTCCGGCGGGCAGGCTGACCCCGAGGGTAACAAAAATACAGGCGTATCTTGCCAGGTTCCACTGCCGGGGCTTCGGTGTCCGCAGATGTAAATCGCCGTAACGTTTGCGCCGAGCCGCGAGCTGGCGGGAGCGCGCTACCTTCAACACTCGATTTTTGTACAGGACCAGGATGCGCCGGGACGGGTGCGTCCGCAAAAGGAGACTGCCATGAACCGTAGAGCGCTTTGGCTGACCGCCGCGTCAGCCCTTATCGCCGTGTTTACAATCCCCGCCGGCGCCCAGGAGCGGGTCGTCAACGTCTATAACTGGTCCGATTACATCGACTCGACGATCATCGAAGACTTCACCAAGGAGACCGGCATCAAGGTCGTCTATGACGTCTACGATTCGAATGAGATTCTTGAAACCAAGCTGCTCGCCGGTGGCAGCGGCTACGACGTCGTGGTGCCGACGGCCAGCCCCTTCCTGGCGCGCCAGATCCAGGCCGGTGTCTACCAGAAGCTCGACAAGTCCAAGCTGCCCAACCTGGTGAACGTCTGGGACGTGGTCAGCTCGCGTACCGCCGCCTACGATCCGGGCAACGAATACTCGGTCAACTACATGTGGGGCACGGTGGGCATCGGCTATAACCAGAAGAAGATCAAGGAAGCGCTCGGCATCGACAAGATCGACAGCTGGGACGTGGTCTTCAAGCCGGAACAACTGGCCAAGCTGGCCGATTGCGGCGTGTACGTGCTGGATTCGCCAACCGACATCTTCCCGACCACGCTGAATTATCTCGGGCTCAAGCCGCAGTCGACCGAACTCGGCGACCTGTCCAAGGCGGAAGAGACCTTGCTCGCGGTGCGGCCGTCGATCCGCAAGTTCCATTCGTCGGAATACATCAACGCGCTCGCCAATGGCGACATCTGCCTGGCCGTCGGCTGGTCGGGTGACGTCTTCCAGGCGCGCGACCGCGCCGCGGAGGCGGATCAGGGCGTCGTCGTCGACTACGTCATCCCCAAGGAAGGTGCCGAGATGTGGTTCGACCAGATGGCGATCCCGGCCGATGCCCAGCATGTCGCCGAGGCGCACGAGTTCATCAACTACATGCTGAAGCCGGAAGTCGCGGCCAAGGCCTCGAACTACATCTTCTACGCCAACGGCAACAAGGCATCGCAGCAGTTCATCGACAAGGAGATCACCAGCGATACGGCGATCTATCCTGACGAAGCGACGCTCGCCAAGCTCTTCACCGTGCCGCCTTACGATCCCAAGACCCAGCGCGCGGTGACCCGCAGCTGGACCAAGATCGTCACCGGACAATAATTCAGCCATACGAGCCCGGCGCCATCGGCGCCGGGTTTCGCATCAGGGGCAGGTGGGAGAGGGAAATGAAATCGCTCGGCAATATCCGCAGGGAGTTTGCTCCCTGGAACAAGCCAGACGCCAAGCCCTACATTCAATTCAAGGACGTCACCAAGAGGTTCGGCGACTTCACCGCCGTCAACAACCTGTCTCTGTCGATCTACGAGCGCGAGTTCTTCGCGCTGCTTGGCGCCTCGGGCTGCGGAAAGTCGACGCTGCTGCGCATGCTGGCCGGCTTCGAAGAACCGACCTCCGGCCAGATCATGCTCGATGGTCAGGACCTGCGCGGCATCCCGCCCTACCGGCGGCCGGTCAATATGATGTTCCAGTCCTACGCGCTGTTCCCGCACATGACGGTCGAGCAGAACATCGCCTTCGGCCTCAAGCAGGACGGCATGCCCAAAGCCGATATCGACACCCGCGTTGCCGAGATGCTCAAGCTGGTCAAGCTCAGCCAGTTCGCCAAACGCAAGCCGCACCAGCTTTCGGGTGGCCAGCGCCAGCGCGTCGCACTGGCCCGCGCAGTGGCCAAGCGGCCCAAGGTGCTTTTGCTCGATGAACCGCTCGGCGCGCTCGACAAGAAGCTGCGTGAGGAAACCCAGTTCGAACTGATGGACCTGCAGCAGACGCTGGGCCTGACCTTCGTCGTCGTCACCCACGACCAGGAAGAGGCCATGACGATGGCCGACCGCATCGCCATTCTCGACAAGGGCGAAGTGATGCAGGTGGCGACACCGGCCGAGGTCTATGAAGCGCCGGGCTCGCGCTTCGTCGCCGACTTCGTCGGCAACATCAACATGTTCGAAGGCAAGGTCGCCGACCGCGACGGCGCGGGCGCGACAATCGCCAGCGCCAATGGTGTCACCATCCGCACGGCCAATGCCGGTGACGCTGCCGCCGGCAGCGAGGTCGCCTTCGCCATCCGGCCCGAAAAGATCAAGGTCTCGTCGAAGAAGCCGGAAACCGGCGACAATGTCATGGAAGGCGAAATCTATGACATCGCCTATCTTGGCGACATGACCATCTTCCACGTCCAACTCGGCAACGGCCAGGTGGTCAAGGCGAGCTCGCTCAACGCGACGCGCGCCACCGAGGACCCGCTGAGCTGGGACGACAAGGCCTGGATCTCATTCCGAAACGACGCCGGCGTCGTTCTGACGCGATAGGTGGGGAGATGAAACACCCGCTCTCCGCCATCACCGACCGCCTCGTCATCCTCATCCCCTATCTCTGGCTGCTGTTCTTCTTCCTCATTCCGTTCTTCATCGTCTTCAAGATCTCGCTGTCGACGACGGCAATCGCCATGCCGCCCTATACGCCCGTGCTCGGGCTTTCGGACGGCATGTCCGGCCTGATGTCGCAGATTGGCGAGTTCAGCTTCGACAACTACCTCTGGCTGACGCAGGACGCGCTCTACTTCAACGCCTATGTCTCAAGCGTCATCATCGCCGGGATTTCGACGTTTCTCGCGCTGCTTGTCGGCTATCCCATCGCTTATGGCATGGCGCGCGCGCCGGCGACCATCCGTCCGACCTTGCTGATGCTGGTGATCCTGCCGTTCTGGACCAGCTTCCTGATCCGGGTCTACGCCTGGATCGGCATCCTCAAGCCCGAGGGCCTGCTCAACCAGCTGCTGCTTGCCACCGGCGTCATCGACCAGCCGCTGGTGATACTCAACACGCACACGGCGATCTTCATCGGCATCGTCTATTCCTACCTGCCGTTCATGATCCTGCCGCTCTATTCGGCGCTGGAGAAGATGGACTATTCGCTGATCGAGGCGGCGCAGGACCTCGGCTGCCCGCCAGCTACCGCTTTCTGGAAGATCACCTTCCCGCTGTCGCTGCCTGGCGTCATCGCCGGTTGCCTGCTGGTGTTCATCCCGGCTGTCGGCGAGTTCGTCATCCCCGACCTTCTCGGCGGTTCGCAGACGCTGATGATCGGCAAGACGCTGTGGAACGAGTTCTTCGCCAACCGCGACTGGCCGGTTTCCTCTGCGGTGGCGGTGATCCTGCTTCTGCTGCTGGTCGTACCCATCATGTTCTTCCAGCAGGCGCAGGCACGCGCCCAGGAACAGGGGCGCTGAGATGAACTCGAGCTGGAGCCGCTTCAACATCACGGCCATCGTGCTGGGCTTTGCCTTCCTCTATCTGCCCATCGTGCTGCTGGTCGTCTTTTCCTTCAACGAATCGAAGCTCGTCACCGTCTGGGGCGGCTTCTCGACCAAATGGTATGTCTCGCTCTTCCACAATCAGGGTCTGATGGACGCGGCCTGGGTGACCATCCGCGTCGGCCTGATCTCGGCAACGATGGCGACCATTCTCGGCACGCTCGCCGCATTGGCGCTGACCCGCTATACGCGCTTCAGGGGCAGGGTGCTGTTTTCGGGCATGGTGTTCGCGCCGCTGGTCATGCCGGAGGTCATCACCGGCCTGTCGCTGCTACTATTGTTCGTCGCCGTGGGCCTGGATCGCGGCTTCTTCACGCTCACGCTTGCCCACATCACCTTCTCGATGTGCTTCGTCGCTGTCGTGGTGCAGTCGCGGCTTGTCACCTTCGATCGCTCGCTCGAGGAAGCGGCGATGGATCTCGGCGCGCCGCCTGTCAAAACCTTCTTCCAGATCACCTTGCCGGTCATCCTGCCGGCGATCATTTCCGGCTGGATGCTGGCCTTCACGCTGTCGATCGACGACCTGGTGATTTCGAGCTTCACCTCGGGGCCGGGCGCTACCACCTTGCCGATGAAGATCTACAGCCAGGTGCGCCTCGGCGTGACGCCCGAGATCAACGCCGCCTGTACAATCCTGATCGCCATCGTCGCCTGCGGTGTCATTGCCGCCTCGCTGGTCAACAAGCGGCGCGAGGTCCAGCGCCTGCGTGACGAACAGGCAGCGCAGCGAGGGTGAACTGGCGTTCTGGTCCGTTGCCGGCAACGGCGGCGATCAGCTATGCCGAGCATAAGGAAAGGACCCTGGATCGGCCGAAAAGGCCAGAGTTTCCAAGGGTATGCCACTGGATAAGCAAAAGTCGCCATGATAGCGTCGTGGCGATAGTTTCAAGGAGTAGGGTTGATGACGCGTTTTCTAGCCACAGCTGCAGCTTTGTCTTTCGTCGCATTGGCCGCTACGGCCTGTAACACCCCGCAGGAACGCGCCGTTGGCGGCGGTGCCGTAGGTGCCGTGGGCGGTGCCCTCGTTGGCCAGGCCATCGGCGGCAACACCGGCGCCACGGTTGCGGGCGCTGTCATCGGCGGCCTCGCCGGCGCGATGATCGGCGCCGGAACGGCGCCCGGCGAATGCCGCTACCACCAGTACGACAATCGTGGCCGGCCGATGTACGACCGCTACGGCAAGCCGGTGACCTATCTGGCGCCCTGCCAGTAAGTACCTCAAGTTTCGTCCCGTCAGGGTCAACAAAGACGGCGCGCTTCATCCGAAGCGCGCCGTCTTGCGGTTTCTACTTATGCCGTGGGTTCTGTTCGCACCGCTAGCTACGGTCCAGGTTGCGCAGGTAGTTGGCAACAGCCTTGGCTGTTGCGTCCGCCGCGACCCTGGAAACCTGTGATAGACCCATGTGGTCGCTGGCACTCGACAGCAGATAGTCCTCACCCCCAACCTTCCCCACGGACCAGTCGTTCCTAAGCCCGGGCGCTGCCTCGATCAGGTAGCTGTCTCGTCGGCGAAGGGTTCGTCGCCGGCCAGTCTGCGCCGGGTGCCAGCAGGCCTACGGGGTCCCCAGGCCGACCAGCCGATGTCGCGCAGTTTGAAAGATCCAGGAATTTCGTATCAAGCGTGGCCGGTTGCCAGCGTTCGGGTTCGAGGTCAGCCGCAAAACGCGCGGACGATCTTGCCGGTCACCGGATCGGTTTCGACGGTGACGCGCTCCTGGCGGAAATCCATCGTCGCCGGGTCGCCGGGCTTGTGCTGGCGAACGATCGTCGCACCGGTGAGACGCTTCACCTCGTCGTCGGCGAGCCGGTCCTTGCCGGCAAGTGATTCTGCAGCAGTGCGATTGCAGGTTCCCGATGTCGGCTGTCCCGCCGCAGGCCCTTTCTGGCATCCGGCGAGGATGATGATCGTCGTGGCAATGCCGGCTGCAACGCGCAGGTCGATCATGGGCAAGGTCCTTTGATTCGCGATTTCAGCAGACGATCGGGCCGGAATTCGGCTGCACCATCCGCAAGGCCGTGCAGTCTGTGATCGATACTTGATGCTGTTTTAGGGGAGAAGTTGGTACGGTTGGGTGGGCTCGAACCACCGACCTCCGGATCCACAATCCGGCGCTCTAACCAACTGAGCTACAACCGCGTACCTGTTGGTGCGGCGTCAATACGGACTCTTCGGACGCATTTCAAGAGCTTTGCGCATATTCCACTGCGGCGATTTGCGCTGGCTGTGGGAAGTCCTTGAATTCAGGCCATCCGTGGCCGTCGAAAAAAGAAAAAGGCCGGCGGGAGGAGGTGCCGGCCTTTTCCTTTATGTGACCAGCGGGAGGAGGTGCTGGCCGCTTCGCCCGGCAGGCAGAGGGAGGAGGAACCGCCCGCCGGGTATCTTGTTCAGGCGCTGTTACAGCGCCGCGCGTACTCTTCGACGCGCAAAGGACGCTGTAACACTTTTGAATTGGTGCATGATCCTTTCCGAAAATCGAAGTCGATTTTCGGGGTCATGCACTAAGCAGCCTTGAGGTCTTTCAGCGCCTTTTCGAAGGCGGTCTTGACCGGCTTCGAAACGTCTTCGGCGGCCTTCGAGGCAACGGCCTGGAATTCCTTGGCCTGCTCTACGGTCTGCTCGACGCGGCTGCGCAGGTAGGAGGTCTGCAGCTCGACGATCTCGGAGAGCGTCTTGGCGCCGGCGAGAGCTTCGAGGTGCGAGAAACCGGCCTCGGCATTGGTGCGGAGCGCGGCGATCGCCTTGAGCGACAGCTCGTTGGTCACGCTGCGGGCGGTCTCGTAGCTGGTCTCGATGGTCTTCTGGGCTTCTTCGGCACCGGTCTTGAGCTTGGTGTAGGCTTCCTTGGACTGCTCGACGCCCTTTTCGGCGATGACGCGGAACTGGTCGGTGGCCTTGGAAACGTCGAAGCTCGGCATTTCAATGTTGTCTGCGAATTCTGCGGTCTTGGTCTTGGACATTGTCTCACCCTGTGGACTGGACGGGGTGGTGTCACCCGTCTCGTTTATTCGCATGTCTCATATAGGGCATTCGATTGTGCATTGCAATATCTATGTTGCAGTGCACCATTTTCAGGCTGGCGCGGGTTAACCACGTGACGAGAATAATCTCGCTCTATGACAGCTGTTTGCTAGACCTTGGCGATGACGGCTTTTATTAACAAAGCGTTAATTGTGAGAATGCGCGCCTTGCGGGACATGTGAATGCCGTCAGCAGCTTATTCCTTTATCGACGTCGCAGTCGTTGATCGTGTCAGGCAGCGTTTCGCTGCCGGGGACGCTATCGTCGTGCTGTCGGTCGATCTCGAGGACGTGCTCTGGGCCAATGGTCCCGGCGCTGTCGTGCTCGGCTATGACGACATCGACGCGGTGATCGGCGCGCCGGCGCGCCTCGGGCCGATTGCCCGCCGCCAGATCGCTGCGACGTCGGGCTTTCCCGAAATCGGTCGCGACCGCTCCATCATGGTGCGCGTGGCATCGGGGCTGACGAGCAACGCCGTTGCCTTTGTCGCCAGTTCGGTCCGGTTGCCGGACGGCGCGCCCGCGATCATGCTCGCCGTGCCCGCCGGCGCCCGTGGGGCTAGGGACATCGCTGCCAACGCCATCAGCGGATTCACCGAGCAAGGGCATTTCCTGGCCTTTCTCGACGCCCATGGCGAGGTCGAGGCCGCAACCGAAGGCTTTGCCAGGCTCGGCATCGCGCCTTCGACACTGGCCGGGCTGGTATCGGCAGTTGGCCGCGAGCGCGACCGCATCATCAAGCGGGCGATCCCCGCGACCGGCGGTTATCTGCCCGCCGGCCTGGCGCGGCTTACCGACGAGCCGGCACGCCACCTGCTGGTTGTTGTCGACGAACGCCTTGAAGCAATGGAAGATGCGGCGGCTGGCGAGGGACTGGACGTCGCCATCGCCAGCACCGATGCATTGAAGGGTGAGCCGAAAGGCAGCCAGACGACTGCATCAGCAACGGCGCCATCTCAGGACCATGCCGAGCACGACCATTGGTATTTCAGCCCCGAGGAGCGCGAAAGCCGGGCCGGCGCCACCGTTCGGGCGGCGATGGCCGACAGGGCTGTTGTGGGGCCTGTCGATGCTGAGTTTGAAGCGGTAGCCGAAAAGCCTACCATGGTTGATGTTGACGCGCCGGTCTCCGAGGCGGAGGCGGTTGTCCAGCCGGTTACGCCGCCAGAGCAGGTCGCACAGACGACATCCTCGCCAGAGTCGGTTGCCAAATCGGCTGACGTTCTGCAGGCTTCGGAAAAGGCTGCTGTGGCAACTGAAGCACCTGTGGCCGCAAAGCCCGCGCCGTCGCAGCCAGCGCCATCAAGGCCGGCACCGGACCGTTCGACTGCACCTGTCCGCTTTGTCTGGCGCACCGACGCAGAAGGCCGTTTCAGCGCCATTTCGCCTGAATTCGCGGCCGTTGTCGGCGACCATGCGGCGGACGTCGTCGGCCGCCGTTTTCAGGATGTCTCGACCACCTTCGAGCTCGACCCGTCAGGTGAGATCGCAGGTCTTTTGCAACGCCGTGACACGTGGTCCGGCCGCTCGGTGCTCTGGCCGGTTGCCGGCACCGACAGGCGTATCCCGGTCGACCTTGCCGCATTGCCGGTCTATGGCCGCGACCGCAGCTTCGAAGGTTTTCGCGGCTTTGGCGTAGCACGACCCGGCGAGGCCGTCGTCGACCACGAGCGCATCGGGCTGGCGCTGGTTCCCAACGGCAAGCATCCGGAACATGTCGGGCAGCAGGCTGGCGTGGGCGAGGACCGGTCCGCTGCAGCACCGGTTGCCGTCGAACCAACAACTGCAGAACCCGTTGCGGTCGAACCGACCGCTTCAGGGCTCCCAGGTGGTGAACCAGCCGTGACGGCGCCAGAAGCTGGAGACGCTGAGATCGAGCTTGCAGAACCTCGTCCTGTCGAGCCCAGCCGTGCTGCAGAACCAAGCAACATAGACGACCCCTTTGCGGGCGAAGTGCCGGCCCTGGAGATCGATCGCAGGCATGATCGGCGCTATTCCGACAAGGTGATCCGCCTGGCCGAGCATCGGCTGACAGCGAACGAGGAGCCTGCCAACGGCAAGGGCCTTTCCAGCACCGAGCGCAGCGCCTTCCGCGAGATCGGCGAAAAGCTCAAGCGGGCACACGAGATCGTCGCGGCAAGGCAGCAGGCCGCAGCCGGCGAGACAGTCGAGGCCTCGGCAGCGGAGAAGCCCATTTCGGAAAATAACGGTGAGGCCGCCTCGGCCGAGATCGCCGCCTATGCGGAAGCGGCGGCTGCGGAAACGGCCGAGCATGAGCCGACAGCAGCAGAGGCCCCCGAGTCCGCGCGTACAGCCGGAGAGCCGGAGCCGCTCGGGGCGAAAGTTGCCGAGGAACCGGCGACGAGGGACGTGGCCCTACCGACTCCCTTCGAGAGCGCGGAAATCGTGTCGCTTTCGTCAGTGCGGCCTGTCGAGCCCGTCGTCGAGCAGATCGAGATCGAACGCGAGCAGCCGGAAAAGCCGCCACTACGTGCCGAAGACGTCATTCCGTCCTTCGCCGCCGGACGCGATACGCATGTCGATGCGCCTATCCTGGAACAGCTGCCGGTGCCGGTGCTGATCCATGCCGGCGACGTGCTGCATTACGCCAATGCCGAGTTCCTCGACCTGACCGGCTACGGCTCGGTCGACGATCTGGCGCGGGCAGGCGGCCTCGATGCCCTGTTCGCCGAGAGCTATGGTGACGAGCCCGGTTCCGACCACGATCTCAGATTGAAGACCCGCGACGGCGAGGAGTTCCCCATCGAGGCGGTGCTGCGCTCGGTGCCTTGGCAGGACGGCAAGGCGCTGATGCTGGTCGTCCGACGCATCAGCGCTGACGATGATGTCGAAGGTGCCGTCGAGCAGGTGGCCGAACTCGAAGAGCGCCTCGCCGAAATGCGCACGATCATCGACACCGCCACAGATGGCGTCGTGCTGATCGACCGCGACGGCGCTATCCGTTCGATCAGCCGTCCGGCCGAGGCCCTGTTCGGTTTCGACAGCGACGAGGTCACCGGCAAGCCGTTCTATTCGCTGTTCGCCATCGAGAGCCAGCGCGCCGCGCGCGACTATCTCGTCGGGCTTTCCGAACATGGCGTCGCCAGCGTGCTCAATGATGGCCGTGAGGTCATCGGCCGTGAATCGCAGGGCCGCTTCATTCCACTGTTCATGACCATCGGCCGCTTGCCCAACGACAGCGGCTTCTGTGCCGTGGTCCGCGACATCACCCAGTGGAAGCGTGCCGAGGAAGAGCTGACCCAGGCGCGCGCCGTGGCCGAGCGGTCGTCGTCGCAGAAGACCGATTTCCTCGCCCGCATCAGCCACGAGATCCGCACACCGCTCAACGCCATCATTGGTTTTTCCGAACTGATGGTCGACGAAAAGTTCGGCCCGGTCGCCAACGACCGCTACCGCGACTACCTGCGCGACATCAACCGCTCCGGCAACCACGTGCTGTCGCTCGTCAACGACCTGCTCGACATTTCCAAGATAGAGGCCGGCCAGCAGGAGATGGACTACGAGGCGGTGTCGCTCAACGACACGCTGGCCGAGACTGTCGCGATGATGCAGCCGCAGGCCAATCGCGAGCGCGTCATCATTCGCTCGAGCTTTGCCTCGCGCTTGCCGGAGATCGTCGCCGACCGGCGCTCGATCCGCCAGATCGCGCTCAACGTCCTGTCCAATGCCGTGCGCTACACCCAGGCCGGTGGTCAGGTCATCGTCTCAACCTCTTACGAGAGTTCGGGCGATATCGTCATGCGAGTGCGCGATACCGGCATCGGCATGAGCCAGGCCGAGATCGAGCAGGCGCTGAAGCCGTTCAAGCAGATCAATTCGCTGAAGCGCTCGCGTGGCGACGGAACCGGTCTCGGACTGCCGCTGACCAAGGCCATGGTCGAAGCCAATCGTGCCCGCTTTGCCATCGCATCGACACCCGGTGAGGGTACGCTTTTCGAGGTGACTTTCCCTTCGACGCGCGTCCTTGCCGAGTAGTTGGTTGTTAGCGAGGTGCGGCATTTTCGCACATTTTCGTGAACAAGCCATGCGACTGTTAGAAATTGTCGAACAAGCCATTGAATCCGGTGCAAAATGCTCCAGTTTAGAAGCTTTCTAAACTATTGATATGGCTGACCTTTAAACTTGACCGCAAGAGTCACGATGACCATAGGGGAGACAGTCTCGAATTCGAGGCTGCCACGTGTTCCCTGAGGGAATTTGCCCCCTTTGGCCAGGAGAGAGAAATGAAGATTGGAAACGCCAGGTCGGCCATTGCAGGCGGTGCGCTTGCCATTGCCGCACTCTTCACCACCTCGGCGCTCGCCGATGGCGTCGTGAACATCTACACCTATCGCCAGCCCGATCTGATCAAGCCCGTTCTCGAAGCCTTCACGGCCGAGACCGGCATCAAGACTGAAGTGCTGTTCCTCGACAAGGGTCTTGAGGAGCGCGTTCTGGCCGAGGGCGCCAATTCGCCCGCCGACGTCATCATGACCGTCGACATCGCCCGCCTAACCTCGGCCAAGGAAAAGGGCGTTACCCAGCCGCTGGTCGACGAGGAAATCAACAAGCTGTTGCCGGTCGAGTATCGCGATCCGGAAGGTAACTGGTTTGGCGTCACCAAGCGCGCCCGCGTGATCTATGCCTCGAAAGAGCGCGTCAAGGACACGGCGATCACCTATGCCGAGCTCGCCGATCCCAAGTGGAAGGGCAAGATCTGCATGCGCTCGGGCCAGCACGACTACAACCTCGCGCTGTTCTCGGCTGCCATAGCTCACTGGGGTCCGGAAAAGACCGAAGAGTGGATGAAGGGCCTCAAGGCCAACCTCGCCAAGAAGCCTGACGGCGGCGACCGTCCGCAGGCCGGCGCCATTGCAGCCGGTGAGTGCGACATCGCCATCGGCAACACCTACTATGTCGGTCTGATGCGCAACAACGAGAAGGACCCGAAGGAAAAGGAATGGGGCAACGCCATCAACGTGCTGTTCCCAACCTTCGAGAACGGCCTGACCCACGTCAATATTTCGGGTGCAGCACTCGCCAAGAACGCGCCGAACCGTGACAACGCCGTCAAGCTGATCCGCTTCCTGGCCAGCCACAAGGCGCAGCAGGTCTACGCCGAGAAGAACTACGAATATCCGGTCGAGCCGGGCCTGGAGCCGTCCGAGACGGTCAAGGCGTTCGGCGAGCTGAAGGCGGACACGCTGCCGCTGGTCGACATCGCCAAGGGCCGCAAGGCAGCGTCAGAGATGGTCGACCGCGTCGGTCTCGACGACGGCCCGAGCAGCTGATAGTCGGGTACATGAACTGAGGAAGAGCCGGGCCGGGCGATCGGTCCGGCTTTTCTGCATTGGCGCATCGGCCCGAGAATCGGCATCGATCTTCGGACAGCATGATGCGTAGGCACAAAGGACGGGAAAGTGCCCTTGCCGACGACAGGCGGAGCAGGTTCGGGGATTGCAGACGTGGCGTCAGCCGCGAACGCCCGCGCCTTGCCCGTCAGGCGCCTGCGCCATCCGCTGATCGGCACGCTCGCGCTCGCCGTCGGCATCGTCGTCATCCTGCCGGTGCTGTCGCTGGCCTTTGTGGCACTCTCCGGCACCGGCGAGGACTGGCCACATCTGATTACCAACGTACTGCCTGGCGCCACGCGCACGACGCTGGCGCTGCTGGCCATGGTCGCGGCGCTCACATCGATTGCCGGCGTCGCCTGCGCCTGGGCGGTTGTCGCGTATGATTTCCCCTTCCGCCGCATCCTGTCCTGGGCGCTGGTGCTGCCGCTTGCCGTGCCGCCTTATCTCGCGGCTTATGCCTTTGGCGAGTTCTTCCATTACCAGGGGCCGGTGCAGAGCCTGGTTCGCGCAATTTTCGGTTTCCAGACGATCCGCGATTACTGGTTTCCCGACATCCGCTCGACCTGGGGCACGGCCTTCGTGCTCGCCTCGGTGCTCTATCCCTACGTCTATCTCACCACCCGCATCGTCTTCCTGATGCAGGGCCGCAACATCGCCGACGTCGCGCGTACGCTCGGCGCGTCGCCGGCGCGCGTGTTCTGGCGCGTGCTTCTGCCCGTGGCGCGGCCGGCCATCGTTGCCGGTGTTGCCCTGGTGCTGATGGAGACGATCAACGACATCGGCGCCGCCGAGTATTTCGGCGTCCGCACGCTGACGGTCGCCGTCTACACCACATGGCTCAACCGCGGCAGCCTCGAAGGCGGCGCGCAGATCGCTATCCTGATGCTGGTGCTTGTCCTGCTTCTGCTCGTCGCCGAGCAATGGGCGCGCCGACGCCAGCGCTTTCATTCCGGGCGCGGCACACATCTCAAGGTCCACCCGCCGCGCACCGCGCTCAAGGGATGGAGGCGCTTTGCCCTGCCTGCCGCCGTGTCGCTGCCGATATTCAGCGGCTTCGGCGTGCCGATCACCATCTTCGGCCAATATGCATCACGCCGGCTCGAGCAGTTCGTCTCGCCCGATGTGGCCAGCGCATTCCTCAACAGCCTGATGACGGCGTCGCTGACCGCCACCTTCACCGTCGTCATTGCGCTGTTCCTGCTCAATGCCCAGCGCCTGTCGAAAGGTCGCGCCATGGCTGCCACTGTGCGGCTTGCCTCGGTCGGCTATGCGCTTCCCGGCGGCATCCTTGGTCTGGGCCTGCTGTTCGTTTTGGCGCGCTTCGACAATTCGCTCGATGCCTTCGCGCGCGCCTGGCTCGGCTTCTCGACCGGGCTGCTGCTCACCGGTTCGGCCGCTGCGGTGATCATCGCCTGCACCATCCGCTTCGTCGCCCTTGCGGAGGGTGCGGTACGCTCCGGCATGGAAAAGCTGCCCGGCAGCCTCGACGAAGCCGCGCGCAGTCTCGGCAAGACGCCGGCGCAGAGTGCCACCAGCGTGCTGTTGCCATTGCTCAAGCCGGCGATCCTGACGGCTGCTGTCCTCGTCTTCGTCGATACCGTCAAGGAATTGTCGGCAACCATCCTGCTCAGGCCCTTCGGCTTCAGCACGCTTGCGACGCATGTCTATGAAAACGCCTCGCGCGGTGTGCCGGAAGAGGGCGCAGTGTCCGCAATCGTCATCATCATCACCGCCATGGTGCCGGTGGTGCTGCTTTCGGGTGCACTGGTGCGCGACGCAGAGGCGTCACTCTAAGTTCTTTTTAGACCAGGCTAAAGAAAAAGGCGCCACTCGGGCGCCCTTAAGGTAGATGCTGTTTCAACGGGGACTTGAGCTGAACTGGCTATCCTCAGAGATGAGGAAAGGGATTTCTCCCTCAAGTTGATAACGACTATCAGGGTCGAACCTTAACAGCACCTTACTCCAGTGATGAAAAATTTACGAAAGTGTACCACTCCTGAAGTCTAGGTAAATTTGGCGGTTACGTTTCGTTAAGCATGCCGCGTCTCAGCTCCTGAGCTGCGCGATGTCGCTGTAGAGATCGAGCGCTTCGGGATTGGCCAGCGCTTCCTTGTTCTTGACGGCGCGACCATGGACGATATCGCGCACGGCAAGCTCTGTGATCTTGCCCGACTTGGTGCGCGGGATGTCTGTGACGGCGACGATCTTCGCCGGTACGTGGCGCGGGCTTGCGCCTGCGCGGATTTTTGTCCGGATGCGCTTTTCCAGGCTATCGTCGAGAATGACGCCAGGCGCGAGGCGCACGAAGAGCACGACGCGCACGTCGCCATCCCAGTCCTGGCCGATGCAGATCGCTTCCGCGATCTCCGGCATCTGCTCGACCTGGTTGTAGATCTCGGCGGTGCCGATGCGCACCCCGCCCGGGTTCAGCGTCGCATCCGAGCGGCCATGAATGATCATGCCGCCATGGGCTGTCCATTCGGCGAAGTCGCCATGGCACCAGACATTGTCGAAGCGCTCGAAATAGGCGGCGTGATACTTCTTGCCGTCGGCATCGTTCCAGAAGCCGATCGGCATTGCCGGGAACGCCTTGGCGCAGACCAGTTCGCCCTTCTCCTGGCGTACCGGCTTGCCGTCATCGTTCCAGACATCGACGGCGAGGCCGAGGCCGGCGCCCTGGATCTCACCGGTCCAGACGGGTTCGGTCGGCACGCCGAGCACGAAGCACGAGACGATGTCGGTGCCGCCCGAGATCGAGGCGAGGTGGATGTCCTTCTTGATGCCGTCATAGACGAAGTCAAAGCCCTCCGGCGACAGCGGCGAGCCGGTCGACGAGATGGTCCGCACGCTGCCGAGGTCATGGCTGTCGATGGGCCTGAGACCGGCCTTGCGCACGGAATCGATGAACTTCGCCGACGTGCCGAAATAGGTCATCTTCTCGGCATCGGCGAAGTCGAACAGCACGTTGCCGTCGGGATGGAATGGCGAGCCGTCATAGAGCAACAGCGTCGTCTCCGAGGCCAGCCCGGAGACCAGCCAGTTCCACATCATCCAGCCGCAGGTGGTGAAGTAGAAGAAGCGATCGCCCGGCTCGAGCCCGGCATGCAGGCGCTGCTCCTTGAGATGCTGGATCAGCGTGCCGCCGGCGGAATGCACGATGCACTTGGGAATGCCGGTCGTGCCCGACGAAAACAGGATGTAGAGCGGATGCGAAAAGGGCAGGGGCTCGAACGTCGCCGCCTTGGCGGCGAAAGGCGCCAGCGCGTCGTCGAGCGCCTCAGCCTTGCCGATGGTCGCGGCGACATCCCCAGCGGTGCCGAGATAATCGGCGACCAGCACCTTGGCCACGCTGCCGAGCTTGTCGGCGACGGCCGCTATCTTCGACCCGACCTCGATATGCTTGCCGCCATACCAGTAGCCGTCGGGTGCTATGAACAGTTTTGGTTCGATCTGGCCGAAGCGGTCGAGCACGCCCTGTTCACCGAAATCGGGCGAGCATGACGACCATACGGCGCCCAGCGAGGCCGTTGCCAGCATTGCGGCCACCGTCTCCGGCATGTTTGGCATCATCGCAGCGATGCGGTCGCCCCTGGTCACGCCTAGCGAGACGAACAGTTGCTGCAGCCTCGACACCAGCGCCGACAGTTCGTCCCAGGTGAGCCGGCGCTCGACCTTGTCCTCGCCGCGGAAGACGATGGCCTCGCCGCTGCCCGAACCGCGCAACAGGTTCTGCGCGAAGTTCAGGCTGGCATCGGGGAAGAACTGTGCTCCCGGCATGCTGTCGCCATCAACGAGCACACGGCTGCCCTTGTCCCCGATGACACCGCAGAAGTCCCAGACAAGATCCCAGAACGCCTCGCGCTCGCTGATCGACCAGGCATGCAGCTCGGCATAGTTGGTGAATGACTGGCCGGCGCGCTCGCCTGCCGCAGCCATGAACGCCGTAAGGGGCGCTTGCGCCACCTGCGTTGACGAGGGCGTCCAAAGCGGCTTTTCGACAGTCATCGGCATCTCTCCCAGAACGCGCATGGTTATGCATGTCGCACTGCAGCAGATCAAGGAAATGTCGATTAGCGCCATTGCGCTGTGCGCAAACGTCATCGCATGGCCACAAAGACTTGAAATGCCGCGTTACTCGGTTACACCCGTTAGCCACAACGGCGCAGCACGGGCGGCACAAGGGCAACATGCCATCACCACTGTTCAGGCGCAGCATCTGGGCGATTGCAGGACTCATCGTCCTGATCGCCGCTACGGTTGCCGCAGTGCCGTTCATCGCTTCCACACAGATCGTCAAGGACCGCATCGCCTTCGAGATGAGCGCGTGGAGCGGCTTCCGCGTGTCGATCGAGGGAACGCCCGACATCGAAATCTGGCCGGTGTTCCGCGCTACCCTGACCGACGTGACCTTGACCGACTGGGATGACGAGCAGGGCTCGCCGGTCATCGAGGCCGAACGCGTCGAGATAGAGCTTTCGGCGCTTTCGGCGCTGAGTGGCAATGTCGATTTCTCCGACGCGCATTTCATCCGGCCGACACTGCGCCTGAAGCGCCTTGCCGATGGCGGCGTGGAGATGCCGCATTCGAGCGGCGGGCGTCTCAGCCGCGCCATCGAGCGTGCCCGCGCCACTGTCGCGTCGAATCCGATGGAGCCCGATCTCAGCGCACTGCCCGCTGATGAGTTCGGTGCTGTCGAATTCATCGACGGCCGAGTCGTGGCCGTTTCCGACGAGGGCGAGGACGAGATCCTGACCGATCTCACCGGCAAGGCCAGCCTGCCGGCGCTGAACAAGGCGGGCAAGCTGACCGCGACAGGTGTCTGGCATGGCGAGCAGGTGGCGCTTGAACTGTCGTCACCGCGCCCGCTGATGCTGTTTGCCGGTGGTGAGGCGCCGATCGTCGCTTCGTTGAAGTCGGCGCCGGTCGAAGCCTCGTTCGACGGCACCATCGACATGGGCCCCGACGCGCATGTCGATGGCCAGGCCAAGATCGTGTCGCCGTCCTTCCGCCGCATGCTGGAATGGTCGAAGCCGGGCATCCTGCCGGGCAGCCCGGTCGGCTCGATCTCGCTTGCCTCCAAGATCACCGGCGATCTTGCCCGCCTCAAGATCGAGAATGCACAGGTCACGCTCGACGGCAATCCCGGCATGGGCATCCTCGACATGTCGTTCGACGGGCCGGTACCGTCTGTTTCGGGCACGCTGGCTTTCGACACGCTCGACCTGATGACGTTTGCCTCGTCATTCGCGCCGATGGCGCCAACAAACAATGTGGCCACGACCGAGATCGACACCAGCTTTTCTGACCGCATCAATCTCGACCTCCGGCTGTCGGCGACAAAGGCCACGGCCGGTTCCATCGCACTCGCCGAGGTCGCGGCCACGGCGCAGGTCAAGGGCGGTCTGGCAGCGTTCGACATTTCCGATGCCGAAGCCTTTGGCGGCAACGTTCAGGCCAGCATCCGCTTCGACCGTAAGCCGGGCGGCACCCAGGCCGAGATGCGGCTGTTGGCGTCTGATATAGATGGCGGCGCCTTTGGTACGGCGGCAGGCATGAGCCACATCGTGCCGATCGGCCGTGGCACTGTGTCGGTGATCCTCCAAGGCCCGGGCCTGAACTGGAACACGCTGCTGGAGAATGCCAACGGCTCGATCGCCGCCACCTTCGGCGTCGGCGCCATTGCCGGGCTAGACCTGCCGGCCTTTCTCAAGCGCACGGCCGGCCGGGGCTTCTTCTCTCTCGACGAAGTATCCGGCGGCACGCTACCGGTCGACGGCGTCGAGCTGAAGGCGACGATTTCCAACGGCGTTGCCAGGATAGACAAGGCCGAGGCCCGCACCCCCACCAGCCGCATCTGGCTGACCGGCATCGTCCCTTATGTCGGGCGCGGGCTCGCGCTCTCGGGTGCGATCGAAGCCAAGGAAATCACTGCCTCCACCTCGACGACGACAGCCCCTGTTGCACCGACGGTGCCGCCGACCGCGTTCTTCGTCGGCGGCTCGTGGAGCGCACCGTTCATTTCGCCATTGGTGGCGCCGGTCATCTCTTCGCCCACCGGCGACTGACCCTTTGTTACTTTAGAACAGGCTGCCCTGATTGCCAGGTTCCCTGACCTTGGCAGCAGGCCTCGCCACCGGCTTCGGCTTGGCCTCACCGCCGGTGGCGGTCGCATCGCCGCTGGTGGCAATCGCATTGGTGGTGCCGTCTGCGAATTCGATCGACAATGCAGCACCCGTGGCCACCTCGCCGGCACGCTTGAGCACCGTGCCGTCAGCGTCGCGGATGAGTGCGAAACCGCGTGCCAGCACCGCTTTGTGTGACAGCGTCGCCATCAACCGGTCGGCCTGCGACAGGCTGGTCCGCGCCCGTTCGAGTCTGCGTCCGACCGCCATTGTGGCCCGGCGTTCGAGCGCCGTGAGCTGTTGGCCAAAGGCCTCCTGGCGCCGCACCAGCGGCTCCGGCGACAGCCGTCCCTTGGTGCGGTCGAAGCGGATGCGCTTTTCGCGTACCATCGCCCGCAAGGCGGCGTCGGCACGAAGCATGTCGCGGTCGAGATGACGGCGGGTCTCGCCGATGCGCCGGGCCAATGTCGCCGGCGATAGCCGCACGGCGGACAGCCGGGCGCGCTTGCGCTCGGTGGTAACGGTCAGCGCCCGGCCAAGCCGGCTGGTTGCCTCGTCGAAGCGGCGGCGCGGCAGCGCCAGCAACTGGTCCGGAGTGGGCAGGGCACGTGCGGCTGCACGAACCGCCTGGCTCCGTCGGTCGATCATCCGCGAAACGGCGCCACGTAGCCGCGCGCCAAGATTGGCGAGCACGGCCTCGAGTTCGGCTTTGACCGGCACGGCAAGCTCGGCGGCACCCGTCGGTGTCGGCGCACGCCTGTCGGCGGCGAGGTCGATCAGCGTCCAGTCGGTTTCGTGGCCGACAGCCGAGATGACCGGGATGTGCGATGCTGCAACGGCACGGATCAGCGCTTCGTCGTTGAAGCCCCAGAGGTCTTCGAGGCTGCCGCCGCCGCGCGCCACGATCAGAAGGTCGGGGCGGCTGATGGCACCGAGCTCGGGCAGCTCGTTGAAGCCGTTGACCGCAGCGGCCACTTCGGCGCCCGACGTCTCGCCCTGCACCCGCACCGGCCAGACCAGCACATGCAACGGGAAGCGGTCCTTGATGCGGTGGATGATGTCGCGGATGACCGCTCCGGTCGGCGATGTCACTACGCCGATCACCAGCGGCATGAACGGCAACAGCTGCTTGCGCCTGTCGTCGAACAGGCCCTCGGCGGCCAGCCGTCTTTTGCGTTCCTCGAGCAGCGCCATCAGCGCGCCGGCGCCTGCAGGCTCGAGGCTGTCAATGACGATCTGGTACTTCGACGAACCGGGATAGGTGGTCAGCTTGCCTGTGGCGATCACCTCCATCCCCTCTTCGGGACGGAATTTCAGCCGGCTCATTGTGCCTTTCCAGACTACCGCTTCGATGCGGGCGCGGTCGTCCTTCAGCGAGAAATAGGCATGCCCCGACGAATGTGGCCCGCGATAGCCTGAGATTTCGCCGCGTACACGCACATTGCCGAACACATCCTCGACGGTGCGCTTCAACGCGCCGGATATTTCGCTGACGGTGTATTCGGCAGCGTTGGTGCGTGATTCGGTGGCAAGTTCGTTCATGGCGCGATTGAGGGCCGCACGGCCCTGCTCGTCAAGCTTTGTGGCTCAGTTGCCGATTACCATCCCGGCATGATGTGGCTGGGCTTGAGCCGTCGGCCGCGCGCAGCGGCAAGGGCCGCGAAATCGAACGTCCCGCTCTCCTCGGTCAGCGGCACCGAGATGTTGTCGAGGCTCTCCGAGATATGCCGCGCCAGCGCGTCGACGATGTCCGGCCGGCTGGAATGTCCGCGCAGGATGCCGATCTTGCAATCGGGCAGGGCGGCGAAACCGTCGGCTTCGCCCAGCACGCGCATGCCCGGCCGCAGCGCGCATTCGGGCAGCACCGACACGGCGAGCCCGGCCAGAACGGCGGCGGTGATGACGTTGGCCGACCAACTGGTGAAAAGGACGCGGTACTCGCGGCCGCTGGCCTGGAGCAGGTCCGTCGCCATCTGTCGCCACTGGCAGGTCGGCCGGCCGAAAGCCATCGGCAGGATTGTTTCCTCATGCACCATGTGGCTGGCCGACGACACCCAAAGAAGCGGTTCGTTGCGCACGATCTCGCTCGGCCGGGTGTCCACGCACTCGGTCACAAGTGCGATGTCGAGATTGCCGCGGCGAATCTGGTCGGCGAGATTGACGGTGGGCTCGCACAGCACCGACAGCTCGACGCGCGGGTTGGAGCGCGAGAAGCGCGCCATGATCTCGGGCAGGAAACGGTCGGCATAATCGTCCGGCACGCCGATGCGGACCGTACCCTCCAGCGCCTTGTCGTCGAAGGCAGCCAGCGTCTCGCGGTTGAGGTGCAGCAGCCGCCTGGCATAGGTGAGCAGGCGCTCGCCTTCCTCGGTCAGCTTGTTCATGCGCCCTTCCTTTTCGAAGAGCGCCTTGCCGATGCGATCCTCGAGACGGCGCATCTGCATCGACACTGCCGACTGCGTGCGGTGCACCTCGTCGGCGGCGCGCGTGAAGCTGCCGGTATCGACGATGGAGATGAAGGTATGGAGCTGGTCAAGATCGAGAGGAGCGGCCATCGACGTTTCCATCATGAACATTGATGGTAAAGATTAGAAACATTCGTTGGATTAATCAATATGCCGATGGCACTCTCGCATTGTCCACATGAGGCATGTGAATCGGAACCGGTGCGGCAGCTGAAGGAGCGTCGACCGGAACGGGACCCGTTTGTCCCCGATCTGAGAGGAGATCGTCATGACCACGCTCGACCATTCCACTGAGACGACGCGTTCCGCGGCTCGGCCGGTGAATGCGATGCGTATCGTCAACTATACAGCCGATCTATTCCGTGCCTGGAAAAATCGCCGTGCCTTCTATCGCCTTGGCGAGTTGAGTGACACCGAACTCGCCGATGTCGGCCTGACCCGCGGCGACCTGTGTGTGGCCGTCGATCTGCCGTTCGCCACCGACCCGACCGTGCGTCTTCGCTCGATCAGGCAGGCGCGCAGCGAAAACATCGAAGTCATGGCGCGCCGCGTCGCATAGCCGAAATCTGCTTTTGCAGGCTCCCCACTCCCAGCCGGTCCCCGCCGGCCTCGCCTGCACGCTGCCCGGTCCTCCCAAGGACCGGGCTTTTTCGTAATCTGGGGGCTCCTCCGGTATTCAGATCAGATCTGCGACGGTCTTCCTAAGCTGTCGCTGCGAGGATGAGACCGCCGACGACAGCGAAGTTGATGATGAAGGCCGAGCGCAACCCCTGCCTCTCCGGGCCGGTATAGCGCCAGAAATTGAGCGCCATCAACGTCGCGGCGATGGTGAACAGGATCAGTGCCACCGCCGCGTAGGGACGCATCACGCCGATCGCCAGGCAGAGGCCGGCAATGATCTCGACGATCGAGCCCAAAGCAAGCAGAACTGCTGCTACGGGCAGGCCTTTGTCGGTCAGGTAGCCGGTAACAGTGCGGAAGTTCCAGAAATGCTCGGTACCGGCCCAGACGAAGACGCCACCGAGCAGGATGAAGCCGAGGCTTGCGGCCATCGTCGCCATCTCAACTTGCCGACCAGACCGCCAGTTCATAACCGTCGGGATCTGCGAAGTGGAAACGTCGACCGCCGGGAAATTCGAACATCGGCTTGACGATCCTGGCGCCAGCAGCCTCAAGGCGGCTCTGTGTTGCGGCCAGATCGTCGGCATAAAGGATGACAAGCGGTCCGCCTGGTCTGACCGGTCCGCCTGTCGTCAGTCCCCCGGTCAGGCGGCCATCGGTGAAGTCGCAATAGGTCGGACCGTAGTCTGTGAAGCTCCAGCCGAAGGCCTTGCCGTAGAATTCACGCGACCGCTTGAGGTCGCTGACGTTGAATTCGATGTTGTCGATCCGGCGATCGTTTCCGCTCGTACCCATGGCAAATCTCCTGCGTTTCTTGGGATAGCCGCCGATAGCTGACGGGGCGACGGAAATCTTGAACGAAACGGCCAATCAGCCACTTATCTGGCGCACGAAGCTTCCGGCGGTCATACCGCACAATGTCTGGATCTCACGGCCGAGATGCGCCTGGTCGGCATAGCCGGCCTCATAGGCCAGGCCTGCCATACGCTGCTTGCCTTGCGCGCGCACCAGGGAAAGAAAGTTCTGGAAACGCAGGATACGGTCCAGCGTCTTCGGTCCATATCCGAAGTAGTCGTGGCTGCGCCGCCTCAGCGTGCGCTCGCTGATGTCAAGCCGATCCACAAGCGACGAAATCCTGCCGGCGATTGCATCCGATCCCGATGCCATTGCCGCAAAGATCGCGCCTGCGTCCTGCGCCGGGCGCTCCAGTTCCGGCAACTGATTGAGCAGCTGTTGCTGCAGCACGGCAGCCTGCCGTTCGATGGTCGGCGCCTCGCCGATCCGCAGGCTCAGTTCGCGAGCTACGTCACGATCCCATACGTCGGCGAGTTCAACCGCCTGGCCGACGAGCGTGCTCATCGGCGTGCGCAGCCAGCGGAGTGCCGCGCCCGGGCGGAATCGAATGCCCAGCACTGTCGTCCCGCCACCCAACTCGGGACTGGCCGCAACGATGTCAGGCCCGACCACCACCAGCCGTCCGTCCTTCCACAACAGGTCGACGCAGCCGTCCGGCACGACCGCGACCGGCCCGAAATGATCCCTGGGGATGGCGTTGGTCCAAACGCATTGGAAATGGGCGTCGAGGCCTGGCAACGGTGCAAATTCGTCGTAGCGCCCGAGGCAATTGGCGAGCACCGATACCGTCGGCCTGTTCGCGTCGCTACAAGCTGAAGCCTCAGGCGAGGTTCGCATCGACCGCCAGGCCTTAGCTCAGCGATACCTGTCCATGCCCTTGCTGAACTGGTCGAAGATCGACTCGACGCCCTTCTGATAGTCGTCGCGCTGTTGGCTGCCGGTTTCGAACATCTTGCCGAACAGGTCGTCATAAGGATTGCGCGGCCGGCCGCTCGGATTTGCCTGTGGTTGCGGCTGGCGCGCTTGGGGCTGCGGTTCAGGCTGGGCGCGGCCGCCGCCCAGCATCTCCTCGAAGATCTTGCCGAGCGGGTTGTCGCCATAGGGGCTCTGTTGCGGCGCCTGCTGGCGCGGCGATGGCTGCGGCTGACCCTGGCCGCCGCCGAACATGTCCTTCAGCACCTTGCCGAACGGGTTGTCGAAGGGATCGGGCGCCTGGGTCTGCTGCGGGGCCTGTCGAGGCTGCTGCCCGCCGCCCATCATGCCGCCACCCTGCCTCATCATCTGCTCGATGATCTCGCCGAGCGGGTTGTTGCCGCCGCCCATGCCGCTCGCTGCCTGCATCTGGCCCGTCGTCTGCTTGAACAGCCCGCCCATGATCATCGAGGCGATGACAGGCAGCATCTGCTTGAGCACGTCCTGGCCAATGCCGGTCGCCTGCGCCGCCTGGCCGGCGACCGCGCGCGACAGCTCTTTCGAACCGAACAGGTGGCCAAGGATGCCGTTGCCTTCGTCGACGCCCTGGGGCGAGAAGGCGCGACTGGCGTCCTCGAAATACTTGGCGTGCTGGCCGCTCGCCATCGCCTGCAGGAATGAGCCGACGCCATAGGGATCGGAGGCGTTGCGCTTCAGCCCCTGGCTGAAGGCCGGCATCAGCGCTTCGATCGCCGATTGCGTCTGCTGCTGGCTCAGCCCGAACTGGCGCGATAGCGCCTCGACGCCATTGCCGTTCTGGGCATTGGCCAGCATCTCGAACAGTGGCAGCATTTCTTCCTCCTCGGGATCATCGATCGAGGAGGAGCGTAGTGCGTTTCCAGCGGCGATTGAAGGGCTTTTCGCCGCCTAGTAGGCATACTCCAGGAACGCAGGCTCGATCGAACCGCCCCAGCGCGTGTTGTAGGCGCTGAGCATTTCCTCGGCACTCGTCGTACCACGCGCGATGACCTCGTCGAGCGTGTTGAGGAAGCCGGCCTCGTCGAAGCCTTCGCGGTTCTTGCGGCCGCGATTGACGAGCCCCTGGCGCGACAGGGCCAGCACTTCACGGCCGATCTCGCGCTGCGTGGTGTTGCGGAACGGTGCTGCGATACCTTGCTCGGGCACGGCGTCACGCATCGCCAGCACTTCGGCGTAGGTCCAGTTGCGGGTCAGTTCTTCTGCGGCATCGAGCGTTGCCTGATCGTAGAGCAGGCCGACCCAGAAGGCCGGCAGGGCGCAGATGCGGCGCCATGGTCCACCGTCGGCGCCGCGCATTTCGAGGAAACGCTTGAGGCGCACGTCCGGGAATAGCGTCGACAGGTGGTTGGCCCAGTCGCCCATCGTCGGCATGCCCTGGGGAATCTCGTTGCGCGCAGCACCTGCCATGAACTGACGGAAGGTGATGTGCGTCATGTCGCGGTACTGCTCGTCGCGGATGACGAAATACATCGGCACGTCGAGCGCCCATTCGACATAGTCGGCAAAGCCGAATTGCGGCGAGAAACAGAATTCGAGCAGGCCCGAACGTTGGTTGTCGGTATCGCGCCAGATGTCGCCACGCCAGCTCTGCATGCCGTTGGGGCGGCCGTCGGTAAAGGGCGAATTGGCGAACAGCGCCGTCGACAGTGGCTGCAGCTTGAGCGAGACCTGCATCTTGCGGCGCATATCGGCTTCACTCTCGAAGTCGAGATTCACCTGGATGGTGCAGGTCCGGTACATCATGTCGAGGCCCTTGGTGCCGACCTTCGGCATGTAGGCGGTCATGATGTCGTAGCGCGATTTCGGCATGCGCGGCGTCTCGGGAAGCGTCCACTTCGGGCTGCCTCCCAGGCCGAGGAAGCGGATGCCAAGCGGTTCGGCGATCTCGCGCAGCTGTGCCAGATGCGCATTGCCCTCGCGACAGGTCTGGTGGATCGTTTCGAGCGGCGCGCCGGAAAGCTCGAACTGCCCCCCGGGCTCGAGCGAGATCGCACCCTGGCCGGTCGGCTCGACCAGCCCGATGATACGTCCGGCATCGATGATCGGATCCCAGCCAAGCGTCTTCTGCATGCCTTCGAGCAGCGCGCGGATGCCGCGATCGCCGCCATAGGGAACCGGTGCGTTGCCATCGACATAGAACGGGAATTTCTCGTGCTCGGTGCCGATCCGCCACTTGTCGCGCGGCTTGTTGCCGGCTGCGAGATAGTCGACGAGTTCGTCCATCCCCTCGATAGGCCGGAAATCGGTGGTGTCGCGCGCCATATATGCTTCTCCTGAAGGCGGAAGGACCGCGGGCGCTTGATGGACGATCCAGCGCTCGCCGATCAAGCGAAAAATCCTGAGCCTTCGTCAACAGGAATTGATCGTTTCGGGTGCCGATAGTGAAATGTTGATGCTTGGAATTGTCCCGTTGCGGACTGCACGTCCCAAATCCAAGGTTTTTGCGACCGGTTTACGCTAGCGCCGCTTTCACCAGCGTTGCTGCAGCTTCGCCGGCCGTTTCCATATAGGAGGGGTCGCGGTTGAGCAGCACGACGGCGAAACAGCCGTCCAGCAACAGAATGATCTGGCGCGCCAAAAGCTCCGGCGACCGGGCGCCCTCGGCGGCGAAGGCGCTGGCTAGCCAAGCCTCGACCCGCTTCTTGTGCGCGATGCCGGTCTTGATCGCCGGGTGTCCGGGCATGGTGGCCAGTTCGGCTGCCGTGCGCAGATAGCCGCAGCCCTTCCATCTGGGATGCCGTGCGGATTTGGCCAGTTGCCAGAAGATCATCCGAATTTTCTGATCGATCCCGCCCTCGGCCTCGTCGAACCAGCGCTGGAACAGCCCCAGGTTGGGCTGGTCGCGGCCGTCGAGATAGGCTGCTATCAGCTCGTCCTTGCTCTGGAAGTGATAATAGAGCGTGCGCTTGGTAAGCCCCGCCTTTTCGGCCACGGCATCGACGCTGACAGCGCGGATGCCCTCGCCATAGAACAGCTTCGAGGCCGCATCGATGATGCGCTCGCGGGTCGGCTTCCCTGAGGTTTTCATTGCCGAAGTATACTGACTAGTGAGTGTAATTGGAAAGCCGAATTCGCTAGCGCTCGAGGCGGAAAGCGAGGTGCACCATGTCGATTGCAGTTTTGGTGAGTGAGCCCAGAGCTATCGAGGTCGTGTGTGCCGATGGCGTTGTGCTGCGCGGCCACATCTGGCCGCATGCGCGTGGCGAAAAGGCCGGGACCGTCATCGTCAATCCGGCCACTGGCGTGCTTGCCAGCTACTATCATCGCTATGCCATGTTTCTCGCCGGTCGCGGCTTCGACGTCGTCACCTATGATTATCGCGGTATCGGCGCTTCGCGGACGGTTCGCCTGCGCGGTTGTGGCCATCGCTGGCGCGACTGGGGCGAACGCGATTTCGAGGCGGTGCTGCGTCTGGCCAGACGCCTCGATCCGGCCGCGCCATCGATGGTGGTGGGGCACAGCATCGGCGGCGTCTTGCCCGGCCTGGCGGAGTCCGCCACCGGCATCGCCCGCATGCTCACCGTTGGCGCGCAATTTGCCTATTGGCGCGATTATGCCGCCGCCCGCCGCCCTAGGCTGCTTCTCAAGTGGCATGTGGCGATGCCCGTCATCACCGCCCTCTGCGGCTACTTTCCTGGAAAGCGGCTCGGCTGGCTGGAGGATTTGCCCAAGGGGGTCGCCAACGAGTGGAGCTTTCGTGGCGCGCGCATCGAGTTGAGCCACCCCGAGGCGGAACGGGGCGATGTCCTGCGTCGCTTTGCTGCGGTTACGGCGCCCATCCTGGCCGTCGGCGTTGCCGATGACGAAATCGGCACGCCACAGGCCGTTCGCCGTGCACTCGGCTACTACACCGGTTCGAACACGACACAGCTATTGCTCTCGCCTGGAGATTTCGACCGGCCGGCGATCGGCCATTTCGGCCTGTTCCACAGCCGACACGCGGCCGACTTCTGGCTCGACACGCTGTTGTGGCTGCGCGACGGCATTAACCCGTGGCCAGGCAAGGTGCTCAGCTGATTACCAGTCGCCGATGACAGCCTGGATGACGGCAAGGGCCGCCACTGCCGCCGTGTCGGCGCGCAGGATGCGTGGCCCCAGCGGAATGGCGGTCACGTAAGGCAGGGCGCGCAGCATGCGACGTTCGTCGTCGGAGAAACCGCCCTCAGGCCCGACCAGCAGGGCGAGCTTGCGCTCCTTGATGCCCTGCAAGGCTGCCATCGGATTGTTGGTCGAGGCGTCCTCGTCGCAGAAGATCAGCCGCCGTTCCTTGTCCCAGCCGGCGATAAGGTGCTCCAGCTTCACTGTCTCGCGCACCTCGGGAATGGCCAGGATGCCGCATTGCTCGGCGGCTTCCACGGCGTTCCCCCGCAGCCGGTCGATCCCAGGCTTCATCTGCGTGTGCTGGGTGATGACGGGCACCAAAGTTCCTGCGCCCATCTCGACGGCCTTCTGCACGAGGTAGTCGAGCCGTCCGACCTTGAGCGGTGCAAAGCAATAGAAGAGGTCGGGATGAATGGGCTGCGGCCGTTGCAGGTCGACAACCTCGAGCCGCACCGCCTTCTTGGTCTTGCCCGCGATCCTTGCGGACCACTCGCCGTCGCGGCCATTGAACAGCAGGACTTCCGCGCCTTCGCCGAGGCGAAGCACATGGGCGAGATAGTGGCTCTGCTGCGGATCGGCATCGAAGGTCGCGCCGGAAGCGAGGTCATCAGGCACGAACAGCCGTTGCATCTTGTAGTTTGCGCGCATGGCCGAGCAATGCGGCAGGCCGCGCCAGCGGTCAAGGGACAGCTTCGGCCGAAAGCCGCTCGGCGCTTGGATGCCATTCCGGCGCATAGCCCTGGTGCAGCACTGCAAGTGTCGTCGCCGGCGTGACAATGCACATGTCGGTGTCGGCAATGTCGTCGAAGCCGAGTGCGGCATCGTAGCCCGCGAAGCTCCAGCGCAGTGCCTTGCCGCTGCGCACGGCATAGTCGGAAGCACCATCCGAAAACATCGCCCCATCAGGCAGCAGGTGCAGTCCGTGCCGGTCCAGTTCGACCGGCTGGCCGCGCGAAGCCAGCCGCTCCCGGTGCAGCCGGGCGTCGATCTCGTCGACATTCGTATGCTCCTTGCCGAAGGCGCCGGCATAGGCCGCCGCAAAAGCCTTGGCGCGCTGGCGCCGGCAATAGAAGCAGGGGCGGTGCCCGGCGGCGAGCGCCGTCACTTCGTCCAGGAAGAACAATTCGGTCCAGCCGGTCTTGTTTCCGGGACGGTTGCGCCCCATCGGCACACGGCGCACGCCCTTGAATTCGAGCGCGCAGGTGATCCACGCCTTGGTCGCCCAGCGCCGGTTGAGCAAGGTCCGGGTCTCAGGGTCGTGGATGATGCCGCGATTGCCGGTGAAGCTGCCGCGCTCCGATGTGGCGTGAATTTCGCCGAAAGGGTCGACCCGGTTCTGCAGTGGCATAGCCGATCCTTCTTGGCTGCGGTGCAAGCCGCATGATAGGGCTCGCCGCAACTTTGTCACCGCCGGAAAGGCCGAGATGCGCGTCCTCGTTGTCCAGAATTATGAAGGCACCGGCCTTGGTCAGCTCGGCAATGCCCTTGCCGAAGTCGAGGCGGTGATCGACCAGCGCAATGCCCATCTCGGCGATGCCTTGCCGGCAAGCGCCGATAGCCATGACGCGATGATCATGCTTGGCGGCGGCCAGAATGCCCGCGACGATGCGCATTCGCCCTACTTTCCCGAATTGCTGGAGTTGGCGCGCGACTTCGTCGAACGGGACAAGGCGGTGCTCGGCATCTGCCTCGGCGGCCAACTCCTGGCGCGCGCCTTCGGCGGCCACAACCGCGTTGGCGGCTCGACCGAATTTGGCTGGCACGGCATTACCTTGACCGATGAGGCCCAGGACGATCTCGTCTTCAGCGAATTGCCGCAGCGCTTTCCGATCTTCCAGTGGCACGACGACACCTTCACCTTGCCCGAGGATGCGGTGAGGCTGGCCGGCAGTTCGGTCACCGGCAACCAGGCGTTCCGCGTCGGTCGCGCCGGCTACGGCATCCAGTTCCATTTCGAGGCCGACCGACCGCTGGTGCGCCAGTGGAACGAGGCCTTTGCCGATACGATTGCCCGGCGCCACCCCGATTGGGCCGGGCGCCACGAAATCGAAGCCGCCCGCGACGGCCCCGAGGCCGATGCGGTTGGCCTGGCACTGTCGCGTGCCTGGGTCGCCGCCATCTGACCATTTTTAGTGACATTTTTGGCACGTCGGACAAAATCCGCAGTGCATAGTCATCTGCCGGCTGGATTGTGCCCGGAAGCCTTTTTAAAGACAGCTCGGCGCCAGCTGGCGATGGTATCGCGAATGAACCATCTCCGAGTGCAGCGCGACACAAGCCCGATACAGAACCACCCTAGAAGCACGGCCGTGATGCTGCGCGACTGCGGTCAGGCATAAACTTTTCGGAAACGTATTCGTAACCCCATTCGTGCAGGATGCAGGAAGCTCAACCTGAGATGACTCCCTTGAAAGCAGCGCTTCTGTCCTTCGCCATGCTGTCGGCAATCGTGCTCGGCGGCTTCGGGATTTATGCCGCGGATGCCGCGGCCGACCATCATGCGGTCGACGGCTACGGCGTCACCGCAGCCGCCCGCTAAATCAGGCCGTTCGCACTGAGATCAGCCGTTTTTCCGCGCCGTCGACGACGAGCGCGGTCAATACGCCTGAGTGGAACACGCCGGTGTCGACATTGACGCGGTTGGCCAGCACTTCGGGCTCGGCCTGCGGTGTGTGGCCGTGCACGACGACCTTGGGGTGCAACTCGGGATAACGCAGGAATTCGTTGCGGATCCAGATGAGGTCCTCCGGATCCTGTCGATCGAGTGCGACGCACGGGCGAATGCCGGCGTGGCAGAAGAAGAAATCGCCGAACGACGCCGACCGGGGCAGGGCGCGCAGGAAGCGTTGATGGCTGTCCGGCACGGCTGCCGCCAGTTCGCTATGGCCTCTCGCGAGCGACGCGGCATTGTCGACTTGCAGATCCACTCCATATGACCGGGCGGTCTCACGACCACCATGTCGGGCAAACAGGCCAACCGGGTCGGGCTCGGCGAGGAAATCGAGGAAGCCGACGTCGTGATTTCCCGCCAGCACCATGTTGCGCGGATCGCGCGCCACCGCAGCGATCAGGAACCCGATCACACCGGAGCTGTCGGGGCCCCTGTCGACGAGGTCGCCGAGGTGGATGATGCGCCAGTCCGCCGGCTTGTCGCGCGCGATCTCCCCGGCGATACGCTCATGCATGTCGCGCAGCAGGTCGAGATGGCCATGAATGTCGCCGATGGCATAGACACGCATGCCGTCGGGGCTGCGGGCGTCGAGATAATGCATTCCAGTCACGGCTTCCGGCCCGTCTCGGTGCTGTCGGTGCGCTGCCTCAGCCTCAGGCGCGAGATACGCTGCCAGTCGCCGCTGCGCTCGGCCTCGGCCATGGCACGCTCCAGATAGGTGATGTGGTCCATCGCCGCCTTGCGCGCCGCGGCCGGGTCTCCTGCCACGACCGCGCGATGGATCGCCTTGTGCTGCTCGAGCAGCACGTCGCGCGTGCCGCTGACGGTGAACACCACCAGGCGGTTGGTGAACACGCCGTCCGACAGCAGCCTGTAGCATGAGCGCAATGTGTGCAGCAGTATGATGTTGTGGGCGCATTCGCCCACCGCATGATGGAACTCGACGTCGACCGCACTTTCTTCCGCCGGATCGGCACGCGCGTGCGCCGCCTCCATCCGCGCCACGATGCCGTCGAGCAAAGCGAGGTCTTCTGCCGTCGCCCGTTGCGCCGCATATTCGGCGGCCAGCCCCTCGATCTCGCGGCGATATTCGAGATAGTCGGCTGCTGCCTTGCGGTGGTTGACGATCAACTCCATCACAGGCTTGGAAAACACCTCGCCGATGACGTCGGCGACAGAGGTGCCGCCGCCATGGCGTGTCACCATCAGCCCGCGCGCTTCCAGCGTCTTCAGCGCATCGCGCAGGATCGGCCTGGAGACGTCGAACTGCTTCGCCATCTCGCGCTCGCCCGGCAGCCTGTCGCCGGCGCGCAGCACACCTTCGAGGATCAGGCTTTCGATCTGCTGCACCACCTCGTCGGCCGTGCGCGAATGCTCGATCCTAGAAAAAATGTCGCTCAATGCTGCTGTCCGGAAACTTTGTCCTGTCCGCAAGGATAGGAGGGCGCCCCTCGACTGGTCAAATTATTTATCCAGTCCGGCGGTTTCCAGCCCGGCACGCCATGAGGCACAGTATCAGCTGCCCCTGAAGTTGGCGTTTGCCACTGGCGGCAAACTTACCTAGAGGCAGGAAGGTCTGGCATCGAGGGAGCCTGAAGTGACAGCCGAGCCGTCATCACTGGAGTTCCTGCCGCGCTCGACCGGCAGCGTCCTGGGCTTTCCAGCCCATGAGGGGCGTCCCGGTGCGCTTGGCGAGGTCCATTCGCGGCCGCATCCGCTAGTCGAAAGCCCGCGCGTTCTGGTACAGCTCTCGTTCATGACCGAAGGCGGATCCGCCGTCGACCATGCGGTGCTGTCCGAACTGTCCCGGCGCCTCGGCATCGCCGCACCCGACCGCCAGGCCCGCCATCACGCCATGAAGTGGGGGCAGGGCACGTTGCGCTGGGAGCGTCACACCGAGTTCTCGACCTATTTGTGGGAAGGCCCGCTCGACGAAGGCGACCGCTCGCACGAAGAGTCGCCCTTCGGCAACGGCTTCAGCCCGCCCGGCACGGTCATCTCGGGCATCCGGCTGGAGATCCGCAAGTGGACGCCGGCCAACGAGAAGCTGATCGCCAGCTTCGATCCGACCAGCCTGTGCTACTCGCTTGTCGAGGGCGGTGCAGCCGGTATCGTCACCGATTTCCGCCAGGATGGCGACGGAATGACCCGCATCCTCATCCTCGACCGTGGCCTGACGCCGGCGCGGACAGGTGCGCTGTCGCAGCGCCTGATCGACATCGAGACCTACCGCACGCTGGCGATGCTCGGCCTGCCGATGGCGCTGTCGCTGTCCGGTCGCGTCCGTCGCATCGAGGACCGGCTTGCCCAAGCAACCCGCGAGATGAAGGCGACAGAGACGCGAGACAGCCAGGCGCTGCTCGCCGACCTCACCGAACTCGCCGCCGAACTCGAGGCGGATGCCGCTTCGAGCCTCTACCGCTTTGGCGCCAGCAAGGCCTATGACGGCATCGTCCGCGAGCGCCTCGAAGCGCTCGAGGAGGAGGTCGTCACCGGCTACGACACCTGGGCCGGTTTCCTCAAGCGCCGCGTCGCGCCCGCCATGCGCACCTGCCGCTCGGTCGAGGAGCGCCAGGCCAACCTGTCGCGTAAACTCACCCGCGCCACCACGCTCTTGCGCACCTGGGTCGATGTCGAGGTCGAGAAGCAGAACCGCGACCTGCTGGCGTCGATGAACAACCGCGCCCGGCTGCAACTGCGCCTGCAGCAGACGGTCGAGGGTCTGTCGGTCGCCGCCGTCTCCTATTATGTCGTCGGCCTCGTCGGCTATATCGCCAAGGGCGCCTCGGCCATCGACCATGCCTTTGCACCCGAGATCGTCACCGCCGCCGCCGTGCCGCTCGCCGTCCTGCTCGTCTGGTGGGGCGTGCGCCGCGTCCACCGCGCCCACAGCGAATCCAAGCTGCATGCGGGCGAGTAGCTGCGCCCGGCGGCAAGCGCCCAGAGCAATAGCGGAAGGTTAGGGCCAGCGGCAGATTGACGCTGCGAAGGCCGCCGGTCCACCTGACCCGGCTAACGACTTTCGTTCGATTTGCATGCATCGGCACCAACTGGTAAAAGCTTTTTACCAGTTGTCGACCGAGGTGACCGATGTCCGGCATTTTGATGCCCAAGCCCGATGCGGCAACGCTTGCCCGCCGCGCCGAGATCGTCGCCGACATGCGCATCATCGTGCCGGGCGAGGGTGTGGTCGACACGATCAACGAGATGCGCGCTTTCGAAAGCGACGGCCTTACCGCCTATCGCCAGCTGCCGCTGGTCGTGGTCCTGCCGGAGACGGTCGCCCAGGTTTCGCGCCTGCTCAAATACTGCAACGAGCGCAACATCCGCGTCGTGCCCCGCGGCTCGGGCACCTCGCTGTCGGGCGGCGCGCTGCCGCTGGAAGATGCCGTGTTGCTGGTCATGAGCCGCTTCAACCGCATTCTCGAGATCGACTATCCCAACCGCACCGTCACAGCCCAACCCGGTGTCACCAATCTCGGCATCACCACATCAGTGGAACTCGACGGCTTCTACTACGCCCCCGATCCATCGTCGCAGATCGCCTGTTCCATCGGTGGCAATGTCGCCGAGAATTCGGGCGGCGTGCACTGCCTGAAATACGGGCTTACCGCCAACAATGTGCTCGGCATCGAGATGGTGCTGATGAACGGCGAGGTCGTGCGCCTCGGCGGCAAGCATCTTGACGCCGAGGGCTACGACCTGCTCGGCGTCATGACCGGTTCGGAGGGACTGCTCGGCGTCGTCACCGAGGTCACCGTCCGCATCCTCAAGAAGCCCGAGACGGCACGCGCGCTGCTGATCGGTTTTCCCTCAAGCGAAGAGGGCGGCCAATGCGTCGCCGACATCATCGGCGCCGGCATCATCCCCGGCGGCATGGAAATGATGGATGGCCCGGCAATCCGCGCCGCCGAAGATTTTGTTCATGCCGGCTATCCTCTCGAATCCGAGGCGCTTTTGATCGTCGAACTGGACGGACCCGCCGTCGAGGTCGACCACCTGATCGGTCTGGTCGAGGCGATCGCCAACCGCAACGGCGCCACCACCTGCCGCATATCGCAGTCGGAGCAGGAGCGGCTGACCTTCTGGGCCGGTCGCAAGGCGGCATTCCCCGCTGTCGGCCGCATTTCGCCTGACTATTACTGCATGGATGGCACCATCCCGCGCAAGGAACTGCCGCGCGTGCTGGCCGGCATGCGCGAGCTGTCCGAGCAATATGGCCTCGGCGTCGCCAACGTCTTTCACGCCGGCGACGGCAATCTGCACCCGCTGATTCTCTACGATGCCAACAAGCCGGGCGAGCTCGAAAAGGCCGAGGCCTTCGGCGCCGACATCCTTCGCCTCTGCGTCAGGGTCGGCGGCGTGCTGACCGGCGAGCATGGCGTCGGCGTCGAAAAGCGCGACTTGATGCCGGAGATGTTCAACGACATCGACCTCGACCAGCAGATGCGGGTCAAATGCGCCTTCGACCCCAACCACCTGCTCAACCCGGGAAAGGTGTTCCCACAACTGCGCCGCTGCGCCGAGCTTGGCCGCATGCATGTCCACCGCGGGCAGGTGGCCTTTCCCGACATTCCGAGGTTCTGATGCTTTTGAAGCAGGCGACCCTCGAAGGCATCAGGCGCGGCGACATCACACTCGCCTTCCGCCGGTGGCAGAAGCCTACCGTCAAGGCTGGCACCGGCTTGCGCACGGCGATCGGCGTCGTCCGCATCGGCGCGGTCGAGCATGTCGACGAAGCGACCATCTCCGACGGCCACGCCCGCGCCGCCGGCTACGCGGACCGTGCTGGACTGATCGACGACTTGCGCGCTGACGGCACCCTCTATCGCATTGCCTTCGACGGCATCGAGCCAGACAACAGGCTGGCGCTGCGCGCGGCGGCCGACCTCAGCGATGACGACTGGCACGTGCTCGCCGCCCGCTTCGCCAAATGGGACAGCACGGTGCCAGCCTATTTCCCCTCGATCCTTCGCCTCATCGGCCAATGCCCTGAAGTGGCAGCCGCCACACTTGCCGAACGCCTCGGCGTCGAGAAGCTCAAATTCAAGCGGGATGTGCGCAAGCTCAAGGAATTCGGCCTGACCGAAAGCCTCGACATTGGCTACCGCCTGTCCCCGCGCGGCGCGGCAGCCCTCGAAAAGCTGCGGGAGCATCGTTTGTGATCGCGGTGAGGGCTTTTTCAGCATGGCTTCCTCGCCCCTCCGGGGAGAGGTGCCGAGCGCAGCGAGGCGGAGAGGGGCGATGACGCACGCGACCCGTCGCCGACCAGACGAGATAAATCGTCGTGCCCGGGCCCTCAGGCATCGCGACAACACGGCCGAGGCGTTGCTATGGGACGAGCTCAAGGCCAAGCGCCTGGGCGGCCACAAATTTGTTCGCCAGATGCCGCTGGGGCCGTACTTCGCCGACTTCGCCTGTCGAACCGCAAAGCTCGTCGTAGAACTCGATGGTTCGCAGCACACAGACAGCGATTACGATCGCCAGCGTGACGAGTTCATGCCAGTGCAGGGCTATTCGGTTCTGCGCTTCTCCAGCGCGGATGCGGTGAAGGCAAGGGCGAGCATCTGTTCAACGATCCTTGCAGCCCTGGCCGCACAGCTGAATGTGGACGTTGCGGTAGCGGATCTCAGGTTCGTCCTGGCGCGACTGGAAGCGGGAGACGTTCTATGATCGGACCCCTCTCCGCCTCGCTGCGTTCGGCACCTCTCCCCAAAGGGGCGAGGAAGCCAAGCCTTGCAGCGTCGCCAGTTTCGACGCCGGTTCAAGCTGTCGAGCCGATACATGGCGCGACATTGCAGAATCTAGTTTCCTCGCCCCTCTGGGGAGAGGTGCCGAGCGCAGCGAGGCGGAGAGGGGCGACACGCACACCATGACCACCTTCACCCCCACCACATCAGCCGACATCCTCGCCGCCGTCCAATGGGCAGCCGCCGAAGAGGCGCCGCTCGAAATCGTCGGCCACGGCTCCAAGCGCGCCATCGGCCGGCCGCAGCAGGCCGAGCACACCCTGGATCTCTCGAAGCTTACCGGCGTCACGCTTTACGAGCCGGCCGAACTGGTGCTGTCGGCCAGGGCAGGCACGCCGCTGGCCGAGATCGAGAAGCTGCTCGCCGACAATGGCCAGCGCTTCGATTTCGAGCCCATGGACTATGGCCCGCTGCTGGGGAACGCGCCGGGCCGCGGCACCATCGGCGGCGTGCTCGCAGCCAACCTCGCCGGACCGCGTCGGCTCAAGGCGGGGGCTGCCCGCGACCACATCCTCGGAATCCACGCCGTTTCCGGGCGCGGCGAGGCCTTCAAGTCGGGTGGGCGCGTGGTCAAGAACGTCACCGGCTACGACCTGTCCAAGGCCATGGCCGGCTCCTGGGGCACGCTGGCGGTGGCGACCGACGTCACCTTCAAGGTTTTGCCCGCGGCCGAGACCGAGACCACGCTGGTCATCCGCGGCCTGCTCGACGACGACGCCACGGCCGCTATGTCGATTGCCATGGGCTCCAGCGCCGAGGTGTCGTCCGCGGCACACCTGCCCGAGCGCATGGCGGCTACCGTGCTTGACGGCAAGCTCGGCGGCGACCCGGCGACCTTGCTGCGCGTCGAGGGTTTCGGCCCCTCGGTCGCCTACCGCCTCGGCCAGCTCAGGCAGATGCTCGGCAATGCCGGCCCCCTCGAGGAGGTCGCCGAGGACGCGTCGCGCACGCTTTGGCGTGATGTCCGCGATGTCAGGCCATTCGCCGACGGCAATGACAAGCCGGTCTGGCGCATCTCGATGCCGCCGGCCAATGCCCATCATATGGTGCTGGCGCTGCGCATGCAGGCGGCGTGCGATGCCTTCTATGACTGGCAGGGCGGCCTCGTCTGGCTGCGCATGGAAGGCGAGCCGGAAGCGGATCTGCTGCGTGGTCTGATCAGGCAGTTTGGCGGCGGCCATGCCACGCTGGTCCGCGCCACCCCCGCCTGGCGCGCCTCCGTGGCAGTCTTCGAGCCGCAGCCGGCGGCGCTGGCAGCCCTTTCGGCGCGCCTCAAGGCCGAGTTCGACCCGAAAGCCATCCTCAACCCGGGCAGGATGGTGCATTCGTCCAACTCTGCTACCTCTATAGGAGCAACAGAGGGAGCCCCATCATGAGCGATCCGCAGCCGAATTTCACCCCGCGCCAGACCGACCGCTGGCTCGATCCAGGCCCAACCAACGTCCAGGTCATCTACATCCTCTATCTCGCTGGCCTGGTGATCGGCATCAGCGGTATTGTCGGCATCGTCCTGGCCTACATGAACCGGGGTAAGGCAGGTGGCTTCGTCGAGAGCCACTACACATGGCTGATCCGCACCTTCTGGATCGGCCTGATCTATGCGCTCGTGTCCTTCGTGCTGATGATGGTCTTCATCGGCTTCATCCTGATGTTCGCTGTCGCCGTCTGGTTCATCGTCCGCTGCATCATCGGCCTGCAGGCACTGGGCCGCGGCGAGCCGATCAAGAACCCCGAAAGCTGGCTGATCTAGCCACCGAAAGAGTGTCATAACGCCGTGCAGACCAATTTCACCACAGCCCAGCTTGCCGATCCGCATGTCCAGGAATCGGAGAAGATCCTGCGCAAATGCGTGCATTGCGGCTTCTGCACGGCGACATGCCCGACCTATGTGACGCTCGGCAACGAGCTGGATTCGCCGCGTGGCCGCATCTACCTGATCAAGGACATGCTGGAGAACGGCCGTCCGGCGGATAAGGAGATCGTCACCCACATCGATCGCTGCCTGTCCTGCCTCGCCTGCATGACCACATGCCCCTCCGGCGTGAACTATATGCATCTGGTCGATCATGCCCGTGCCCATATCGAGAAGACCTACAAGCGTCCGTTGGCCAACCGGCTGACGCGCGCACTGCTGGCATTGGTGCTGCCGCATCGCGGCCGCTTCCGTGCCGCCCTCAAGCTGGCGAAGCTCGGCCGGCCCTTTGCCGGTGCCTTCGACAAGGTAGCTGCGCTCAAGCCCATCGCTGCCATGCTCCGCCTGGCACCTGCTTCTGTGCCGGTGGCATCGTCGCTGGAAAAGCCGGGCGTGCACGCGCCGAAGGTGGCCGTGCGCGGCCGTGTTGCCATCCTCACCGGCTGCGCCCAACCGGTGCTCGACCCCGGCATCAACGAGGCGACGGTGTCGCTGCTCAACCGGCTCGGCATCGAGGTCGTCGTGCCCGAGGGCGAGGGCTGCTGCGGCGCACTCGCCCACCACATGGGCCGTGAAGAAGCAGCACTCGATCAGGCCAGGCAGAATGTCGATGCCTGGACGCAAGAGATCGAAAAGGGCGGGCTCGATGCCATCGTCATCACCGCTTCCGGCTGCGGCACCACCATCAAGGACTACGGCTTCATGCTCCGCCTCGACCCGGCCTATGCCGAAAAGGCGGCGCGGGTTTCGGCCTTGGCCAAGGACATCACCGAGTATCTTGTCACCCTCGACCTGCCCGAACCTCAGCGCAAACCCGGCCTGACCGTCGCCTATCACTCGGCGTGCTCGATGCAGCACGGCCAGAAGATCACCCGCCAGCCCAAGGACCTGCTTGCCCGTGCCGGCTTCGTCGTCAAGGAGCCGCGCGAAGGCCACCTCTGCTGCGGCTCGGCCGGCACCTACAACATCATGCAGCCGGAGATTTCGGCAAAGCTGCGCGAGCGCAAGGTCAAGAACATCGAGTCCACGGGGGCGGCGATCGTCGCCACCGGTAACATCGGCTGCATCACCCAGATTGCTTCGGCCGCCAACATGCCGGTGATCCACACGGTCAAGCTGCTCGACTGGGCCTATGGCGGCGAGAAGCCGGCCGGGGTGCCCGAGGCGAGGTTGGCAATGGCCGAGTGAGCACCAGCCAATCTGGCACGCAGTAAATCGAACCTATTACCTCTGAGGTCATTGAAGCCGCGCGCGGCTCTGGCATTTTCCTCGTCATTCGGACGGCGCCTTGCCGGACAATTCAGAGGAAACTGCAATGAGCGTCACCTACATCATCGGCTTCGACGTCCGCCCCGAACAGCGCGCCCGCTACCTCAAGCTGATCAATGGCGTGCTCGACACGATGCGCCATGAGCCGATGTTCGTCAGCGCGACGCTGCACAGCGACCCGGCCGACGAAAACCGTTTCCTGTTGCACGAAACCTGGGCTGATCACCAGGATGTGCTGGATGTGCAGCTCAAGCGGCCCTATCGCGAGGAATGGCACGCAGCTCTGGAGGAATTGTTGGCCGCACCGCGCGACATCTCGATGTGGCAGCCGATGCGCAGCGACTACAACCAGAGTTGACCAGAGCCTCGACCGTTCGGGATTGAACTTGGCGGGTGGAACGTGCGAAGGCTCCGTGCGTTGCAACAGATCGAAATCGCATTGGAAGCCTCTATGCCGACATTCACCCGCCGCAGGTTGCTGGCCTTGGCAGCAACTGGCGCAGCATCGGCCGTCCTGTCGGCATGCTCGACGACGCGCAGCGAACGGGTGGCTTATGAACCGTCGTTTCCTGCTGCACCCCCGCCGCCCACCATGCGCAACGATCCGTCTTTCGCCGACCCTGAGATGATGTATGCGCCGGTCAACGACAATGGCTATGACATTCCGGGCGTACCCTTCAAGAAGATCGATCCGCGCTACTACCGCCAGGTCGTGACCGACCCCACCGGCGAAGCGCCAGGAACGGTGGTCATCGATACGGCCGGCCATTTCCTCTATGTCGTCGCCGACAATGGCGAGGCGATCCGCTATGGCGTCGGCCTCGGCCGGGCCGGCTTCGAATGGGCCGGCCGCGGCGTCATCGAATGGAAGCAGACCTGGCCGCGCTGGTTCCCGCCGAACGAGATGATCGACCGCCAGCCTGAGCTGGAAAAGTATCGCGCCCGCCAGATCCCCGGAAAGAACGAGTGGGAGGGCGGCATGCAGCCAGGTGTGCAGAATCCGCTCGGCGCGCGCGCACTCTACATCTTCCAGGATGGCAAGGACACGCTCTACCGCCTGCACGGCTCGCCCGAATGGGCATCCATCGGCAAGTCGGTGTCATCGGGCTGTGTCCGCCTGATCAACCAGGACGTCATCGACCTCTACGGGCGCGTGCCTGACGGCACGCCGATCGTCGTCACCAACGGGCTGCAGATGGTTGCCAATCCGGTGGCGCAGCAGCCGATACAGCAGGACAGCTGGCGGCTTTAGCACCTGTAGGGTGGGGCGCGCCGGCGCGAACCCGGCGCAAAGCCCTATTCGGCGGCCAGCGTTGCCTCGGCAGTTCCGAACGTCGCGCGATAGACGGCGCGCTGGCGGTTGAGCGCCACCATGGTGTTGCGCAGCAGGATCGCCACCGTCACCGGCCCGACGCCGCCCGGCACCGGCGTGATCCACGACGCCACTTCCTTCACACTTTCGGTGTCGACGTCGCCGACGATGCGGCTCGAACCGTCGGGCAGCGTCTCGGAATTGATGCCGATGTCGATGACTGCGGCCCCGGGCTTGACCATGTCGGCCTTGATCAGCCTGGGCTTGCCGACGGCGACGAAAAGCGCGTCGGCGCGGCGCGCATGGGCTGCCAGCGAGCGCGTCATGTGATGGCACACCGTGACGGTGGCGCCTTCGCTCATCAACAGGAAGGCGATCGGCTTGCCGACGATCTCCGAATGCCCGACGACAACCACCTCAAGCCCCTTGAGGTCGAGTCCGGTCGCCTTCAGCAGTTCGACCGAGGCCGCGGCCGTGCACGGCGCTAGGTCGAGCTGGTTGTAGACGATGTTGCCGATCGAGGCCGGGTGCATGCCCTCGACGTCCTTCAGCGGATGCACCGCCGCCTGGATCGCCTTGATCGGGATGTGCGCCGGGACCGGCCGCTGGATGATGATGCCGGTGACGCGCGGGTCGGCGTTCATGCCGTGGATCGCCGCTTCCAGTTCGCCTGCCGTCAGCTCCGCCGGAAACCGCCGTTCCTCGAAGTCGATGCCGGCCAGCTCGGCCTTGGCGCGCTGGTTGCGGACATAGACGTCGACAGCGGCGACGTCGCCGACGGTGATCGATACGAGCTTGGGGCGGAAACCCTCATCCGTCGCCTGCTGCGCGGCGGCGCGGACTTCGGCGATGATGCGGGCGGCCACGGGGCCGCCTTTGAGATAGCGGTTGTCGTCGAGCGGCGGCATATGTCTTCCTTCGCAGGTCATCATCGGCTTGGAACGGGATACTTCGGCGCGCCCGGGATGAAAAGGGTTGATCCGATCAAATTTCATCCATGTTAAACAATTTTTCCTGAAATTTGCCGCGGAGTGAGATTTCCAGCCGCCGTCACGCGATGCGAAAAGGGCAGCACGGTCTTCCGCCGCACTGCCCTTTTGCATGGGAGCCTGGCCTTGCGGCCGGCTCCGCCCCCGTAACCTGATGATTACCTGACGATAACAGTGGTGCCGACCGCGACGCGCTCGTAGAGATCCATGACGTCTTCGTTGCGCATGCGGATGCAGCCCGACGACACAGCCCCGCCGATCGTCCATGGCTGGTTGGTGCCGTGGATGCGGTACAGCGTCGAGCCGAGATAGAGCGCGCGCGCCCCGAGCGGGTTTTCCGGGCCGCCGGTCATCATCGCCGGCAGCACGCGGCCCTTGGCGCGTTCGCGCGCGATCATCTCGGCCGGTGGCCGCCATTCCGGCCATTCGCGCTTCGACGTCACCTTGTGCGTGCCCGACCACTCGAAGCCCGGCTTGCCGGTGCCGACGCCGTAGCGCCGCGCCTGTCCGTCCGTCCCGACGAGATAGAGGAAGTTCTCCGTCGTATCGATGATGATGGTGCCGGCCTCCTCAGCACCGTCATAGGCGACAGTCTGGGGCAGGTAGATCGGATTGATCTGCGGCTTCACGCTGCGCTTTTCCGGGGCGCGCAAGGCTGCGGTCTGCACGCCGTCGGGGCGGACCTTCTGGCGCTGGGCGGTGCGGGGTGCCTCGCGCGGTGCCGCCGGCCTGACCTGAACCTGGGCGCGCTGCGGACGCCGCTGCTGACGCGGCATCACCTCGCCGGGATTGCGTCCGAGCTGCAGCACCCAGGGCGCCGACAGGTCGGGGCTCACTACGACAGGTGGCCGCTCGGCGTAGCGGTCATAGGCCAGAGCCGGCGAAACAAGCTCGGCCAACATGGCGGCCGATGCCAACAGGATCAGAGGTTTTCTCATGACGTGCTCTCAACTCGATCGTCAGCGGGGCAGGGCACGACCCATTCCCTTTTCAGGGTCATGTTGTCCGCGCCTTCCCACCGAAACATGAATCGGGTTGCTTAAAATGCGAGATTGTCAGGAAAGCTTTTGGTGTGGTTACCAGCCGGTTCAGGAGTCTGGTAAACCACCGGTAAATCAGTGCGATTACAGCGCCGCGCGTCCTCTTGGACGCGCAAAGGACGCTGTAACACTTTGGGTCGGTGCATGATCCTTTTCCGAAAATCGGCTTTCGATTTTCGGGGTCATGCACTGGACTGTTAACGAACGGAATGGACATGGACGAGAAAAAGACAGGCCTGATGGTCGGCGCGGATGGGGTGACACGCTGCTTCTGGCCGGGCACGCTGCCCGATTATCTGCACTACCATGACAATGAATGGGGCCGTCCGGTCGTCAACGACGTCAGGCTGTTCGAAAAGATCTGCCTCGAAGGGTTCCAGTCCGGCCTGTCGTGGCTGACCATCCTGCGCAAGCGCGAGAGCTTTCGCGAGGCATTCTCCGGCTTCGACTTCGACACGGTCGCCGAATATGGCGAAACCAATATCGAGAGGCTGCTTGGCAATCCCGGTATTGTCCGCCATCGCGGCAAGATCGTCTCGACCATCAACAATGCCAAACGGGCTCGAGAACTCGCCGACGAGGCCGGATCGCTCGCGGCTTGGTTCTGGAAGTTCGAGCCCGGCCCGGACGAACGGCCCAAGGTCGTCGACTATCCGACGCTGATCGCCAACCCGACGACGCCGACGTCGACGCGCATTTCGAAGGAATTGAAGAAACGCGGCTGGAGCTTCGTCGGCCCGACCACCGTCTACGCCTTCATGCAGGCGATGGGCATGGTCAACGATCATATCGAAGGCTGCATGTGCCGCGGCAAGATCGAAGCCGAGCGCAAGGCGTTCAAGCGGCCGGTGTGAGGGGGCCAAGTTCCTTCTCCCACAAGGGGAGAACGCGTTTAGCGTTCATACCGGCCCTTGTAGCCGCTGCCGGCGATGTTCCAGACCAGCGACCGGCCGGAAACCGTCAGCACCAGACCGCCGAAGCCGCGGTCGTCCGGCGTGTGGCGGCGGGAGGCGGCGCTGCGCCCGGCAGGGATGACCTCGACGGTCGCGCCGCGCTTCACCCAGCAGCCCTTGCCGTATTGGTCGTTGGCGCCATAAGCGAGCATGAACTCGAAGCTGCCGTTCGGCCTGAGCAGCAGTTCGGAGCCGACTTCCATCACGCCGTTGAGATAATAATGTCCGGCGAGCCTGGGGTCGCCGGGTGAGCAGGCCGCAGCCGTTGCAAGCCCGGCGGCGAGCGACAGCGCGCAAAGCGCTACGGTTGAAGCGATCCGTGGCATGGCAGTGCCCTTTCGGGACCGGATGAGGGTCCTAAGCGGAAAACATCAGGCCGGCTGCGATGGCACCGACGGCGGCAAGTGCCGGATAGAGCACGAGGCCCACCGCAAGCAGCGTATCCCCGAATGATGCCGCCCGTCGCGGGGCGACCTCTTCGCGCCGCGCCGGCAGTGGCTGCGTTGCGGTCTTATCGAGTTCTGCTGCGATCGTGGGCATCGTGTTTGTCCTGGCATTCAATGCTGCGCCTTGTCGCTTCGAGCTGTATCGGCACGATGTCGGTCAAATTGTGGAAATGTTTCGGCTTCCCCGCGGTGAGCCAAACGCTTGCCGCTCCATCCCATTTCGGTTACGACACGCCGCGCCGTGATCGCGGCCAAAATTTCTGGAAAACAGCGGAATTCTCGCCATGGCCGACAAATCGGAAAAGATGAAAGCGCGACTGCCGCGCGGCTTCGTCGACCGCAGTGCGGACGACATCCGGATCGTCGAGAAAATGATGGCTAGGATCCGCGAGGTCTACGAACTCTATGGCTTCGAGCCAGTCGACCAGCCGCTGATCGAATACACCGACGCGCTGGGCAAATTCCTGCCCGACCAGGACCGGCCCAATGAAGGCGTCTTCTCGTTCCAGGACGATGACGAGCAGTGGCTGTCGCTGCGCTACGACCTGACCGCGCCGATGGCGCGCTTCGTTGCCGAAAACTACGAGAAGCTGCCCAAACCCTACCGCAGCTACCGCTCCGGCTGGGTGTTCCGCAATGAGAAGCCCGGTCCCGGCCGCTTCCGCCAGTTCATGCAGTTCGATGCCGACACCGTTGGCACGCCTGGTGTCGCGGCCGATGCCGAGATGACGATGATGATGGCCGACGTGATGGAAGCGCTCGGCATCAAGCGCGGCGACTACGTCATCCGCGTCAACAACCGCAAGGTGCTCGACGGCGTGCTTGAGGCCATCGGACTTGGCGGCGACGAGAACGTCAATCGCCGGCTCACCGTGCTGCGCGCCATCGACAAGCTCGACAAGTTCGGCCCCGAAGGCGTGCGCCTGCTGCTCGGCAAGGGGCGGTGGGATGGCGGCCAGGAGGGCGAGGGCGACTTCACCAAGGGTGCTGGCCTGGATGAAGCGGCGATTGCCACCGTCATCGCCTTCACCGAGGCTGGCTCTGCCGATGTGGCGACCACCGCCGAAAACTTACGTGCCATCGTTGCCGGCAATGCCAGGGGGACCGAAGGCGTGGAAGAGCTCGCTCAGATCGGTGCTCTTGCCGCCGCGGCCGGCTATGACGACGGCCGCGTCAAGGTCGATCCGTCGGTGGTGCGCGGCCTTGAATATTACACCGGTCCTGTCTTCGAAGCCGAGTTGCTGGCGGAGATTCCCAATGACGATGGCCAGGTCGTGCGCTTCGGTTCGGTAGGCGGCGGCGGCCGCTACGACGGCCTCGTCTCGCGTTTTCGTGGCGAGCCGGTTCCGGCGACCGGCTTCTCCATCGGCGTGTCGCGCCTGATGACCGCGCTGAAGAACCTTGGCAAGCTCGACACGTCGGACGTCGTCGCACCCGTCGTCGTGCTGGTCATGGACAAGGACACCGAAAGCCTCGGCCGCTACCAGAAGATGGTCGCCGACCTGCGTCGCGCTGGCGTGCGTGCCGAAATGTATCTCGGTGGTGCCGGCATGAAGGCGCAGATCAAATATGCCGACCGCAGGGGCTCGGGTGTCGTGATCATCCAGGGCGGCGACGAGCGCGCCAATGGCCAGGTCCAGATCAAGGACCTGATCGAGGGTGCGCGCATGTCCGCCGAAATCACTGACAATGCCGAATGGCGCGCCGCGCGTCCGGCCCAGGTCACCGTTGCCGAGGCCGAGCTCGTTGCCGAGGTGAAGAAGGTCCTGGCCGCGCAGGCGGAAGAGCGGGCCAGGCAGTAAGGCCATGAACGCGCGTTATCCGGCGATTGCATCCGACATCCTGAAGCTCTTCGCCGCGCGCGGGGCCGATGCCGTCGATGTGCCGGTGCTGCAGCCGGCCGACCCGTTCCTCGACATGGCCGGCGAAGACCTGCGCCGCCGTATCTTCCTGACCGAAAGCGAGACGGGTGCCGCACTCTGCCTGCGGCCGGAATTCACCATTCCGGTCTGCCTCGACCACATCCACACCCAGTCCGGCACGCCGCGCCGCTATTCCTATCTAGGCGAGGTGTTTCGCCAGCGCCGCGAGGGCGGAAACGAGTTTTTCCAGGCCGGCGTCGAGGATCTCGGCGACAAGGACATCGCCGCGGCCGATGCGCGCTCGGTGGCTGACGCGCATGCGCTGCTGTCGCTATGCCTGCCGGGACATGAGTTGACCGTCACGCTCGGTGACCAGGCGATTTTCGAGGCGGTTCTTGCAGCGCTCGGCTTGCCGCGCGGCTGGCGCATGCGTCTTGCCCGCGCCTTCGGCTCGGCCGAGCTTCTGGCTGCCGCCCTCGGCGATCTCGCAGCCCCCACCCGCACCTCGGCCCTTGCTGAGCCCGCAGCGTCGCTCGTCGCCGACGGCTACCACGACGCGCTTGCCGCCCACATCGCCGCCGGCATGGAGCAGGCCGGTCTTTCGCCATCCGCCGGCCGTACACCCAACGACATCGCCCGCCGCCTGATCGAAAAGGCCGAACTGCGCAGCGTGCGGCTGTCGAGCGATGCCTTCGAAGCGCTCGAACGCTTCCTCGCCATCGACGTGGCGCTCGACGACGCGCCGGCAGCACTCAAGGAGTTCGCTGCAGGTGCCGGCCTGACGCTGGGGGCTGCACTCGACAATTTCGCCGCCCGCGCCAAGGCGATCTCAGGTCACGGTCTCGCCACCGGCTCCGTCCGTTACGATGCTGCCTTCGGCCGTCCGCTCGATTATTATACCGGCCTAGTGTTCGAGATCTTCGGTCCCGAGGCGGATCGGCCACTGGCCGGCGGCGGCCGCTACGACCGCCTGCTGACCCTGCTCGGCGCCGGCAAGCCCATTCCCGGCGTCGGCTTCTCCGTCTGGCTCGACCGTATCGAAGCCTTGAGGGAGGCGCGCTGATGGCCATTTCGATCGCACTTCCTTCCAAGGGCCGGCTCAAGGAGCAGGCGCTCGAGGTGCTGGCCAAGGCCGGCTTCACCGTCAACCTGCCCGACGACGACCGTCGTTACCGTGCCACCATCGAAGGCCGCCCCGACATCGAGATCGCCTTCCTGTCGGCGTCGGAAATCTCAGGCGAGATCGGCCAGGGCAATGTCGATCTCGGCATCACTGGCGAGGACCTGATCCGCGAAAACCTCGCCGACTGGGAACGCAAGGCCGCGATATCAGCTCGCCTCGGCTTTGGCCACGCCGATGTCGTCGTTGCCGTGCCGGACATCTGGCTCGACGTCGACACCATGGCCGACCTCGACGATGTCGCCGCCGATTTCCGCCAGCGCCATGGCCGCCGCCTGCGCATCGCCACCAAATACTGGCGGCTTACGCAGCAGTTCTTCTCCCAGATGCACGGCATCCAGGTCTACCGCATCGTCGAGAGCCTCGGCGCCACCGAAGGCGCGCCGGCCGCAGGCTCCGCCGACGTCATCGTCGACATCACCTCGACGGGCTCGACGCTACGCGCCAACCACCTGAAGATCCTGTCGGACGGCGTCATCCTGCGCTCGCAGGCCTGCCTCGTGCAGTCGCTGAAGGCCCGTACCGCCGCCGACGAGGCGACTCTCGCCGAGTTCAATGCCGCAATAGCGGCTGCAGTCCGCTGACAATCCGCGCCAGCTCCAGGCACTCATTGTGCCGCGGGCTGTTGCGGCGCCAGGCAAGGCAGATGCGCCGCTCCGGCACCGGCTCGGCGAAGGGCACGATCTTCAGGTCGCGCTGGTCGCTCGCTGGACCTGCAGCCATCTCAGGTATCAGCGTCACGCCGAGGCCATGCGCCACCATCTGCAACAGCGTCGTCAGGCTGGTTGCGCCATAATTGGCCATCGCCACCGGCTTGACGCTGCCGCATACCGCCAGCGCCTGTTCGCGCAGGCAATGGCCTTCCTCAAGCAGCATCAGCCGTTCCAGCGCCGGACTTTCCGGCGGCACTGGCGGTGAAACGAAGTCGGGGTCGTTTGCCGGCACTGCGAGGTAGAAGCGATCGGAAAACAGCTCCTGTGTCATCAACCCGGCATGGTCGAGCGGCAGGGCTGCCACGAAGGCGTCGATGCGCCCGTTCAGCGCGTCCTCGGCCAGCGCACCGGTGATTGCCTCGCGCAGTTCGAGCCTGAGCTTGGGGTATTCGTCCTTGAGCGCCGGCAGCACGTGCGGCAGCAGATAGGGTGCCACAGTCGGAATGATGCCAAGCCGCATTCGCCCTTCCATGGCCAGCCGGCCGCGCCGCGCCGTTGCCTCGACCTCGCGGATGTCGGTGAGGATCCTGTCGATGCTTGGCTGCAAGACCAG